>NZ_JBEPOB010000001.1:3765769-4076538 GCF_040546595.1 Bosea sp. OAE506 | reverse complement strand
CGGCCGCCTGCCGCCCAAGGGCTTCCCGAAGAACAACAAGTTCGGGGGTTAGGCGCTCACTGTCATGCTCGGGCTCGATCCGAGCATATCGCAAACCAGAGGTCTCTGGTCGTGAGATTCTCGGGTCAAGCCCGACAATGACGCCTGTGGTCAACGGCTTGGGACGATCGCCTGAATCACTCCCGCAACCGCCTGAATCAAACTCTCAGCGGATGCTCTGGCCGACGACGCCGACTTCGAGGCCGAGCGTGAGGTTGTTGGTCACCGCCCATTCGACGCCGGCGCGTGCCTCGGGCCGAACCGCGATGTCACTGCGCGAGAACGGCGATGACCAGGGCGTGGCGCCGTAGCGATAGGTCTCGTTGGCGGCGGCCATGCCGACCTTGGTGTAAACAAGCACATCCGGCGTCACCAGGACGCCCGTCTTGATCTGGAAGGCGCCGGCGAAGTCGCGCGTGAAGCTCGCCTGACCGAAGCCCGGCGTGTTTGCGCCACCGAAGCTCGGCATGTAGTCGAGCGCGCCGACGATGCCGTAGACGAAATTGCCCTCGCGCTTCATCACACCCGCCTCGAGCCCGAAGGTCGGGCCGGCGCTGGTGCCGAAGCGCTTCGAACTGGTGACGTTGAAACCCGTCGAGATGCGGGCATAGGAGCCCTCCCAGCGAACGCCGCCAGGTGCCAGCGTCGGCTGCGACCAGGCGAAGGAGGGCAGCGGCGCAAAGCCGTCGAAGGGCAGCCAGGACTGGGCACGGGCCGCGCCCGGCAGGAGCAGGGCGCCGGCGATCGCGGCGGAGAGAAGCGGCACTCTCACGGTCAAACAGGTCCTCATCGCAGCCGGCCCGATTTCGAGCCTAGCATGAGGCCGCCGGAATGTCGCGGATTTGTGGCCGCGTGCGCGCGTCAGGACAGCTTGGTCTTGAGCTTGAGGAAACGCATCGTCCGCTCTGCGGTGGCGAGGTCGAGCGCGGCATAGGCCTTCAGATCGTCCTCGGTCGCGGCCCTGGCGAACATCATCCGCCGCCCGCGCAGCCGCAGTACGGCGCCGAAGGCCTCCGTCGAGACACCGAGTGCCCGGCAGGCGACGGCAATGCCGCTCGCGTCCCGCTGCATCAGCACGCGCAGCGCCTGGTCCGTGCTGAGGCTGGCGACCTGGGCGAAGACCAGCGCGAGGTGGAAGGCGCGGTCCTCGTCGGCCAGCATCGAGACGATCTCGTCCAGCGGGCGTGTGCCGGCGGCGAGATCGGCCATCAGCAGCTTGATCTCGAGCCGCTGCTGCCGGGCCTGGCGGGCGAGGCTCAGCGCCTCGCTGCCCGGCTTGTTCCAGAGCCCGCCATCGTCGCTCATCTGCTCGACGATCCGCATCACGCGCTCGGCGCGGTTCGGCGTCAGGTCAGAGCGGGAGCACAGCGCGAGGCTGATCTGGCCGTCATGGCCGCCGCGCTCGATCAGCCGGTCGAAGCCCTTCTCTGAGAGGCTCGCGCCCTCATTGGCGCTGACGGTGTGCAGCACCTCGCGGTCGCCGCGCTCGACCAGGATGTCGGTGACGCTCTCGGAGAGACGCGCGCGCTCGGCGATGGCCACGAGATGGCGCTGCGACTGCGTCACCGCGATCGCCGCAAGGTCCGTGTCGGTCAGCACCGGCGAAAGCTTGAGCACGAGGCGCGCCACATCCGCGTCCGGATCGGAGGCGAGCGTCACCGCAACGTCGCGCGGCAGTGTCGGCGTCTCGGCGACGCGGTCGGCATAGTCGCGCCGGGCATCGGCTTCGAGATGCGGCAGCGATTTGAGCGCGATCTCGCCATAATGGGCCTGCGACGCCTCGTTGGGCGCCTCATCCAGCAGGAACAGGTCTGTGACCGCGTTTAGCAGTTGCCGCCGGCTGTCCGACGACATTTCCGCAGGCATTCGGGACAGTTCGCTGAGCATTGGGCGATCCGGGGACAGGTGAGATGCTCACCATAGCGCGCAGGGTTTGACCGATGATTAAGATGACCGTGCGTGAACCGGGCAATTGCGCATCGTCGTCGGGCGCGGGCACAGCGCCCGACCGGCCTTGCGCCGCCGCTCAGGCGACGCGCGCCTTCATTCGGATGAAGCGCATCCCGCGCGTGGCGGCGGCGCTGTCGATCTGGGCGTAGCGGCGCAGATCCTCCTCGGTGTCCTTGTTGGCGAACATCAGGCGCCGCGCCCGCAGCGCCAGCACGCCCGCGAAGCCGGGGATGCCGATGTCGAGCGCGCGACAGGCCAGCGCGATGCCGCTGACATCCCGCTGCAGCAGCGCGCGCAGGGCCTGCTCGACGCCGATGTCGGAGACGCGGGCCAGCACCTGCGCGAGGTGGTAGGCGCGGTCTTCCTCGGCCAGCATCACGACGACCTCGTCGAGCGGGCGCGTCCCGCTTTTGAGATCGGCGATGAGCTGGTTGACCTCGAGCCGCTGGCGCCGTGCCAGCCGCGCGATCGCAGCCGCCTCGCTGTCGGAGGCAAAGTCGACGTCGCCCTGCTCGCCGAGCTCGGCCAGCACGCGCAGCACCCGCTCGGCGCGAACCTCGCTGAGATCGGACCGGACGACGACGGCCAGCGGGATCGCAGCCTCCTCGCGGCCGCGGTCGAGCAGCTTCTCGAAACCCTCTTCCGTAAAGGCCGCGCCCTCATTGCCGCCCACGGTCTTGAGGACCTGGGTGTCGCCGCGCTCGACGAGGATGTCGGTGATGTTCTCCGACAGCCGGACGCGCTCGGCGATGGCGGCGAGATGAGCCTGGGACTGGTTCAGCGCGATGGCGGCGAGGTCTCGGTCGGTCAGCACGGGAGACAGCCGCAGGACGAGCCGCGCGACCTCGCCGTCCGGATCGCCGGCGAGCGCATTGGCGACGCTGCGCGGCAGGTTCGGCTCCGCGGCGACCTCGTCGGCATAGCCCTGGCGCGCCTGCAGATCGAGATGGGGCAGGGCGCGCAGCGCGATCTCGCCATAGTGGTGCTTCGACATACCCGTCGGCTCGGGGTCGCAGAAAAACAGGTCCGTGACCGCCTGCAACAGCCGGTGCCGGGCGTCGGAGGAGGTCTCCGCGGCCAGTTTGAACAGCGAGTGCAGCATGGTGCCCCCAAGCCTTTCCCATGACGGGCCGGCCCCGAAGGACCGCGTCCAATGTGACGCGGCACCGCGCCCGCGCAAACCATTGTCGGAAATTGGTATGAACAAAACCTATTGCCGCAGCGTCAGGGCCGGACGGCCCGCTGCGCGGCGTTGCGGTTCAGCCGAAGCGTTCCCAGCCCTGTGGCAGCAGGCGCTCCTGGGGCAGGAAGCGCTCCTTGTAGGCCATCTTCGGCGAGCCATCGACCCAGTAGCCGAGATAGACGTAAGGCAGGCGCAGCTTCCGGGCCCGCTCGATATGGTCCAGCACCATGAAGGTGCCGATCGAGCGCGCCTCCAGCGACGGGTCGAACACCGAATACACCATGGAGAGCCCGTCGCTCAGCCGGTCGGTCAGCGCCATCGCGAAGAGGTCGCCCTGACCACGCCCGGTGAAGCCGCTGTCGGGGCCGCGGCGGCGATACTCGATCAGCGATGTCTCGACATGGGTGTCCTCGACCATCATCGCAAAATCGAGCGCCGACATCGTCGCCATGCCGCCATCGGGGTGGCGCTCGTCGAGATAGGTGCGGAACAGGGAATAATGCTCCGAGCGGGGCCGTGGCGGCAGCCATTCGCCGATCAGGTCGCTGTTGCGCGACATCACCTTCCGGAAGCCGCGCGAGGGCCGGAAATCGTCGACAAGGACGCGCACCGAAATGCAGGCCCGGCAGGTCTCGCAAGCCGGGCGATAGGCGATGCTCTGCGAGCGGCGGAAGCCGCCATGGCTCAGCACATCGTTGAGGTCGCGGGCGCGGGCGCCCACGAGATGGGTGAAGACCTTGCGCTCCTCGCGCCCGGGTAGATAGGGGCACGGCGTCGGCGACGTCAGGTAGAATTGCGGGGCATCCCGCAACGGGCGCGTCACGTCAGGCTCGCTCCGGCGTAGGGGTCGAAGCGGAGTGTAGCAGCCGCGCCGGTATCAACAAGGGCAGGACGCGCCCTTAGGCGCGCACCACCACGAGCCCGGTGAGCAGGTCGTGCGCGAGGCGCCGGTCGCTGCGCACGATGCCGCAGAGGATGTCGAGCACCCACAGCGCCACTGTCGAGGCCGCGACGTAGAACAAAAGCGCGTGCACCGCCGCCGCCAGCCCGTCGGGCCGGCCGCCCGTGGCAGTCTCGACGCGCAGGCCGGCCATCCGCATGCCCCAGGTCGCCTGGCGCGGGCCGCCGATCGTCAGCGCAGCATAGCCGAGCGCGGTCGCGACCGTCGCGATCGGGATCAGCAGCCAGGTCGCGCCGAAGGTGACGATGCCGAGCACGCCGAGCGCGAACCAGACCAGCGTGCCGAGGATGGCGAGCACGATGATGTCGCCGATCCAGGCGAAGATGCGCGAGCCCAGGACGCCGCTGACATCCTGGACCGGTCGCTCGCCCACGGCGACGATCGGGGGCTGGCCATAGCGGGTGTCGGTCATCTGAATTCGTGTCCTGTTCTCGGTCGGGCCGGTGTGGCCTCCACACAATGTTTGGTCAGCGTCCCGGTTCCGCAAGGTCGCGGCCGGCAAGCCCGCGCGGCAGCACGCGATGGGGCGCAAACCCGCTCTCGCGCAGGGCGGCCTCGATCGTGGCGGAATGGGCGCTGCCGCGGGTCTCCACCGTGACGTCGAGCGTCACACCCTTGGCCGGCACATCGAGGAACAGCCGGCCATGGCTGACCTCGAGGATGTTGGCGCCCTGCTCGCCGAGCAGGCTCGCGACCTTGCCGAGCAGGCCTGGCCGATCGGCGGTCGTCAGCCGGAAGGCCACGATGCGGTCCTCGCGCTCGAGTTCGCGCACCATGATCGCCGCCAGCAGGCGCGTGTCGATGTTGCCGCCGCAGAGCAGCAGGCCGACCTTGCGCCCGGCATAGCGCCCCGGCTCCTTCAGCATCGCGGCGAGCCCGGCCGCGCCGGCCCCCTCCGCCAGGCTGTGCTGAAGACTGGCGTAAGCGTAGACCGCGCGCTCGATCAGGTCCTCGCCGACCAGCACGATGTCGGAAACGAGGCTGGAGACGATCGGCAGGGTCTGGACGCCGACCGTCTTGACCGCGATGCCCTCGGCCAGCGTCGGCCCGCCGACGGGCAGGTCGTCGGCATTGATCGCGTTGAAGAAGGAGGGGTAGAGCGCCGCCTCCACCCCGATCAGCTCGATCGACGGCTTCAGCGCCTTGGCGGCCACCGCATTGCCGGCCATCAGCCCGCCGCCGCCGAGCGGGACGATGAGCACCTCCAGTTCGGGATCGTCGTCGAGCATCTCGCGCGCGATCGTGCCCTGGCCCGCCATCACGGCGGGATCGTCATAGGGATGCACGAAGACCAGTTCCTCTGCCTGGGCGAGTTCCCGCGCCTTCTGCGCCGATTCGTACAGCGTCTCGCCATGCAGCACGACGCGGGCGCCATGGGAGCGCGTGTTCTCGACCTTCACCAGCGGCGTCGTCTCCGGCATCACGATCGTCGCGGGAATGCCGAAGCGCCGGGCGTGATAGGCCACCGCCTGGGCGTGGTTGCCCGCCGACATGGCGATGACGCCGCGCTCCCGCTCGTCATCGTCCAGTGTCAGCAGCTTGTTGACCGCGCCGCGCTCCTTGAAGGAGGCCGTCGCCTGCATGTTCTCGTGCTTGACCAGCACGGTCGCGCCCGTGAGGTCGGAGAGGCGCGGCGCCGGCACCAGCGGGGTGCGCAACACATGGCCCTCGATGCGCCGTGCCGCCGCCTCGATATCTGCCGGTGTGATGGAGAAGGGCTCGCTCATGATGGGGAGTCCGGTGTCTGGAAGGAGGGCGAAGGCGAGACGGCGAGGGAGGGCGTTCAGACCGGCCGCGGCGCCAGCGCGCCGTCGCCGAAGAAACCGCCCGGCCGCAGGATCAGGACCACGGCGAGCAGGGCATAGACGGCGATATCGCGCTGTTCGAGCGGCATCGTCGCCGACCAGAGCACTTCGAACAGGGCGATGCAAAGCCCACCCAGCGCGGCGCCCGCCGGCGTGCCGATGCCGCCGAGGATGGCGCCGATCAGCGCCTTCAGCCCGAGCGTGAAGCCGCCGGCGAAACCCATCCCGCCATAGACGGCGGTGACGATAACGCCGGCCATGCCGCTGGCGGCGCAGGCCAGGATCAGCGCCTTGTCGTGGACTGCCCGCGCATCGACGCCGAACAGCGCGGCGGTGCGGGCATCGTCCGCCACGGCGCGCCACTGCCGCCCATAGGCCGAGCGCGCGATCAGCAGAACCAGCCCCAGAGTCGCCGCGAAACCGGCGGTCGCGACACCGAGCCAAAGCGGTGTCGCCGTGACGACGAAGCTGCCGGCCCGCGCCAGCGCCATCGGTTCGTTGAGCACCGGCGGCAGCCAGCGCAGCCCCGTGCCCTGGACGAGGCGAAGATATTCAGACAGCGCGATCCCGAGCCCGACGGTGGCGATGAGCACCTGCTGGCCGCGGCCGCGCGCCAGTGGCCCCAGCACGACGCGCCCCATGGCGAAACCATGCAGCGCGGCGACGAGGATCGCGACGACGAAAGCAGCCCCGAGCCCCGCAAGCGGCGTCGACGCAGCGACGGAGACGAGCAGTGCCGCACCGACCACCGAGGCCGTCGCGCCGAGCGCCGCGAACTCGCCGAAGCTCAGGATGATGCGCCCGCTGAGGCCATAGATCAGGGCATAGGCGCAGGCGAGCAGGGCATAGATCGCCGCCGAGGGCAGGCCGCTCACGCCCTGCTGCAGACCATAGGCAAGCGCCGGTGGCAATTCCGGGAGCCAGAGGGGCAGCGGCGCGCCGGGGTCGGCAGGCGGGTCGCGCCGGTCCTCCAGATAGAAGCGGCGCAGCAGGTAGAAGCTGGCATCGCTCATCGGACGCCCGTCCGAGGCGACGCCGATCAGGGCGCCCGGCCGCAGGCCTTGGCCTTCCCCGGCGAAGAGACAGTCGATGCTGCGACGGCGCACCGGCCCCTCGGCCGGGCCGGCGACATAGATGATGCGGAGGATTCCGGGTCTCGGCCCCGCGCCCGCACGCTCGATCGCGATCGGCGTGCCCGGCGCGTTGAGCGCGGGAATCGCCTGCCGGCAGAGCCGCTGCTGATCGGTGTCGAAGCGCTCGCTGCAGCCGCCGAGCGCGAGAACGAGCAGAATCGTCGGCAGGAGAGGTCGCATGCGGCGCGCAACGTAACGCAGAAGCGGCCGCGTGCCATTCGTATTACAAGGAACGCAGCTACGAAGCTGCGCTTGCAATGACGTGCGACGATGCGAAGCGTCAGCCGGCGGCCTTGAGCTTCTGCGCCACCTGCGGCGCGAAATAGGTCAGCACGCCGTCGGCACCGGCGCGCTTGAAGGCGGTCAGGCTTTCCATCATCGCGCGTTCGCCGTCGAGCCAGCCATTGCCGGCCGCCGCCATGATCATCGCGTACTCGCCCGAGACCTGGTAGGCGAAGGTCGGCACCCGGAAATGGTCCTTCACCCGTGCGACGATGTCGAGATAGGGCAGGCCGGGCTTGATCATCACCATGTCAGCGCCCTCATCGAGATCGAGCCCGACCTCAGCGATGGCCTCGTCCGAATTGCAGGGGTCCATCTGGTAGGTGCGCTTGTCGCCGACCAGCGTCGCATTGGTGCCGATGGCGTCGCGGAACGGGCCGTAGAAGGCAGAGGCATATTTGGCCGCATAGGCCATGATCTGCACGTCCTCCTGGCCCGATGCGTCGAGCGCTGCGCGGATCGCGCCGACGCGACCGTCCATCATGTCGGAGGGGGCGATGACGTCGGCCCCGGCATCGGCGAGCGCCAGCGCCTGCTGGACGAGGATCGCCACGCTGGCATCGTTGAGGATGCGCTCGCCATCCATCACGCCGTCATGGCCATGGGAGGTGTAGGGGTCGAGCGCCGCGTCGCAGATGATGCCGATCTGCGGCACCTCCGTCTTGATGGCGCGCACGGCCCGGCACATCAAGTTGCGCGCGTTGAGCGCTTCCGAGCCGGTCGGGTCGCGCAGCGCCTTGTCGACGAAGGGGAAGGGCGCGATCGCCGGAATGCCGAGCGAAGCCGCATGCGCCGCCTGGCGCACCGCCTCCTCGATATTGAGCCGGTCGACGCCCGGCATCCAGGCGACGGGCGTCCGGGCTTCGGTCGAATCCATCAGGAAGAGCGGCCAGATCAGGTCGTCTGTCGTGAGACGCGTTTCGCGCACCAGCCGCCGCGACCATTCCGCCTTGCGGTTGCGCCGCATGCGCCGGGTCAGGCCGAGGGCCGGGGCCGTATCCGGGCGAAGCTGCGGCGCCGGGAAGGGCCGCACGTTCCGGGTGTCCAATGAGGCCTCCGTCGGCTCGGTGATGCCGGCAGGGCCGACGCGATCACCGTAGCACATCGGAACGGTTCCAAAAAAGGGGCTGTGGTCGCACGAGCGGTCGGGCGCCCGGGCGCGTTGACAAGCATCGCCGGCCCGTCCCAGAACCGGGCCGACGCAGCAGGGAAAGCAGCCGCATGTCGCAGACCCCGGAGATCCAGTGCGAGCGGCGCGGCGCGGCGGGCGTGGTCGTGCTCGACCGGCCGAAGGCGCTGAACGCGCTCACGCTTCCGATGGTCCGCGAACTCGCCAACGCGCTCGACGCCTGGGAGAAGGATCCCGCGGTCGAGCGCGTCATCGTCACCAGCACCAGCGAGAAGGCCTTCTGCGCCGGCGGCGACATCCGCACCCTGCACGATCTCGGCAAGGCCGGGCAGCATGACGAGATGCTCGCCTTCTGGGGTGAGGAATACATCCTCAACGCCCGCATCCAGAGCTATTCCAAACCCTATGTCGCGCTGATCGACGGCATCGTCATGGGCGGCGGCGTCGGAATCTCGCTGCATGGCAGCCACCGGATCGCGGGCGAGCGCTATCTCTTCGCCATGCCCGAAGTCGGTATCGGCTTCTTTCCCGATGTCGGGGCGACCTTCGCCCTGCCGCGCCTGCCGGATGCGGCCGGAATCTATCTCGCGCTGACGGGTGACCGGGTGGGCGCGGCCGATGCGCTGGCGCTCGGGCTCGCCACCCATGCCGTGCCGAGCGCGCGGATGGCGGAGCTTACCGACGCGCTGACACGCCGTGGCGCGCTCGACGACATCCTCGCCGGCTTCACCCATGATCCGGGCCAGCCCCGGCTCGCCCCGGAGCGCGGGCTGATCGCGGACTGCTTCGGCGCCGCGACTCTGCCCGAGATCATCGCCCGGATCGAGGCCGCCGCGGCCGGCGGCAGCGCCTTCGCCGGCAAGCTACGCCAGACGCTCGCGGTGAAGTCCCCGACCAGCGTCGCCATCGCCTTCGAGCAGATGCGCCGCGGCGCCACACTCGCTTTCGCCGAAGCGATGCGCACGGAATTCCGCATCGTCTCGCGCATCGCCCATGGCCATGATTTCTACGAGGGCGTCCGCGCCGTCGTGATCGACAAGGACCAGGCGCCGCGCTGGCGCCCGGCCACGCTCGACGACGTCGTGCCGGCCGACATCACCGCCTATTTCGCGCCGCTCGGCGCCGCCGAACTGAAGCTGGCGCCCTGATGCCGGGCGGGGACGGCGAGGTTCTGCGCGGCCAGCGCAGCGACGAGGCCTCGGGCGGCGTCGCGGCGGCCCCCACGCGCTGGCGCACCCTGCTGGTCTGGATGCTGCGCATCCTCTCCGTGCTCTGGCTCGCCAAGGGCCTGCTCGCCTGGGCGGTCATCTTCGGCATCGGCGGCGAGAACCAGCCGCCCTTCGAGAACCGCCTGCTCAGCTTCCAGGCGATCACGGTCTATTTCGCGGTGATTGACCTCGTCGCGGCGGTGGGCCTCTGGCTGACCTCGACCTGGGGGGGCGTACTCTGGCTGTTGGCGGCGATCAGCCAGCTGCTGCTGGCCTTCTTCTTCCCCCGCCTGCTGCCGATGACGCCCTGGCTGACCGGCGCCTATATCGCCGCGATTCTCGCCTATTTCCTCGCGACCTGGGCGGCCGAGAACGAGGCTTCCTGAGGTCCGGACGCCTCGACTGCGGCGGGTCCTGGTAACTAACGCTTTAGCTTAAGCGTTTCTGGCTTCATCTTGGATTCACCCAAAGGGGTAAATCCCCGATTCATCCTGATATTTAAACTCGTTTTCATCCGGCCCGCCTATGGTGTTTCTCAGAAGCGGATCGGGAGATCAATCCTGACCGACAGTCAACAGGCGGGATATACCATGAAAGCGAGCGTCAAGACTTCGGTTGTCGAAAGGTCTGACGAGGCTGACCTGAAGGTGAAGCCTCTCTACCTCGAGTCCCTCACGCTGGTGGAGCGGCTGCATCGCCGCCTGCTCGACGTCATCAAGGACGAGTTCGAGCGGCGCGGCCGCGACGACGTCAACAGCGTGCAGGCCCTGCTGCTCTACAACATCGGCGATGCCGAGCTGTCGGCCAGCGAGCTGCGCACGCGCGGCTACTATCTCGGCTCGAACGTCTCCTATAACGTCAAGAAGCTGGTCGAGCTCGGCTACCTCCACCATGCCCGCTCGCGGATCGACCGTCGCTCGGTGCGCATCAGCCTGACGGAGAAGGGCGCCGAGGTGCACAATCTCGTGAAGGGCGTCTACGACAAGCATGTCCGCACGGTCGAGCAGATCGGCGGCATCGCGGCCGACGACTTCGAGCGGATGAACAACGCCCTGCTGCGCCTCGAGCGCTTCTGGACCGACCAGATCCGCTACAAGCTCTGAATCGGGCGCCATCGCCCGCTTCACC
The DNA here is from genome assembly GCF_040546595.1 of Bosea sp. OAE506. NCBI lineage: Bacteria > Pseudomonadati > Pseudomonadota > Alphaproteobacteria > Hyphomicrobiales > Alloboseaceae > Allobosea > Allobosea sp. OAE506. The sequence goes on along the minus strand of NZ_JBEPOB010000001.1, from coordinate 4,065,720 downwards.
GCCCTGCCCACGCCGTCGCCGCTGCCGCCCTCCGGGCCGGGAGCGGCGACGCGTTGCGCCGCTGCCACAATCGTGCCCCGCATGTTGCGGGATGCGGGCATGCCCTAAAATCGCCGCGCTCATCACGCGTCGTTAATTGTGTTAAGGCAGCTTCGCCGGCCATGAGGTTGCCCGCCCGGGCGGTCCAAGGCCGCGACGGCCGCACAGTGAACGATGTCGAGAGGGATGTGATGCCGACGATGAGCCTGACCCGCCGCGAGACAGTGCTGGCGCTGCTTTCGGGCGCCGCTGCCACCACGGCCGTGCCGGCCTTCGCCCAGCAGGCGGAGTGGCGCCAGAGCTATGATTCCGGCGCCCGCAACGCGGTGGCCCGCTCGCATACGCCGATGCTCTCCCCGGAATCGCTCCAGGCGACTGAAGCAGCGATCGTCGCCTATCGCGATCTCGCGGCGCGCGGTGGCTGGCAGCCCGTCCAGCTCAACGACAAGATGGCGGTCGGCTCGCGCGGACCAGGCGTCGTCGCCCTGCGCCAGCGCCTGATCGTCACCGGCGATCTCGACGCCAACGCCGGCACCAGCAACATCTATGATTCCTATGTCGAGGCGGGCGTCCGCAATTTCCAGGCGCGCGTCGGTCTCTCGACCACGGGCGCGATCAACCGCGCGACCGTCACCGCGCTGAACGTGCCGATCGACCGTCGCATCCGCCAGCTAGAGACCAATGTGGTGCGTCTGCGCACCTGGGCCGGCAATCTCGGCAACCGCTACGTCGTCGCGAACATCCCGGCCGCGATGGTGGAGACGGTCGAGAACGGCCAGGTCGCGACGCGTCACGCCGCTGGCGTCGGCAAGATCGACCGCCAGTCGCCGCTGCTCTCGACCAAGATCCCCGAGGTCAACTTCAATCCGACCTGGACGGTGCCGGCTTCAATCATCAAGAAGGACCTCATCCCCAAGATGAGGAAGGAGCCGACCTACCTCACCGAGAACAAGATCCGCATCATCGGCCCGTCCGGCGAGATCGCGCCCGAGCGCGTCAACTGGAATTCCGACGAGGCGACGCGCTACACCTTCCGGCAGGACCCGGGCGGCGAGTTCAACTCGCTGGGCTTCGTGCGCATCAATATCCCCAGCCCGCACGGCGTCTACATGCACGACACCCCGGCCAAGGGCATCTTCGGCGACGATTTCCGCTTCGTTTCCTCGGGCTGCATGCGCGTCCCAGAACGTGCGCGACTACATCGCCTGGCTGCTCAAGGACACACCCGGCTGGGACCGCGCCAAGATCGACCAGGTCATCGCCTCGGGCGAGCGCGTCAACGCCCGCATCAGCAACCCGGTGCCGTGCTACTGGGTCTATGTCACCGCCTGGGCGACGCCCGATGGCGGCGTCCAGTTCCGCGACGACATCTACAACAAGGACGGGCTGGGCCCGGCCCCCGTCGCCGCCCTCCAGGGCGAGCAGGACATCTGAGCGGCTTTTTCCCAGCCGTCCGAGACAAGGAAACCCGCCGGAGACGGCGGGTTTTTCGTTGGGTGACGCGGGTTTGCGCGAGCGATGGAGCCGGGTTTGGGTCGGGAGCGTCCATTAACAGCCGCGAGCGGGCATTTATGTTATCGCATCCGCATGACCGCACTGCGCACCTCCTTACTAGTGCTGCTTGGCTGTATCGGAGCGGCCATCCTGGACATAGCCGCCTCGGTCATGTTCCAGCCTCGTCCCCGTTTTCGACCGCGACCATCCAGACTACGGACCCTTCGCTTCGCAATTCGAACGGGCCGCAAAAGCGTTCTCTGCCGGAGAGGACTGGGCGATCATCGACCTTGCTCCAGTTAATGGCGGTGCGTGGCGAAGCGCTTGTCTGTTCGGAGGCTTCACCCGCCCCGTAGAGCGGCTGCTCTCGCTCGGCGCTACCGTAACCGCGCCAGACCGCCAACGCCTTTCCAGATCCCTTGGTTGGCGTGCCGCTCCGGTGGAAGAGTTCGAGATGCTTGTCGCCTTCACTGACGAGCAAGGCCAGGCGCACTTCCTCCATTTCGATCGGGGCGTCGGGGCCGAAGGGCAGCACTATGAGGCCTGCGTGACGAGGCCGAAATCTCGGGTCGCAATTGCATCTTGGAATACCGAACCGACCCGCACGCCTGCGCCGATCCTCGACTGACCTTTCGGACAGCAACCATGGCCGCTATGGGTCGGATGGGGATACGGCTACGGAGAAGGGGGCAGCACCATCTGCGGGTCTGCTTTGGACCATTCGCGCGCGTATTTCGGGCACCCAGAAATTTGCAGCGTCGCTCCGTCGCGCGAGCGCTTCAGCGAACAGGTCTTGCCGCCGACCACGACACGCGTCAGGTCTAAGCGCCGCCACCCGTCTTCGATGCTGCTGCTCGAAACACCATGGAGTTCTCCTCCGGAGAGGAGCCCGCCTCTGAGGAAGCAAAATGCGGCATAGAAACCTCCTTGGCGCGGCACTGTCCTCATTTCAGTTTCCCAACAGCCGAGGGCATCGACATCGTGAGCCTTCTGCGCAGCCGCACCCGTCGAAAGAATGACGAACAACGCCGCCGCAACAGCATAAGATTTTGCGATGTGCATTTTTTCCGCCACCAACGATAATCGGCGCAATCTGGCCTAACTCGGTCAACGTCCGCAACGGGTCGGAAGCAGCCACTAGCTCCAGTTCTGTTCGGGCGCACTCGCGACTGGACCCGATGCGAACGTTGATGCAGCGAGCTTAGCTTCTCAGCCCCGCCAGCGGCGAATAAGCCAATCCATCGAGCGCCCAGCGCACCAAGCCGCTGCCGACATGGCCAAGTATGCTGGTATGAGCAGGATTGCGAAGGCGAGGCCCTGTCCGGTTTGAGACGACCACGCGAATACGGCTGAAACGACAAGGGACAAGCCCAAGTAGCACGAGGCAATGAGAAGCGCCGATCTGAACGATGCCTCCGCTAATCCTAAGAAAAACGGGAAGCCGACGATAAAAAGAGCGAAGCCAACAAGAGCCATCGTGCGGCCCGTGTCGACAACGTCAGGAGCAATCACGGCTGACCGCCAGCGTTCATTTCGATACTGGGCTTCTTGGTTCAACTGAGCTGAACATTTAGTTGCGATTTGCCAACTCCGGGCCTTCTGCAATGGGTCTTTAGCTGCCGCTTGCAGGCTGCGTCGAGCTATACGCGCCCGTAAAATCTTGGGGTGGTGTCGTAACTGCAAGGTAGACCAGTGGCACCGAACCTGTGTTCTCCACTCCATGGGTTTCCCCAGCAGGAGTGCGAACGACATCCCCTGCGGCCAACTTTTCGGTTCTGCCATTTTCGAGCAGAAGAACGCCTTCGCCTTGCTCGACAATCCAAGTCTGCTCTGACGTTGGATGGGTGTGTCGGCGCGAAATTGAGCCGGGCTCCATCGTGACGTGCGTTATGGTCGCTTGAGCACCCGGCGCATTTTTGGGCCATAGAATCTGCCTTGATCGAATGCCTGTCTTCACCAAGACCTCGCAATCGTCCAAACGTAGCCGCTGTAACCCCATTTATCCCTCCAGACACGCAAGCCAACGTTTTGGCACGGCAAATTGCGTCCGCAACCGGTCGGTTGCAGACCTTGCGTACCTCACTCCAGTCGCGCCCCTCTCATGCAATCCCGAGAAACAACGCCAGAGACCGCCTCACCGCGAGCATAGACGAAGGGGCGCGCCAGGAGGGGTAAGGCGCGCCCACGCCCTCTTCACTCTGCCCGCCGCTCCGGCGCTCTTCCGCGGCCTGCGAGGCGCAGCACCGCTGCGCCTGCCACTGCCGAGACCACGGAGCCCAGCAGCACGCCGATCTTGGTCGCGTCGCCCAGTTCCGGGTTCTCCGGGAAGGCGAGCGCCCCGATGAACAGGCTCATGGTGAAGCCGATGCCGCAGAGCAGGGCGACGCCATAGAGCTGCGTGTAGTTGGCCTGCGCCGGCATCAGGGCCAGCCCCGCCTTGATCGAGAGCCAGGAGAAGCCGAACACGCCGATCTGCTTGCCGACGAAGAGGCCGAGCGCGATCCCGAGCGGCACGGGCGCGAGCGCGGTGGCGGGCGTCATGCCGGTGAAAGACACGCCCGCATTGGCGAAGCCGAAGATCGGCACGATCAGGAAGGCGACCCAGGGGTGCAGCACATGCTCCAGCGTGTGCAGGGGCGAGTGCTCCGGCTCGTCGCTGTCGCTGCCGTCCCCGATCGGGATCGTCAGCGCCAGCGCGACGCCCGCCAGCGTCGCGTGGACGCCGGATTTGAGCACGAAGAACCAGAGCAGGGCGCCGAGCGCGAGATAGGCCCAGAGCTTCGTCACATGCAGGCGGTTGAGCACGACGAGCCCGACGATGCAGGCGCCCGCCAGCCCCAGCATCGGCAGTGACAGGTTGCTGGTGTAGAACAGCGCGATGATCACGACCGCGCCGAGATCGTCAATGATCGCCAGCGCCGTCAGAAAGATCTTGAGCGAGACGGGCACGCGCGAGCCCAGCAAAGCGAGCACGCCGAGCGCAAAGGCGATGTCGGTGGCGGCGGGGATCGCCCAGCCGCGCATGGCGACCGGGTCGCCCCGCGTCAGCGCCAGATAGATCAGCGCCGGCACGACCATGCCTCCCAGCGCCGCGATGCCGGGAAGCGCCCGGCGCGACCAGCTCGAGAGCTGCCCTTCGAGGAACTCGCGCTTGATCTCCAGCCCGACGAGCAGGAAGAACACCGCCATCAGCGCATCGTTGATCCAGTGCAGGATGCTGAGGCCCGCGACATAACTTCCCAGCACCGAGAAATAGAGCGGTGCGACCGGTGAATTGGCGATGACCAGCGCCAGCGCTGCGGAGACCATGAGCAGCACGCCGCCGGCGGCCTCGCTTTTCAGGAAGGCGCCCAGAGGGGAGCGCCTGGCGAAAGGGGCGTCGTCGGTGTTTTGCTGCATGCCGGATCCGGTTTCCTTGCCGTGGATGAGGGATCTCCCTTGTGCCTTCCCCGCGCGCTCATGTCACCCGCTTCCCGCTTGGAAAGGGGCTCCGCGGGTGCTACGGGACCGCCCATGGCGGGATCGAGCGCGGATTCCGCAAGACTGATTCAACCGCAGGGGCCCGGTCCGGCCCATGCGACGATCCAGCGCCGATGGAGCCTCGCCATGAGCCATGACGCCGCCGCCGAAAAGCACCTTTCGAACTCGTTCTTCGGCGCCTCGCTGGCCGATGCCGACCCCGAGATCGCGCGCGCCATCGACCTCGAGCTCAGCCGCCAGCGCGACGAGATCGAGCTGATCGCCTCGGAGAACATCGTCTCCCGCGCCGTGCTCGAGGCTCAAGGCTCGGTGATGACCAACAAATACGCGGAAGGATATCCGGGCCGGCGCTATTATGGCGGCTGCCAGTTCGTCGACATCGCCGAGAAGCTGGCGATCGAGCGCGCCTGCCGGCTCTTCGGCTGCGGCTTCGCCAACGTCCAGCCCAACTCCGGCAGCCAGGCCAACCAGGCCGTGTTCATGGCGCTGATGCAGCCCGGCGACACCTTCATGGGCCTCGACCTCGCCGCCGGCGGGCACCTGACCCATGGCGCGCCGGTCAACCAGTCCGGCAAATGGTTCAACGTCGTGTCCTATGGCGTCTGCGTCGTCGACCAGCTGATCGACTATGACGCGCTCGAGCGGCTCGCCCGCGAGCACAAGCCCAAGGTCATCGTCGCCGGCGGCTCGGCCTATGCCCGCCACTGGGACTTCGCCCGCTTCCGCGCCATTGCCGACGAGGTCGGCGCCTATCTCTTCGTCGACATGGCGCATTTCGCCGGCCTCGTTGCGGGCGGCTCGCATCCGTCGCCGTTCCCCCACGCCCATGTCGCGACCACGACCACGCACAAGACCCTGCGCGGCCCGCGCGGCGGCATGATCCTGACCAATGACGAGGCGCTGGCGAAGAAGTTCAACTCGGCCATCTTCCCGGGCATCCAGGGCGGGCCGCTGATGCATGTCATCGCCGCCAAGGCGGTCGCCTTCCAGGAGGCGCTGCAGCCGGAGTTCAAGATCTACGCCCGCGCCGTCGTCGAGAACGCCAAGGCGCTCGCCGACACGCTCAAGACCAAGGGCTTCGACTTGGTTACCGGCGGCACCGACAACCACCTGATGCTGGTCGACCTGCGCTCCAAGAAGGTTACCGGCAAGGCCGCCGAGATCGCGCTCGGCCGCGCTCACATCACCTGCAACAAGAACGGCATCCCCTTCGACCCCGAGAAGCCGATGGTCACCTCCGGCATCCGGCTGGGCACGCCTGCCGCGACCTCGCGCGGCTTCGGTGTCGCCGAGTTCAAGAAGGTCGGCGAGCTGATCGCCGAGGTCCTGGACGGCCTCAGCCAGAACGGCGAGGAGGGCAACGCCGCCGTCGAGCAGGCGGTCAAGGCGAAAGTCCACGAGCTGACCGGACGCTTCCCGATCTATTGAGGGACCTGCCTCTCGTTGCCAGATCGTGGTATGATGACCACAGACGAGGGTTGATCATGACGACGATCACAATCGAGGAACTGCGCCGGCTCGCTGCGGCTGGCGCGGTTTCGCTTCCGGACACGTTTTCGCAGAGAGGCGCCTCGATCGACGCGGTCATCGACCCTAGCGGGTCGGAGCGCGCGGCTCAGGTTGCGGAGCTGCTGAAGACTGTGCGCGATCTGACGAAGGACCGCACGGTCGAACAGACAGCTGAATTGGAGCGGTGGCTGGAAGAACGCGAAGTCTGAGGTGAGACCGCCTTCCGCCATATTGGTCGTCGATGCAAACATCGTCTTGAGTTGCGCGCTGGGGTTGCGCGGAGGGGATGTTCTCGCTGTCGTGGCCCGGCACCGCCTCTTGGCAATCTCCCAGCGCGCCGTGGACGAAATCGACAAGGTTGCGATGCGCCTGGTCGAAGACGGGCATCCGACCGCTTTGTTTGCTCCAAAGTTGGTTGTTGATTTGAAGATTGTCGCAGAGACGGAGTATTCACGCCTCATCCCCGAGGCCGCGAAGACGCTGATGCTGGCGCCCGCCTCCCGCAATGGGAGTTCGGCCGATGCCCATGTGTTGGCGCTCGGTTGGCTGGCGGAGGCTGACATCTGGTCTCACGATCGCGACTTCGCCGGAACAGGATGGCCATCCTGGTCTACCGCCAATCTAAGGGCCGCTTTGGCCCGCGAAGAGCTCTGACGAGGACTGAAGGCCCACCATGCGCTGTCCCTATTGCGGCTCCCTCGACACGCAGGTGAAGGATTCGCGCCCGACCGACGATTCCGCCGCCATCCGCCGCCGCCGCGTCTGCCCCGATTGCGGCGGCCGCTTCACCACCTTCGAGCGGGTGCAACTGCGCGAGCTGACGGTGGTCAAGCGCTCGGGACGGCGCACGGTGTTCGACCGCGACAAGCTGCAGACGTCGATCGAGGTGGCGTTGCGCAAGCGCGCCGTCGCGCCTGAGCGCATCGAGCGCATGGTCAACGGCATCGTGCGTCAGCTCGAAAGCTCGGGGGAGGGCGAGATCGCCAGCTCGGCCATCGGCGAGCTGGTGATGGAGGGGCTGAAGGCGCTCGACGACGTCGCCTATGTCCGCTTCGCCTCGGTCTACAAGAATTTCCGCGAGGCCCGCGATTTCGAGGCGATCCTCGGCCAGCTCAGCAGTGACGAGGAGGCGGGCGAGGCCGTCCCGCCGCCGCCCCGGGCCGATGGCTGAGGCCCACGCGGACCGCGCCGCCATCGACCGCGACTTCATGCGCCATGCGCTGGCTTTCGGCGCGCGCGGGCAGGGCACGACCTGGCCGAACCCCTGCGTCGGCGCGCTGGTGACGCAGGACACCGCCGACGGGCCGGTCATCGTCGCCCGCGGCCATACCCAGCCGGGAGGGCGCCCGCACGGCGAGGCCAACGCCTTCGACCGTGCCGGCCCCAATGCCGCAGCCGGCGGCACGCTCTATGTGACGCTCGAACCCTGCTCGCATCGAACCATCCGCGCCGCGACGCCGTGCGTCGAGCGCACGATCCTCGCTGGCGTCCGCCGTGTCGTCGCGGCGATGGCCGATCCCAACCCGCTCTTCCAGGGGCTGGGCTTCGCCCTGCTGCGGACGGCCGGCATCGAGGTGACGACCGGCGTGCTGGAGGCGCAGGCGCAAGCCGCCCATCGCGGCCATGTCCTGCGGGTGACGCGCGGCCGGCCGATGGTGACCTTCAAGATTGCCCGGACGGCGGACGGCTATGCCGGCGGGCCGGGCGGCTCGCGGCTCGCGGTCTCCTGCCCGGCAGCGAATGGCTGGGTCCATCTCCAGCGCGCTCATCACGACGCCATCATGCTCGGCATCGGGTCGGTGTTGGCCGACGATCCGCTTCTGACCGTGCGCCTGCCGGGCCTCGCAGAGCGCTCTCCGGTGCGGGTCGTGCTGGATTCGCAATTGCGGCTGCCGGTGGCCTCGCAACTCGTGCGGACGGCGGCCGAGGTCCCGCTCTGGGTCCTGGCTGCCGAGACGGCGCCGGTCGAACGCGAGAGGGCGCTGGTCGCTGCCGGGGTCGAGGTGATGCGCGTCTCGGCCGACGCGCAGGGGCATCTCGACCTCGCCGAGGCGCTCACCCTGCTGGGCACGCGCGGCATCACCCGCGTTTTCTCGGAAGGCGGGCCGACCGTGGCGGAAAAGCTCGCTCTCGCCGGGTTGCTCGACGAGGTCGTGGTCTCGACCTCTCCGAACGCGCTCGGCCAGCCCGGTGTCGTCGCGGTACGGCCGGCCCTTGCGGCGGCGCTGGCCGACCCCGATCTGTACCGCCTTGCGGAGACCGGCCTGATCGGTCAGGACCGCTTCGAGCATTTCGTGAGGACAGGCTGATGTTCACCGGCATCGTTACCGCCATCGGCACCGTCGTCGAGAGCGAGCGCAAGGGCCCGAGCCTGAAGCGGCTGGCCATTGCCTGCCCCTATGAGGCGGATGGCATCGAGATCGGCGCCTCGATCGCCTGCGGCGGCGTTTGCCTGACGGTGACGGCCCTGCGGCCCCGCACGGATGGCGAGCCCGGCTGCATCTTCCAGGTCGAGGCGGCCGCCGAGACGCTGGCCAAGACGCTGGTCGGCCAATGGGAGGTCGGCAGCGCGATCAATCTCGAGCGCTCGCTCAAGGTCGGGGACGAACTCGGCGGCCATCTCGTCACCGGCCATGTCGATGGCGTCGGCCAGATCCTGACGATCGAGCCGATCGCGCCTGATCCCGACGAGCCCTGGGGCGCGACCGCGCGCTTCCATATCCGGGCGCCGCAGGGACTGCCGCGCTTCATCGCGGCGAAAGGCTCGATCTGCCTCGACGGCACCTCGCTGACGGTCAACACCGTCGCGGACGACGTCTTCACCGTGCTGCTGATCCCGCACTCCTTCGCGGTCACCACCTGGGGGCAGCGCAAGGCGGGCGATCCCGTCCATGTCGAGGTCGATCTGATGGCGCGCTATGCCGCGCGGCTTGCGGAGGCGCGTGCGGAGGTCTAACCAGCGGCCTCATCGTTTCGAATAGGACAAGAACCATGGCCGGACCCCGGCAATCCTCGGCCGCACCGGCCGCAACTTCGGCCGTCGATCTCGACGGCGCACGCGTTCTCGTGGTCGAGGCGCGCTTCTACGACACGCTCGCCGACGAATTGCTGGAAGGCGCGCTCGCCGTGCTCGACAAGGCGGGCTGCCGCGTCGATGTCGTCACTGTTCCCGGCGCTCTGGAAATCCCCTCGGCCATCGTCTATCGGCCTGCGCGCCGCCGACGAGGCGGTCGACCCGTATGAGGCTGTGGTCGCGCTAGGCACCGTGATCCGCGGCGAGACCGGCCATTACGACATCGTCGCCGGTGAAAGCTCGCGCGCGCTGATGGACCTGTCGGTCGCCTTCGCGCTGCCGCTCGGCAATGGCATTCTCACCGTCGAGAACGAGGCGCAGGCCTGGGCCCGCGCCAACCGCTCGGAGATGGACAAGGGCGGCGGCGCGGCGGAGGCCGCGCTTGCAGTCCTGCGCTACAAGCGCTCGCTCGGGGAGCAGTCGACATGAGCCGTCCGGAATCGGGCCGGCCGGAATCCAACCGGGCCGAGATGCGCCGCGGCGCGCGGCTCTCGGTCGTGCAGGCGCTCTATGAGATGGAGATCGGCGGGCGCGGCGTGGTCGAGGCCATGGCCGAGTTCGAGGCGTTCTGGATCGGCAAGCTGGTCGAGGACATCGAGCTGCCCAAGGCGGAGATTGCGTTCTTCCGAGACCTCCTCGGCGGCGTCGTGCGCGAACAGCGCCTGGTCGACCGCTCGGTGGACGAGGCCCTCGCCTCCGGCTGGCCGCTGAAGCGGATCGAGGCCGTCGTGCGCGCCATCTTCCGGGCAGGCGCCTACGAGCTCGCCTTCCGCAAGGATGTCCCGGCCCGCGCCGTCATCTCGGAATATGTCGCGGTTGCGCGTGCCTTCTACGAGGGCGAGGAAATCGGCATGGTCAACGCGGTCCTCGACAAGCTCGCCCGCGATTTCCGTTCCGACGAGTTCGACGCGCCTGCGGCGTGACGGCTTTTCCATCGCCCGGGTCATCCCGGGCGACCGAAGGGAGACCCGGGATCCATTCCGGAGCGCCGATCGGTCAGGCTCCGGAATGGATCCGGGATCGGCGCGGCTACGCCGCTTGTCCGGGATGACGCTGGAAGGTGGAAAAGGGCTGCTCGGATGTCGGACATGGAACGCCCCGGCGAATTCGAGCTGATCGCCCGCTATTTCGCGCCGATCGCCGGGCCGGGCGGGCTGGGCCTGATCGACGATGCTGGGCTGCTGCGGCCGGCCCGGGGCTACGAGATCGTCGTCACCGCCGATGCGCTGGTCGCAGGCGTGCATTTTTTCCCCGACGATCCGCCGGGCTCGATCGCCCGCAAGGCGCTGGCGGTGAATCTCTCCGATCTCGCCGCCAAGGGCGCAAAGCCCGAAGGGTTCGTGCTGACGCTCGCTTTGCCGAAGGGCTGGGCCGATAGCTGGCTCGCCGGTTTTGCAGCCGGGCTTCAGCAGGCCGCCGGCGAGGGGGCCTGCCCTCTGATCGGCGGCGACACTGTCTCGACGCCGGGACCGCTGACGCTCTCGATCACAGCCTTCGGCAGCGTCCCCGCAGGGCGTATGGTATCGCGCTCGGGCGCGAAGGCCGGCGATATCCTGGCCGTTTCGGGCACGATCGGCGACGGCGCGCTTGGGCTGAAGGTTCATGGCCCGGACGCCCCGCCCTGGGTGGAGAGTCTCTCGCCGACTGACCGCGGCTATCTCGCCGATCGCTATCTCCATCCGCAGCCGCGTCTGCGCCTCGCCGCCGCGCTGCAGGCTCACGCCTCCGCCGCGATGGATGTGTCCGATGGGCTGGTCGGCGACCTCGCGAAGCTGCTGAAGGCCTCAGGGTTGGGCGCCGAGGTCGATCTCGACGCCGTGCCGATGTCGGAGGCGGCGCGCGCTGCGATCATGGCCGCTCCTGCGCTGGCGGAACTGGCCTGGACCGGCGGAGACGACTACGAAATTCTCTGCACGGCTTCGCAGGGAGAATTTCCTGCTCTGGCCGAGGCGGCGCTGGCGGCGGGAATCGCGCTGACCGTCATCGGGACGGTGACCGACACCACGGGCGCCATCGCATATCGTGAGGGGGGGCGGGTCCGCGACTTCGCGGCCGGCTCCTTCGCTCATTTCTGAAGCCGGCCCCGGGCCGTCTTCGCAGGGACGGCAAAGTCATGAACCAGCATGTTCCGGTCGCAGACGCAGACGCGCTCGCCAAGCGCAACTCCGTCGTCCTCGCCTGCGCCCAGGCGCTCGGTGGCGCCAGCCCCTCGATCGTGATTTCGCTGGGCGGCATCGTCGGCTCGCAGCTCGTCGTCGACCAGCATTTCGCCACCGTGCCGGTGAGCCTGATGCAGCTCGGCATTGCGGTGGGTGTCATTCCCGCGGCCATGCTGATGCGCCGCCATGGCCGCCGCAACGGCTATCTGCTGGGCGCGCTGATCGGCGCCAGCGCGGCTGCGACGGCAGCGGCCGGCGCCAGCACCCGGCTGTTCTGGCTGTTCTGCCTGGGAACCTTCGCCTGCGGCCTCTACGGCGCCTTCGTCCAGAGCTATCGCTTTGCCGCAGCCGACTCGGCCACGGAGAGCTTCCGCCCGCGCGCCATCTCCTGGGTCATGATCGGCGGCATCGCCGCCGGCGTTATTGGCCCGCAATCGGTTTACTGGACGCGCGATCTCACGCCGGCCGCGCCCTTCGCCGCCAGCTTCCTGGCCCAGGGCTGCCTCGCGCTGATCGCGATGCTGGTCATCCTGCAGCTTCGGGCGCCGCCGGTCGCGCCGGTCAGGACGACAGGCGGGCGGCCTCTTCCGGAGATCATGCGGCAGCCGAAATTCATCGCCTCGGTGACGGCTGCGCTGGTGACCTATGGGCTGATGAGCTTCGTGATGACGGCGGCGCCCCTTGCCATGGTCGGCTGCGGCCATTCGGTCGGCGATGCTGCGCTCGGCATCCAGTGGCATGTGCTGGCGATGTTTGGGCCGAGCTTCTTCACCGGCCGGCTGATCGCGCGCTTCGGCAAGGCCCAGGTCACCATCGCCGGGTTGCTGCTCACCGCGCTCGCGGCGGTGATCGGGCTCACCGGCCTCAGCGTCGCGCATTTCTGGATCGCGCTGGTCGTGCTCGGCGTCGGCTGGAACTTCGGCTTCATTGGCGCCACCGCGTTGGTGACGGACTGCTACCGGCCGGAGGAGCGGGTGAAGGTCCAGGCCGCCAACGACTTCCTGGTCTTCGGCTCGGTCGCGATCGCCTCGTTTTCGTCGGGCGGGCTGCTCCATGCCGGCGGCTGGGAGAGCGTGAACTGGCTGGTGTTTCCCCCGGTCGCCGTGGCGATGGCGCTGGTGCTCTGGCAGGCCTTGGGCCAGCGCGCCCAGCCAGCCTGATCCCGGCCGGCGCGCAGCAACAATAGGAGACAGCCGATGCGTCCTCACCAGCTGCCGCAGATGGCCGGTAGGCCCGCCGTCGGCGCGATCGGCCATAACCGCGGCGTGGTGGCGCGCAACTACGCCTTCATGCCGCCGGAAGGCGTGCTCGTCAGCCGCCTGCCGCATTGGGAGCGCACGATCGTGCGCATTCTGGCCGCGCCCGTGCTCGGTGCGCAGTTCGCGCAATATGTCTTCGAGATCGAGCCGGGCGGCGGGACGCGTGCCCCCTTCGCCGAGGACGGCATCCAGCATTTCTACTACGGGCTGTCCGGCGAGGCCGCCTTCGCTGTCGCGGACGGCGCGCCCGTCGCGTTCGGGAAGGGCAGCTTCGCCTATCTGCCCCCGGGCACGTCGTTCAGCCTGCGCAACGACAGCGCGGCGCCTGTCCGCGTTCTCGGCTTGCGCAAGCGCTACGAGCCCGCGGCGGGGCTGGCCGTACCCGAGCCGATCCTGTCCCATCAGGATGCGGTCCCGGTCACCAACCACACCGGCATGGAGGGGCGGGGCTTCCAGTTCCTGCTGCCCTATGGCGACCTGCGTTTCGATTTCGAGATGAACCTGATGTGGTTCAAGTCGGGCACCTGTTTCCCGGATGTCGAGACCCATGTCATGGAGCACGGGCTCTACATGCTGGAAGGGCAGGGGCTCTATTTCCTCGGGCAGGACTGGCACGAGATCTGGGCGCAGGATTTCATCTGGATGGGCGGCTACTGCCCGCAGCAGTTCTATCCGACCGGCTTCGACGACGCCTGCTACCTGCTCTACAAGAACGTCAACCGCGACGTGGCTCTCTAGGCGTTCAAGCCCCCGCGGAGGAGAACGCGCTCCGCCGATCCAGCGCCAGCTGACGGTGATGGGCCGCGAGGTCCGCACCAGTGCTGATCCAGGCCGTCTCGTCCTGCCGGATGCGGGCGAGGAGCTGGTCGAGGACGCGAGCCGGGCCGGGGCGACCCGACACCCAGTCATGCAGCGTCAGCGTGAACAGGCCGCCGGCGGCGGCGCAGGCCTCCCAGTCGAACAGCCATTCCTGCAGCATGACGACCGGGCTCGTCGGCGGCCAGCGGGCGTCGAGGCCGGTCATCTTGAAACGCGTCGTGTCCTCGCGGCTCCAGGACACTGGCAGTTCCGTGACCCCATCCAGATCATAGGGATGCTCCAAGCCAGCGAGGGAACTGTCGTAGAGCCCCCGTACCCCCAGCAGGGCGTGCATGGGCCGCGTCAGTTCCCATCCCGGCGCGCGGAAGCCGGCGGGACGCTGGCCTGTCTGCGCGACGAAGATTGCGATCGACGCGTCGAGCGCCTCGCCGAAGGCCTCGGTCGAGATCTCGCGCGTCGCTTCATGTGCGAAGCCGTGCAGCCCGACCTCATGGCCGGCGGCAACAAGGTCCGGCAGGAGCGCGGGCTGGCGCTCGGCGATCAGCCCCGGCACGAAGAAGGTCGCCCGCACCTCATGGCGCGCCAGGATCTGCAGCAGATGCCGCAGCCCCGCCCGCAGCCCGTATTGCCGCTGCTCGCGCTCGGAAAGATAGCCTGAATCCGCCTGATTGCGCTCGCGCCAGAGCAGCGGCGTGTCGGCGTCGACATCGATGCTGATCCAGGCGGCGGAGGTCTTTCCGGCCGGCCAGGGATAGGGCGCGGCCGGGGCGGCCACCGACCCGGACCCCGCCTTCGTCGCCGGTCTCGAAGCTGTCATGGCGCCCCCGCAATCATCTGGTCGCGAATCCCCGGACAGGTTTGCGCTTCCCTGCAAAACTTGCCACAAATTCGCCTGACACTGGCGACGCAAAGCGAGCCGACAAGTCTTTCGGCCCGATTTTCCTGAGCCTGGCGTCCAAAGCGGCAAATGAGGAGCGACAGCGCTCCCGCTCGGTCGGAAGCTCAAGGTCAGGAAACGGAATGTCAGCCCTGCTTATCATCATCGTCTTAAGTGCATTATCGATCGCCTATGGCGTCTGGGCCTATGCCGACGTCATGAAGCGAGATGCCGGCAACCAGCGCATGCAGGAGATCGCAGCGGCGGTCGCCGAGGGGGCTCAGGCCTATCTGAAGCGGCAATACATCACCATTGGCATGGTCGGTGTCGTGCTCTTCGTCGCGCTCGCCTATCTGCTGGGGCAGTGGGTTGCGATCGGCTTCCTGATCGGCGCCGTGCTGTCGGGCATGGCCGGCTTCATCGGCATGAACGTCTCGGTGCGGGCCAATGTCCGCACCGCCCAGGCCGCCATGCAGTCGCTCGGCGAGGGGCTCGACGTCGCCTTCAAGGCCGGTGCCGTCACCGGCATGCTGGTCGCCGGCCTCGCCCTGCTCGGCGTCGCCGTCTATTACGGCGTCCTGACCTCGATGCTCGGCTTTTCGCCCTCGAGCCGCGTCGTCATCGATTCGCTGGTGGCGCTCGGCCTCGGCGCCTCGCTGATCTCGATCTTCGCCCGTCTCGGCGGCGGCATCTTCACCAAGGGCGCCGATGTCGGCGCCGACCTCGTCGGCAAGGTCGAGGCCGGGATTCCCGAGGACGACCCGCGCAATCCGGCCACCATCGCCGATAACGTGGGCGACAATGTCGGCGACTGTGCCGGCATGGCGGCCGACCTGTTCGAGACCTATGCGGTGACGCTGGTCGCCACGATGGTTCTGGCCGCGATCTTCTTCGCCGGCCAGGCGACGCTCGGCACGATGATGCTCTACCCGATGGCGATCGGCGCAGCCTGCATCGTGACCTCGATCATCGGCACCTTCTTCGTCAAGCTCGGTGCCAACCAGTCGATCATGGGCGCGCTCTACAAGGGCTTCATCGCCGCCGGCGTGCTCTCGATCGGCGCGATCGCGGCCGTCAACTATCTGATGTTCGGGGGCTTCGCGGCCTCCTTCACGACGGTGCAGGGCGTCACCTTCACCTCGGGCGGGCTCTTCGCCTGCGCGCTGGTCGGCCTCGCCGTCACGCTGCTGATCGTCGTGATCACCGAATACTACACCGGCACGGGCAAGCGCCCGGTCGTCTCGATCGCCCAGGCCTCGGTCACCGGCCACGGCACCAACGTCATCCAGGGCCTCGCGGTCTCCCTGGAATCCACCGCGCTGCCGACGATCGTGATCATCGCCGGCATCATCGTCTCCTATGGCCTCGCCGGTCTCTTCGGCATCGCGATTGCCACCACCGCCATGCTGGCGCTGGCGGGCGTCGTCGTGGCGCTCGACGCCTTCGGGCCGGTCACTGACAATGCCGGCGGCATTGCCGAGATGGCCGGCCTGCCCAAGGAGGTCCGCCACTCCACCGACGCGCTCGACGCCGTCGGCAACACCACCAAGGCGATCACCAAGGGTTATGCGATCGGCTCGGCGGGCCTCGGCGCGCTGGTGCTCTTCGCGGCCTACACCTCGGACCTCAACTTCTTCGTCGCCGAGGCCAACAAGGCGGGATCGACCTCGTTCCAGTACTTCAAGGGCGTGGTCGTCGATTTCTCGCTGTCCAACCCCTATGTCGTCGTCGGTCTGCTGCTCGGCGGCCTGATCCCCTTCCTCTTCGCCGGCATGGGCATGACGGCGGTGGGGCGCGCGGCGGGCTCCGTCGTCGAGGAGGTCCGGCGCCAGTTCAAGGAGAAGCCGGGCATCATGGACGGCACCGAGCGGCCCGACTACGCGCGGGCCGTCGATCTCCTGACCAAGGCCGCGATCAAGGAGATGATCGTGCCCTCGCTGCTCCCGGTTCTGGCCCCGATCGTGACCTTCTTCGCGATCAACGCCATCGCCGGCAAGAACCAGGCCTTCGCGGCCGTCGGCGCCATGCTGATGGGCGTCATCGTCACCGGCATCTTCGTCGCGATCTCGATGACCTCGGGCGGCGGCGCCTGGGACAACGCCAAGAAGTCCTTCGAGGACGGCTTCGTCGACAAGGACGGCGTGCGCCACATGAAGGGCTCCGACGCGCACAAGGCTTCGGTCACCGGCGACACCGTCGGCGACCCCTACAAGGACACGGCGGGCCCCGCCGTGAACCCGGCGATCAAGATCACCAACATCATCGCGCTGCTGCTTCTGGCGATCCTGGCTCACAGCTGAGCCGGGCAGCCTTCGCGACAAACATCGACCCCGCGGAGCGATCCGCGGGGTTTCTCGTTGCGTGCGACCGGGTGGCCCTGGCAACCTTCGGCCGCGCCCGTAGCGTTCCCGCAAGCCAGCGCGTGTGCCGGCGGGCATGACGTCTCCATCACAGGAGACCTCACATGACCCCGTCCACCGCTGCCGCACCCCGTTCCGGGGCAGGGCGCTTCACCGATCTCGCCCTTCTTCTCCTCCTCGCCACGCTCTGGGGCGGCTCCTACAGCTTCATCAAGGTTGGCGTGGAGACGATCCCGCCGGTGACGTTGATCGCGGCGCGCACGCTGCTGGCGGGGGCGATCCTGCTGGGGGTGATCCGCTGGCGCGGCCTGCGGCTGCCGCGCGATCGTGCGACCTGGCGGCTCTTCCTCGTCCAGGCCTGCCTCAACAGCGTCCTGCCCTTCACGCTGATCGCCTGGGCGGAGCGCAGCGTCGAGGCGGGGCTTGCGACCATCCTGAGCTCGACCAGCCCGATCTTCGTCGTGGTCCTCGGCCTGCTGGCGGGTACCGGCGAGCGGCTGTCGCCGATCAAGCTCGTCGGCATCGCCTCGGGCCTGGCGGGCACTCTGCTGATTGTCGGCAGCGAGGCGATGGCGGGGTTCGGAGCCGATCTCGCCGCCCAGCTCGCACTTGTCGCGGCCAGCCTCTGCTATGGCGGTGCGGCGCTGTTCGGGCGCCACTTCAAGGGGCTGGACCCGATCATGCCGGCCGCTGGCTCGCTCATTTGCGGGGCAGCGCTCCTGATCCCGCTCAGCCTCGCCGTCGACCGGCCTTGGACCTTGGCGCCCTCGCTCGCCTCGATCCAGGCGCTGCTCGCGCTCTCGGTCGTTTCGACCGCGCTCGCCTTCGTGATCTATTTCCGCCTGATCGCCCGGCTGGGCTCGGTCGCGACGACGTCGGTGGCCTATCTGCGGGTGCCCACCGGTGTGGTGATCGGCATGGTCTTCCTCGGCGAGAGCCTGGCGTCCACAGCCTGGGCCGGCCTCGTCCTGATTGTCGGCGGCGTTCTGGCGATGACATGGCCGGGTCGCCGCCGCGCCACAGCTTGAACCGACGGCAACAAAAAACCCGCGGCGCCCGCCGCGGGTTTTGTCTCGTCAGGCCCGGTGGAAGACGCTCATGCCCCCAGCGGGTTGAAGCGTGTCACGCCGCGGAAGAGGTTGCGCAGGAAGCTCTGCTCCTCGCCGCCGGTGGCGGTGGTGCGGCTGATGAAGTCGAAGATCACGCCGTCCTGCAGGCCGTAATTGGCGATGCGCTCGACCTTGAAGCCCTTATTGAAATAGATCACCAGCACCGTCTGGTCGACGACCGAGAGGTCTTGGAACTGGAAGCGCCGGCGCACGGTCTGACTGATGTAGTAGAAAGTGCGATTGCCGACGGTCGAGGTCGTCGAGGGCGTGCCGAGGATCGACAGCACCTGCTGCACGTCCATCCCGACCTTGACCTGCGCGATCAGCGCCTCGTCGGCGACGAAGCCGCGCTTGAACTCCTCGTTCATCCCCGCCGAGGTGGCGAGCTTGAAGCCGCCGGCATTGGGGCCGCAGGCGCCGAGCGCCAGGGACGTCGTCGCGAGGAGGCCGATGAGGGCGGTGCGGCGGGAGACGGCGATCATGGGGAGGGCATCCAGTGGCGCTGCGGCGATGGGCCGGGGCCCGAGCCGCTTGTCAAACGGGTGAGGGTTGGCGTAACGCCCGAGGATGGCTTTGGCAAGGCGAGGGACCTCTTCCGCGCCGCCGGCCAGGGATTGCAGCAGCATGTTCGGATGGTTTGGCAAGCGTGAGAGCAGGACGGCGCCGGTCGATGCGGTCTTCGCCCGCATCGCCGAGGCGTCGCGCCAGCCGGCGCTCTATCTCGTGGGCGGCGTGCCCGACAGCTTCGAGGGCCGCTTCGAATCGCTGACGCTGCATGTCTTTCTCGTCATGCGCCGCCTGCGCGAGCTGCCGGCGCCGGCGGATGATGTGGCGCAGGATCTGGTCGACGCGAATTTCGCCTATCTCGAGTTGGGCGTTCGCAATGGCGGCGTCAGCGACATCGCGGTGCCCAAGCGCATGAAGAAGATCGGCCAGATGTTCTACGGCCGGGTGCAGGCCTATGAGGCGGCGCTGGTTTCGCCGGAGCCGGCCGCGCTGGACGAGGCCTTGCAGCGCAATGCGAGCCCCGAGGCCAATGGGGCGGCCTATCTCGCCGCCTATGCAAGGCGCATCCAGGCGAAGCTGGCGGCGCTCGATCTCGACGGCATCCTGAACGAGCCCGGCCTGTTTCCGCTGCCGGCGGAGGAGACGGCCCGATGACAGACACTGCAGCCCCCCTGCCGCTGAGCCGCCCCGTCAAGGTGGATGAGATCAAGCTGCGCGGCACGCCCTTTTCGCTGAAGGCCGAAGCGCATGAGAAGGCCGGCATCGCGACGATGCTGGGCCTGCCCTCCGTCGAATCGCTCGAGGCGCGCTACATGCTGTCGCGCAGCGGCGAGCGCGTGAAGCTCGAGGGCACGATCAAGGCCGCCTTCCACCAGACCTGCACGGTGAGCCTCGACGATTTTCCGGTCGCGCTCGACGTGCCGCTGAAACTCGACTTCGCGCCGCAGGAGCCGGCCGAGCCGCGCCGCCGCGCCGCCGCCGATGACGCAGGCGAGATCGACATCGAGGTCAGGCTCAATGAGGACGATCCGCCCGAGCCCATCGTCGACGGCGTCATCGATCTCGGCGCGGTGACGCTCGAATTCCTGGCGCTGGCGCTCGATCCCTATCCCCGGAAGCCGGGCGCCGTCTTCGCCGAACCCGCGCCGGAAGAGCCGCCGGAATCGCCCTTCGCCAAGCTGGCGCGGCTCAAGAAGGACGACTGACGGCGCGTTCGCGTGCTCTGGCGGCTTGCGGCGGGCGCCCAAGTCGCTATTGTCCGGCCCGCATCGAGCCGCCCCGGACGGAAGGTCGGCCGCTCCTGGGATCAACCATCACTCCATGACACGACCGGTTACAATCGCGCTCGATGCGATGGGCGGAGACCATGGCCCTGCCATCGTCATCCCCGGCGCCGCGCTGACGCTGGAGCGTCGTCCCGATGCGCGTTTCGTCGTCTTCGGGGACGAAGGCGAGGTCCTGCCGCTGCTCGATCAGCATCCCAAGCTCAAGGCCGTGACCACCTTCCACCACACCGAGGTGTCAGTGAAGATGGATGACAAGCCAAGCCAGGCGCTGCGCTACGGCCGCTACAAATCCTCGATGTGGCGCGCCATCGACGCCACCAAGACCGGCGAGGCCGACGTCACCGTCTCGGCCGGCAACACCGGCGCGCTGATGGCGATGTCGAAATTCTGCCTGAAGTCGATGCCCGAAGTCGACCGCCCGGCGATCGCCTGCCTCTGGCCGACGGTGCGCGGCGAGAGCGTCGTGCTCGATGTGGGCGCCACCATCGGCGCCGATGCACGTCATCTCGTCGACCTCGCGGTGATGGGCGCTGCCATGGCGCGCGTCATCTTCGATCTCGACCGCCCCACCGTCGGTCTGCTGAACGTCGGCGTCGAGGAGATCAAGGGCGTTGAGGCGGTCAAGGAGGCCGGCCGCATCCTGCGCGAGCTGAACCTGCCGCATTTGAGCTATCACGGCTTCGTCGAGGGCGACGATCTCGGCAAGGGCACGGTCGACGTCGTCGTCACCGAGGGCTTCACCGGAAACATCGCGCTGAAGACGGCCGAGGGTACCGCTCGCCAGATCAGTTCCTATCTCAAGGCGGCGATGGGTCGCTCGCTGATGGCCAAGATCGGCTATCTCTTCGCGCGCGGCGCCTTCGCGGCACTGAAGGACAAGATGGATCCGCGCAAGGTCAATGGCGGCGTGTTCCTCGGCCTCGAGGGCATCGTCATCAAGAGCCATGGCGGGACCGACGCCGTCGGTTTCGCCAGCGCAACCGAGCTCGGCTACGAAATGGCGCGCGAGAACCTGATGTCCAAGGTCCGCGAAATGGTCGCGGCCTCCGCCCGCCAGGAGGCCACCGCCCAGCAGGAGGCCGCGGCACGGTCAGCCGCGGCCCATTGAGGAAACCGGTTTGTCGATTTTGCGTTCCCGGATCGTGGGCTGCGGTTCCTATCTGCCCGCGCGCATCGTCACCAATGCCGAACTGGCCCAGCGCGTCGACACTACCGACGAGTGGATCGTCCAGCGCACGGGCATTCGTCAGCGCCATGTCGCTGCCGAAAGCGAGACCACCTCGGTTCTCGGGCTGAAGGCCGCCCAGGCGGCGCTGGCCGATGCCGGCATGGAGCCAGCCGAGGTCGACCTGATCATCGTCGCGACCGCGACGCCCGATCACACCTTCCCGGCCACTGCGACGCAGATCCAGGCCGCGCTCGGCATTGCCGGCGGTGTCGCCTTCGATCTCCAGGCGGTCTGCTCCGGCTTCGTCTTCGCGCTCGCGACGGCGGACAAGTTTCTCAGCACCGGTGCGGCGCGGACCGCGCTCGTCATCGGAGCCGAGACCTTCTCGCGCATCCTCGACTGGGAGGACCGCACCACCTGCGTGCTCTTCGGCGACGGGGCGGGCGCGGTTGTGCTCAGGGCGGAACCGGGCGAGGGCACGCTGGCGGACCGCGGCGTGCTCGCGACGCATATCCGCTCGGACGGGCGCTACAAGGACAAGCTCTATGTCGATGGCGGGCCGGGCTCGACCAAGACGGTCGGCTTCCTGCGCATGGAGGGCAAGGAGGTCTTCCGCCATGCCGTGCAGAACCTCGCCGAGACCGTGCGCCACACCTTCGCGGAAACCGGCCTGAGCGGCGCGGACATCGACTGGTTCGTACCGCACCAGGCCAACCGCCGGATCATCGACGCGACGGCCGACAAGCTCGGCATCGGCCATGACCGGGTCGTCGTCACCGTCGACCGGCACGGCAACACCTCTGCCGCCTCGATCCCGCTGGCACTGGCCGAGGCGCATCGCGACGGTCGCATCCGCCCCGGCCAGCTCGTCCTGATCGAAGCCATGGGCGGCGGCTTCACCTGGGGGTCCGCCTTGATCCGGTGGTGACCCACGACAGCGGGAAAACTGTCATATTGTCCGGATTTTCTCGCTCTTTTCATTGAAATTCGGCTGCAGGGCGCTTCAGCGCCCGTTCGAGCATTGACCCGGCCTCAGGCTGCGCCTAGCGTTCATCGTCCGGAATGGCGAAAGGCAGGTGGCAGACCCGCCGGCCGAGATAACGCCTTGGAGGATATGGATGGCGGGGCACACGGTTACGCGGGCGGACCTCTGCGAGGCGGTGTATCAGAAGATCGGCCTCTCGCGGACGGAGTCGTCCAAGCTCGTCGAGGCCGTCCTCGATGAGATCTGCGACGCGGTTGCGCGCGGCGAGAACGTCAAGCTCTCCTCCTTCGGCTCCTTTGTCGTACGCGACAAGGGCGAGCGAATCGGGCGTAATCCCAAGACGGGCGTGGAAGTGCCGATCGAGCCGCGCCGGGTGATGGTGTTCAAGCCTTCGAATGTGATGAAGGCCCGGATCAACGGACAGACGAGCGAGAGCGAAGACGCGTGAGCCTGGAGTTCCACACCGGCGAGACAGAGGCCGACATGGACACCAAGAGCCCGGATGCCTTCCGTACCATCAGCGAAGTCGCTGAAGACCTCGATATTCCCCAGCATGTCTTGCGCTTCTGGGAAACGCGCTTTCCCCAGATCAAGCCGCTGAAACGCGGCGGCGGCCGGCGCTATTACCGCCCGGACGATGTCGCTCTCCTCAAGGGCATCCGCCGCCTGCTCTATGGCGAGGGCTACACGATCAAGGGCCTGCAGCGGATCCTGAAGGAGCAGGGGCCGCGCCATGTCCAGGCCATCGGCCGCGGCGCGCCGATCGGTCCGCCGCCGGCGGGTGCCGCCAAGGGGCGCGAGGGCGCCAGCGCTCAGCCGGCGCAGCCTGGCCGCGCGCCGGTGCCGCCGGGGCTCGACGACATCACCCTGCTGACCGCCGTTCTGGCCGAACTGGGCGAGTGCAAGCGCATCCTCGACCGCGCCCTGCAGCCGCCGCCGGAGCTCGCCTGACGCTGCCGGTTGAAAGCGCCAGGACCCTGTCCTAGATCGAAGGACGGGGACGACCCCGGCGCAACGTCGCCTGTTGGTCCGGCGTGGACGACCTCGCCATTTCGACGAGGAGCGCCGTCATGGCCTGGCTCTATCTCTTCATCGCGGGTCTGTTCGAGGTCGGCTGGGCGATCGGCCTGAAATACACGCAAGGATTTACCCGTCTCGTGCCGACCGTGCTGACGCTCGCCAGCATGGCGGTCAGCCTCGGGCTGCTCGGGCTGGCGCTCAAGAGTCTCCCGGTCGGCACCGCCTATGCGGTCTGGACCGGCATCGGCACGGTCGGTACGGCCATTCTGGGCATCGTCCTGCTCGGCGAGCCCGCCACCGCGCTGCGTCTGGCCTGCATCGGGCTGATCGTGGCGGGCATCGTCGGCCTCAAGCTCGTCGCCTGAGCCGGCGTCGTCATTGCCGCCGCCATTCGGCTGGCCAGTAGCCGCCGCGCTCGATCGCGACGATGAGCACGATCACCGCCAGCGTCACCACGATCGTTATCAGCTTGGCATTCCACGGAACGCCGCGGCCGATCAGCCAGATCAGCGCGAGGCCGATCATCAGGGGAACGAGCATTTCCATGGGCAAAGCTTAAAGGAAGCGCTGCTCGCGCGAAACCCGCTGCCGCACCGACGCGACCGGCCCGCCGGGCGGAACACATCCAGCGCGCGCACGTTCGTTGGGCAGGAGAGGCGCATCCCGCAGCGGGGGCGCCGCACAGCCTTCTTCCCGATCCGAACCCAGGAGACCGCCATGGGACTGTTTTCCAAGGACATCAAGACGATGGACGACCTCTTCGTCCATCAGCTCCAGGACATCTACTACGCCGAAAAGCAGATCCATAAGTCGCTGCCCAAGATGATCGAGAAGGCGACGGATCCGACCCTCAAGCAGGGCCTGACGGCGCATCGCACCGAGACCGAAGGCCATATCGCCCGCCTCGAGCAGGTCTTCAAGCAGCATGGCGCCGAGGTGAAGGCCGTCGACTGCCCCGCCATCGACGGCATCCTGAAGGAGGCCGACGAGGTCGTCGGCGAGGTCGCCGACAAGCAGGTGCTCGACGCCGCGATCATCGCCGCCGCGCAGGCGGTGGAGCATTACGAGATCACACGCTACGGCACGCTGACGGCCTGGGCCAAACAGCTCGGCCGCGAGGATTGCGCCGCCCTGCTGCAGCAGACCCTCGACGAGGAGCATGCCGCCGACGAGAAGCTGACCAAGCTCGCCGAGACCGGGATCAACCGCAAGGCGGCCTGATCCCGCCGAAGCCGAAGCATCGGATGAGCCCGCGACGAACCCCGTCGCGGGCTTTCTGTCAGGTCGGGTTGCCGGGGTCTCCGGGCGGCACCTTTGGTGGCTTCTCGCCGAAGCGGCCGCGTGCCCAATAGCCGGCCAGGGCGAGGCCGGGCGGGATCGACAGGAGCAGCAGCCAGGCCAGGCCGCTGAGTTCGCTGGTCGCGGTGCTCATTCGGCATCCGTCTGCGACGCAGCCGCGTCGGAGCGCGGCGACAGCGCGAGCTGCCCTTCGATCAGCGGCCTCATCCGGCCGAGCTCGCCGGCCATGAAATCGAGGAAGAGGCGCACCCGCGGCGAATGGCGCAGATCAGGATGGGTCAGCAGCCAGAGATCGGCGGCCAGCCCGTCGTCGGGCAGGGCGAGCCGCGTCAGCGCCGGCTTCCGGTCGGCGATGAAGCAGGGCAGGAAACCGATCCCGATGCCGGCCTCAACCGCTTCGGCCAGTCCCAGAACCGTGTTGACCTTGTAGACGATCCGCTCCGGCGCGACATGCTGCGCCAGATAGCGCACGGCCTTGAGCGCCGCGAAGGAATCGCCCAGCGACACCCAGCTGCGCTGCCAGAGGCTCTCCGTTGAGATCGCGTCCGTGCCTGCGAAATCGCTCGCGCGGCCGTAAAGCGCCCAGGCGATCCGCGCCGCTTTGCGGCCGACCAGAGTCTCGGGCGGATTGTCGGTCGCGCGGATGGCCACGTCGGCGTCGCGCTTCGACAGGTTCAGCGCCTGGTTGCTGAGAAGCACATCGAGCCGGATGTCGGGGCACTGCGCCAGAAAGCCGGCGAAGACCGGGGTCAGCAGGTCGACCAGCAGCGTGTCGTTGGTGGTGACGCGCAGATCGCCCGCGGGCTTGATTTCCTGGCCGGCGAGCCTGAGCGCGAAGGCGCTGATGTCGCTGTCGACGCGCTCGGCGAGCTGCGCCATCTCGTCGCCGGCCGGGGTGGCGACATAGCCGCTGCGATGGCGCTCGAACAGCTTCACGCCGAGCGCCTGCTCGATCTGGCCGAGGCGGCGGAACACCGTCGAGTGGTTGAGGCCGAGCGATGTGGCGGCGGCGGGAAGGGCGCGGCGGTCCGCGATCGCCTTGATCAGGCGGAAATCGTCCCAGGCGAGCGTTTGCGGGCCGGTCCGGGTGGGCGGCGTGCGGGCGACGGGGGCGGCGCCGGAGGGGGGCTTTGCTGAAGCGGGCATCGCCGCACTCTCCGATAGGACATCGCCGCCTTCAAGGCCGGGATGGCCCCGAAGGCGGCGAGGGGATGACGGCCTCAGGCGGTGGCGGGCGTGCCGCGCGCGGGCAGGCGGGCGGACTTCAGCGCCAGCGCGCCGTCGCCGAGCAGGCCATGGGCGAGGGCGGTGAGAGCCAGGAAGGCCGGATATTCCCAGCCGCCGTTGGGCGCGTTGAAGACCCAGCCATTGGGAGCGTGGACGAAGAGCGCGCCCAGCAGGATCGGCAGCAGCAGCAGCGAGACATAGCGGCCGTAGAAGCCGACGAGGATGGCGAGGCCGCCGACGAGCTCGGCCAGGATGATAGGCCAGGCGAGAAACGACGGCAGGCCGACCTGCCCGAGGAAGCCGGCGAAACCGGCCGGGGTGAAGACGGCGATTTTCAGATAGGCATGGGCGATGAACATCAAGCCGAGCGCGATGCGCAGGCCGAGCGCGGCATAGGGGGCGAGGCGAAGGTCGATCATGGGGGCAGTCTCCTGAAACGGGACCGGTCTGGTCTCGCCACAAGAGATCGCTCTCGCATCGGTGCAATGCAAATGACTTGATGCCAATGTTGACATTGCATCATAGCAATGGTTTCGCACTGGCCTTTCGGCGCCGTCGGTCCAATCTCATGGCCAACGGGGCGCCGCCCCGGTTCGAAAGGACCACCGCCATGCAGATCAACGGCATTCATCACGTCACGGCGATCGCCGGTCCGGCCCGCCGTAACCTGGATTTCTACGGCCGCGTGCTCGGCCTGCGCCTCGTCAAGAAGACCGTCAACTTCGACGATCCGGGCACCTATCACCTCTATTACGGCGACGCTGCCGCGGCGCCGGGTTCGATCCTGACCTTCTTCCCCTGGGAGCATGCGGCTCCGGGTCGCCTCGGCGTTGGCGAGACGCAGGAGACGGTGTTTCGCGTGCCGGAGGGGTCGATCGGCTACTGGGCCCATCGCCTCGTCGAGCACGGTGTGCCCCATGACGTGCCGGTGAAGCGCTTCGGCGAGACGGTGCTGGCCTTCCGCGATCCCGACGGGATGCGGCTGGCGGTCGTCGGCGTGCCCGGCATCGAAGCCGAACCCGCCTGGGGCGCCGGGGAGATCCCCGTCGAGCATGCGATCCGCGGTTTCCACGGCGTCAGCCTGCTCGTTGCGGATGCGGCCCCGACCGGGGCGATCCTGAGCGATGTCTTCGGCTTCCGGGAGATCGGTCGCGAGGAGACGCTGGTGCGCTACCGCGCTGATGGCGCACCGCTGGGGGATGTCGTCGACCTGCGCGTCGCCGGCGGCTTCCTGCCGGCGCGGCAGGGCGCGGGCTCGGTCCACCACATCGCCTTCCGTGCGGCCGACGACGCGGCGCAGGAGGAGATGGTTCGCAAGCTCGCGGAGAACCATGGCATCCGGACCACGGAGCAGAGGGACCGGAACTATTTCCGCTCCGTCTACTTCCGCGAGCCCGGCCATGTGCTCTTCGAGATCGCGACCGACGTGCCGGGCTTCGCCGTGGACGAGCCGGCCGACAGCCTCGGCCAGGCGCTGAAGCTGCCTCCGGGCCTGGAGACGCAGCGCGCCCGCATCGAGGCGGTGCTGCCGGCCCTCGCCTGATCGAAATCCCGCCCCGCCGCCCGGTGGGGCGGGGTCATGCTCCCGTTCCGAAAGGAGGATGTCCGATGGACACCGCCACGACCACCGACTTCATCCATATCCATGAACGCGGCGCTGACGCCGCGCGGGCGCCCCTGCTGCTGCTGCACGGCACCGGCGGCGACGAGCGTGACCTGCTCGGTCTCGGCCGGGCGGTGGCGCCCGGCGCGACCCTGCTGTCGCCGCGCGGCCAGGTGCTCGAAGGCGCCATGCCGCGCTTCTTCAAGCGCCTCTCAGAAGGCGTCTTCGACGAGGACGACCTGCGCCGGCGCACCCACGAGCTCGCGGATTTCGTCGAGACGGCGCGCGAGCGCTATGGCCTCGCCCAGCCCGTCGCGCTCGGCTTCTCGAACGGCGCCAACATCGCAGCCAGTCTTCTGCTGCTGCGGCCGAAGGTGCTCGCCGGGGCGGCTCTGCTGCGGGCGATGTCGCCCTTTGCGCAGCCGCCGCAGGCGGACCTCACCGGCAAGCGGGTGCTGATCCTGTCGGGGGCGATGGATCCGATCGTCCCGGCGGCTGATGTCGGGCGCCTGGCGCGGACGCTGTCGACCAACGGCGCGACGGTCGACCACCGCACGCTGGCCGCCGGCCACGGCCTGTCCCAGGCCGACATCAACCTGCTCGGCGGCTGGCTCGCTGTGGCCTGAGCCGCGAGCGCAACAAAAAAGGGCGGCGCCGGGCGCCGCCCTCCCTCGCTCAGGCCGAAGGCGCTGCGGCCTTGCGACGGGGCGTCTTCGGCGCGGCCGGTTCCGGCGGCGGCTCGGCCGCCTGCTTGGCCAGCCGCTGGGCGCGCAGCGCCTCGATCTTCTTGCGGGCGGCAGCCTCCTCGGCGGCGATGCGCCCGCTCGACTTCTGCTTCTCGCGCGGTGCTTCCTGCACGCTGTTCACATCGTGCCAGGCGCGCGGTCCCCGGTTGTCCCCTGCCATCGTTTTCATCCTTCTCTCGCACGCTGATGCCAGAGCTTACCTGCGATTGCGTCGGGATACGAGCCGCGTCGCAGGGTTTTGACGGGACAGGCGCAGAGGCGCACCCGGTCAGGCCAGCAGCGGCAGGGCGATCGCCATGGCGATGGTCAAAACCATCACCATCCGCAGCAGCACGGCCTTCTGGCCGGAGACCCGAAACGAAGCGGAACGCGGGGACGCAGGCATGGCGACAGGCTCCGGCGACGGCGGAGTCCTAACGTTTCGTCATCGCGAGAAGGTTGCAAGGGCGGGGCGGCCGCCAGCCTGTGGAGAACCCGGGAAGGTGGTGCCGACCGCGACGAGGGGGGCTGCGGATCGGCCTTCGGTGAAATGGTCGGAGCGAGAGGATTCGAACCTCCGACCCCTTGTCCCCCAGAGCGATGGGCCAAGGGCCGATTTCGATGATGGGCGCTGCGGTTAGGAGGCGCCCCCTGTCTTGCGTCGGGACTTTTGTCGGGGGTTCGTGTCGCGGTCAAGGGCCTCGCGCACGTCGTCGAGCGTGACATGGGCATAGAAGCGGGCGGTGGTGTCGATGTCGGCATGGCCGAGCAGGCGCTGCACCGCCTTCAGGTTCCCGGTCTGGCGCAGGAGGCGCGTCGCCCTGGTGTGGCGGGTGTCGTGGAAGCGCAGATCGAGCGAGAGCTTGCCTTTGACGTGCCGGCGCCACTGGCTCTTCATGTCCTCATAGGTGACGGGGTAGCGCTTGCCGCGGTCGCGCCCGTCGCGGGTGCGTCTGGCGACATAACAGAAGACGTGATCGGGGTGGTGCCCGCGGCAGCCGGCGAGGATGGCCTTCATCTCGCGGGTGAGCGGGATGGTGTGATCGCGGCTGCCCTTCTGCACCACCGTGATGGTGCCGGCCTCCCAGTCGATCTGGTCCCAGCGCAGGAAGCATTCGGCGAGCCGCAGGCCGCTCGCCAGGGCGAAGCGCCAGAGATCCCGATAGCCTTCGCGCAGGCGCTCGCCGATCGCGGATTCCTGCGCGCCCGCCTTGATCTCGCGGACCAGCTCGCCGCGCTCCTCGAGGCGGTGCGCCGGCCAGTCCGGCTGGTCCGGCAGGCTGAGCTTCCATTTGCGCCGGGCATGGGTGAAGAGCTTGCGCAGGAGATCGACGGTCGAGCGGTTGACGGTGGCCGGCGCCACCAGCGGCGCGGGGCTGCCGTCCTTCAATTTGATGCGGCCCTTGACGGTCTGGCCGCGGCGCCAGGCGACGAGCGTCGTGAGGTCGGGATCTGTGATCGTGTCGAGCCGCCGGGCGCCGCCGAAATAGCCGACGAGCCGGCCGATATCGGTGAAGGTGGTGGCGCTGTTGGCGTGGTGCTGGCCGGCCTCGTTCCAGTAGCGCTCGAAGGCGGCCTGCAGCGTCAGGGGCGCTTCGCCCCGGAAGGCTGCTGCTGCGGCGCGCTCGGCCGCGATCTCGCGCTTTGCCCGTTCGCGCTCGGCAACCTGGATCTGCTCGGCGGCGCGCTTGGTCGTGGCGGTCGTGCTGATGCAAAATCGACGGCCACCACATTGGAAGTCGACGACGTATTGCTCGCGGCCTTTCGGCTTGTAGACGGACATTCGGTCCTCCTCCGGCGCGCGATGAAGGCGGCGAGGTCGTCAGGATGGAACAGGCGCCGGGGCCTCTTCAAGCCCGCGCCTTTGAGGATGTAGGTCAGCTCCCCGGCTTGGACATAGGCGCGCAGCGTCTTGGCGGTGCAGTGAAGCGCCGCCATCGCCATGGCCGGGGTGAGGAGATCGTCGCGGGTCATGAGGGGTCGTCGTCGGCGTCAGGGATACGCGCGTTGATGCGATCCCATGCGGCGTCATACTCCGCCGCGGGCAACGCGGCCCTTATCGCGGCGAGCTGCTCACGGTGCTGGAGGCGGCGCCAGTGATAGTCGGCGTCGTTACGGCCCGATTTCGATAGCGCCTTATCCTCGCTCTCGTGCCACGCCTGCGCACGGGCCAGCGCCTCGCTGATCTCTCCGATCCTCTCATCTTGTGCGAGGGGCGTGGATTCAGCGGTGACGGCGGCGTCGTCTTGCTTCTCCTCGGCGCGTGATGCGTTGAAGACTTCGCGGGCGAACCGTGTGAAGAAATCCTGCACACCGCGCCAGTCCGCGCCAGAGATGATTGCGTGCCGCTCGCCGGTCTTCTTGTCGAGAAGCCGATAGGACGAGCCGCGGCCTTTTGTCTGGACCTCCCAGCCGCCCGGCAGCGGGATGTATTCCCGGCTGTGGTCATCGGGGTCGTGCTCAATTACGTCGCCCATGGCTCACCTCCTAGAACGGGATGTCATCGTCGAGACTGGCGCCGCCGGCCTGGGCGCGGCTGGCGCCGTCACGCGCCGCACCATAGTCGCCGCCGCTGTCGCGGTTGCGCACCGTGCCGTAGCTCTCCGGGTCCGGCGCCTCGCGCTCGGCCTTGTCGAGCAGGGTCAGCTCGCCGCGGAAACGCTGCAACACGACCTCGGTGGTGTATTTCTCGACGCCGGCCTGGTCGGTCCATTTGCGGGTCTGCAGCTGGCCCTCGAGATAGACCTTCGAGCCCTTCTTCAGGTAGCTCTCGGCGACCTTGGCCAGCCCCTCGTTGAAGATGACGACCTTGTGCCACTCGGTGCGCTCCTTCCGCTCGCCCGACTGCTTGTCGCGCCAGGTCTCGGAGGTGGCGAGGCGCAGCGAGGCGACCGGCTCGCCATTGCTGAGCCGGCGGATTTCGGGGTCGCGGCCGAGATGGCCGAGCAGGATGACCTTGTTGACGCTTCCGGCCATGATCTAGCGCTCCTTCAGTTTCGGCTCGCCATTGGTGCCGATGATGATCGTGTAGGACCGCGCGCCCTTCTCCGCCGCGCCTCTCCAGAGGCTGCTCAGCCCGAGTTCAGAGCTCGGCCCGAAGAATCGATCCGGCAGCCACGCGCTGACGAAGCGCTGGCGTGCGATAGCCTCGCCGCAGACCGTGATGCTGGCCTCGTCGACATTGCCGTCGGGATAGGTGACGAAGCTGATTTCGCATGACTGGGGCATGGTTCAGGCTCCGATCTGGCTGAACAGGTCCGTCGTCTCGGCCGGGCGCTTGCGGGCGCGCAGGAGAGGCTCGGCGATGCGGTGATTGCGCTCGGCGCGGATGACCTCGGCGGTCGCGCGGATGAAGGCCCGCTGCGCGGCATGGCGCCCGCGCTTCCACTGGGGCTGGGCCTGGGCGAGGCGAAAGGCGGCCTCCGCCTCGCGCCGCCGGCGGCGAAGGGTGGCGAGGTCAGCCATGGGACGCCTCCGCGTCTGCAGGCGTAGAGGCTCGGGACAAGCCCGCGCATGACGGGAAGCCGTCATGCGTCGC
Organism: Bosea sp. OAE506; assembly: GCF_040546595.1. Classification (NCBI taxonomy): domain Bacteria; kingdom Pseudomonadati; phylum Pseudomonadota; class Alphaproteobacteria; order Hyphomicrobiales; family Alloboseaceae; genus Allobosea; species Allobosea sp. OAE506. Next base: position 4,034,184 of record NZ_JBEPOB010000001.1, on the reverse strand, counting down.
GCCGTCCAGAAGTCGGCTGGCCTTGGCCTTGCCGGTTCGGCCCATGACGTGAAAGCGCTCGCCGTGAAACCCCCGGCCGCCGGCGAGGTTGAGCCAGCGCGTCTGGTCGTTGTCGGCAAAACGATAGCTGTAGTCTTTGCGCCAATCCGGGTCGTCGCGCTCGCGGTCGACCAGCGGCGCCCAGGTGCCCCACTGTTTGAAGAAGAAGGCCGTTCCGGCGGCGGCGCATTGGTCGCGGATCGCGCGGGCCCAGTCCGGATGCATCGGCCGGGCGTTCGGGCCGCTCTCACCGCCGACGATGATCCAGTCGAGGCCTGCAGCGCATCGATCGTCGTGATGATGGTGCGGGAGGCGCGGGTCGCTCTCGTGAAGTATGCCGTGAATGACTTCGCCGGCTCGCCCGTCGTGGCGATGGGTGCCGTCGCAGCCCCGTTGGCCGCCCATCCATAGCGTGCCGCCAAGATTAGACCGAAAATCGATCGGCCCCAGCAGCGGCTCGGCGGAAACGCCGACCCAGGGGATCCCGTGCTTCGCCTTCAGCGCGAGCAGGCGCGGGATGTCGCGGTCGGCCTCGTCCTGGTTGCAGACGGTGACCAGCAGACCGGCGTGCTTCGGCCAGGTCGTGACGCCGATCGCGGCCAGGCGCTTCTCGACCACGCTGATGCGCTTGGTCACGATCTGGATGTCGAGCCGGTTGCACTGGACGATCTTGGCCCAGGCCTCGGCGAACCATTCGAGCGGCACCTCGGTATCGAAGAGGTCCGACATCGACTGGATGAAGACGCGGCGGGACAGCGGGATGCGCGGATCGGGTAGGCCGAAGGCCTTGGCGTTGCCGTTGGCACATTCGGCATCGGCGGCCCAGTCGGCATAGTCATTGTCGAGCCGGTTGAGCATGGCGGCGGCGCCCTTGATCTTGCGACGCGGGGCGCCGAGGCCCCAATGCTCGCCGCCGAAGCGGGCGGACCATGTCTCGGCGTAACAATGATCGCAGCCGGGCCCGACTTTCGTGCAGCCCCACCAGAAATTGACCGTGGCGTCGGTCCATTCGATTTTCGTCGTCTCGGCCATGTCGGGCTCCTTCCCGCAATGAGCGTCAGCGAATTGCGGGCTAGACTCGCATCGGCATCAGCACGATCAGCAGGGGGGCGTTGTCGCGGCTTTCGAAGATGGCGGGCGAGCCGGCGTCGGCGAGTTTCATGGCGACGGTGTCGCCGCCCAGCACGGTCAGAACGTCGAGCAGATAGCGGCTGTTGAAGCCGATCTCGACCGGCGGGCCGGCATAGTCGGGCGAGAGTTCCTCGGTCGCGGCGCCGCTGTCGGGGTTGCTCACCGAGAGGGTGAGGCCGGCATCGGAGAGGCTGAGCTTCACGGCGCGGCCGCGCTCGCTCGAGATCGTCGAGACGCGGTCGATCGCCTGGCGGAAGGCCTCCGCCTCCACCGTGGCGCGCTTGTCGTTCCCCGCCGGGATGACGCGCTGATAATCCGGGAAGGTGCCGTCGATCAGCTTCGAGGTGAGGGTGGTGGCGCCCGCGGTGATGCGGATCTTCGTCGCGGAGATCTCGACCGCGAGGTCGCCCTTGGCGTCCTTCGCCATGCGGGCGAGCTCGCCGACCGTCTTGCGGGGCACGATGATGCCGGGCATGCCGGCCGCGCCCTCGGGCGCCGCCATCTGCAGCCGGGCGAGGCGGTGTCCGTCTGTCGCCACCGCGCGCAGGACCGGGGCGCCATCGGCCTCGGTCGTGTGCAGGTGGATGCCGTTGAGATAGTAGCGCGTCTCCTCGGTCGAGATCGCGAACTGCGTGCTGGCGATCATCTCGGCGAGCGTCGCGGCCGCCATCTCGAAACGGTGCGAGAATTCGCCGGCTGTGATGTCGGGAAAGTCGCTCTCCGGCAGGCTGTGCAGCTGGAAGCGCGAGCGGCCGCTGCGGAGGATGACCTTCTCGCCCTCGGTGGCGAGCGTGATGTCGGCCCCGGCCGGCAGCTTGCCGACGATGTCGGTCAGCGTCTGGGCCGGCAGGGTGAGCGCGCCCTCGATCTCGGCTGTGCAGGGCAGGGTGGTGCGCGCCTCGATGTCGAGATCGGTCGCGCGCAGCGTCAGCACCTCGCCCTTCGCGGCCAGCAGGATGTTGGAGAGGATCGGAATCGTGTTCCGCCGCTCGACGATGCGCGAGAGCGCGGCCAGGGCCGGGGCGAGCGTGTCGCGGGAGATGGTGAGTTTCATGGCTGCGCCTCGCTGGTGTTCCCGTCATGCCCGGGCTTGACCCGGGCATCTCTGGGGAGGTTCGCTGGTTTCCGAGATGCTCGGGGCAGGCCCGAGCATCACGCGGAAGCCGAGGGGGTCTCAGGCCTCGGGGGAGCCTTCAAAGGTCGGGAGCGCCGTCTTCTGCTTGACCGTGTCGAGGTCGTTCTTGACCTGGTCGCGCAGCCAGAACTGCCAGCGATAGAGCTGGTAGAACCACATGATCGAGCCGCCCTGGATGCGGTAGCGCAGCCGGGCCGGGATGCGGACCGCGTCGCCATCGACGAAGGCCGGCACCGACACCATGAAGAGGCCGGGAATCTCGACCTTCTCGCCCTTGGTGTTGGTGTGCTCCTCGACGAATTCGACCGTGCGCTCGCCGGAGGAGAGCCGCTCCTGCCGCTTGACGCGCGCACCGACGAAGACCTCGAGGCTGCGCGAAAGTGCGATCAGGTCGTTCGGCGTGGCGAACTTCTCCTTGAAGAGCGCCTCGTATTCCGTGACCTCCGGGCCGAACGGTGCGGAAAGCTCGGCGGCATGCTCCTCGAGGAAGGCGGCAAACTCGGCCTGCTCCATCGCCTTGCCGTTCTTCTCGATCCAGACCTTGAATTCGTCGGTGACCGGGAAGGCATAGCGAATGCGGTGGTTGCCCCAGCGCGGGGTGCCGTCGAGGTCGTGATAGTCGATCACCGCCGTCAGCGCCGGCTCCGGCCATGCCGTTTTGGCGAAGACGACCGAACCGTCATCCTTGTGGCGATCGACGAGGTCGATGAAGCTCTGCAGCGTCGTGGTGCTTGCCGTGCCGAGGCGGCGTGCCGGTTCCTGGCGGTGCTTGTCGATCAGATCCTTGAGGGAGCTGATGGGGGCGGCGCCCTTGCGGCGATCGAGCAGCAGCGGCACACCCGCTGGCAGGCCGGCGCCGAGGCCTTCCGTCGGCACCTGGATGACCCCGACCGTCATGGCGTCCTGTGCCAGCTCGACGATGGCGCGCACGCCTTCGCCCTGGTCGGGGATGCCGCCGGCGCGGATCGGCTCGAAGACGGCGGCTTCGAGGGTGGCGGGCTCTGCCGCATACTTGCTGGCCATGAGAAGGTTCCTGTCGGTGAGAGGGGAAAGGTGGGTCAGACGGCTTCGCGTTCGCGCGGCGCCGTCGCGTCACGCGGGCCGGCAAACATGTCGATCTGGCTCGGGTGCTGGACCGACAGCGCGCCGTCGAGCGTCCAGAACGGCGTGTCGGAGAAGGCCTTTTCCTTCGGCGGCTTGCCGTTGACCTTGGGGCGGATATCGAGCCGGCCGGACTGGAAATTCAGCGTCAGCGTGATGTCGATCGACGCGGTGCCCTTCTCCTCGGGCAGGTTTTCGAGCGCGGTGATGCACTTCTCCAGCTCCTCGTCGAGGCGCTCGGCGAAGCGGCCGCGGCTGAGCAGGCCGAGGATCTCGGTGACACTGCGGATGGGACGTGCAGACATGGGCGTCAGGCCTCCGTGAGGGTTTTGGCTGGGGCGGGCTTGCGGCGGGCGGCGAAGCCCGGTGTCGGGGCGCGGGGTGCCGGCTGGGCCGCGAAGGTCTCGGGCAGGTAGCGGCGCAGTCGCTCGCGGTATTCGTCCGAGGCCTTGGGCCAGGGCCAGACGCTGATCCGGCCGGGCAGGCGCAGCGGCTGGGCGGCCTCGACGACCGGCGCCCAGGCTTGCGGACTGCGCACCAGCAGATGGGCGCGCTCGGTGGCCAGCATGCGGATGTCGAAGACCTTGACGATGGCGTGATGGGCGAAGCGCGCCCGCTCGATGCCTGCGGCCCGGTAGATCGCTTCGTCGAGCTTGAGCTTCATCAGCCGGATCGACTCGTCTATGCGTGTCCCGGCCTCCGGGCCATAGGTCGCTCCAGCTCGCGCGATCAGCGCTGCGACGATCGGCGTGGCGATGTCGCCGAGATAGGCCTCATGCGCGTCATGCAGCAGGAAGGCGGCTGCGGCTTCCTTGTCGCGCGTGGCGGCGAAGACGGCGTCGGCGCCGATGACGCAATGCTGCGCCACCGAATAAGGCCCGCCCGGCACATGGCCGGTGAAGCGGGCGAGCCGGGCGAGCGCATCCGGCACGTCGACCGCGAAATCGACCTGCCGCCAATCGGGGTTCAGCAGATCGAAGGCGCGGCCGGAGGCGGTCTGGAGCCATGTCATAGCGGTCTCCCGCGGCGCAGGATGCGCTCGATGTCGGTCCAGAAGTCGCCATGCAGCTTCGCCAGCAGGCTCTCGGCGCGAAACCGAATGTCGGGCGGGCAGCAGGCGCAGGCGAGGATCGCGTTCATCAACTCGATGAGCGATTGGCGCTGGGTCGGGCTCATGACCGCGCCTCCGCGTCATGCTCGGGCTTGCCCCGAGCATCTCGGGCCGCGTGGGGCTCCAGCGCCTTCGTGTCCTGAGATTCTCGGGTCTGCGCTTCGCTGCGCCCGAAAATGACGTTGGCCCCGGCCTGCATCGCCTGGATGCGGGCGCTGCGCTCGGCGAGGCCGCGCAGGGTGGCGAGGCTGTCGTCGACCTGCTCGAAGACGCGGATCAGCAGCGCCATCTCGGCGCGCATCGTGGCGAGGTGGACCTCGCTGCGGGCCAGCGCATCCGGTCGCTGCAGGGCGCCCGACAAGGCCGAGGCGCGCATCAGGAAGTCGCCGGTGCGGTGGCAGAGCAGCGTAGCGGCGGCGATCGTCTCCGCCGGGAGCGGATCATTCGCGGCGACGAGGGGCGGCCACTTCGTGCATCGAACCGCCGGACCATAACGAAACGCCTTCTCGGCGTCCGTGAAGCGATGGGAGTTTGCGAGCAGCAAGGTCGCCGCCTCGAGTTCGTGACCGAGCGGGCCCATCACAGCGCCCCCGTGGCATGGCCGGCCCAGAGGGCGAGGCTGGCGACGAAGACGGTGACGGCGGCCGCCGAGGCGGCGATCTGGGCGGCGCTGTCGCGGCGGACGATGGCGCCGCGGGCGCCTTTCACCGCGTTCTGCGCCTTGTAGGTCGCGAAGGCGATGGTGGCATGCGCCTCGACCTGCCGGATGTGCCAGCCGAGGCGGAGGAGGTTGTGCTCGGTGACGACCGCGTCCTCGGTGCGCTCGCGCACCTCTCGGCCGATGTCCTCGATCATCCGCTCGCGGATGGCGGCGGGGGTGACCATCTGCACCCGGTCGACGGGCCAGATATAGCCGTCCTGGACGGCAATGCGGGCTTCGCTTTCGGCGCGGCCGGCGGGATAGGTGGGCTGCGGATGCAAGGCGGCCTCCATCGGGTTGATGGAGGCAGAATTACACCGGTATTTTTACACCGTCAATAGGGGCGGTGTATTTTTGCCCTCAATCCGCGTCGGGGCTAGCGCCGCGTCTTGCCGAGTCGGGCAAACTCGACCTGAGGGGCAACGAGCACCGTGCGCTTGAACATGCCGCCCGGCATGTCGGTCCGATGTTCGGTGTAGTTGAAGCGGACGCGCACTCGGCACTTTGCAGTATCGGCCTCCTTCGAGGTCTCGCAGTTTTCGCGGAGGTAGGCCACGTCGGCAGGATCGCCCAGCGGCGCGCGCCCGAAAAGGGTCATCGAGTCGTTGGTCAGGATCCTCAGATCGTTGTCGGCCACCCAATAGACCCTGACCGATGCGAATTCGATATCGCGATTGACCCACTTGTCGGGGGTGTTCTTCACATCAGCCGGATCGATGCGCTTGAAAGTCCGGGCTGAGAACGGAGCAGGCGCGACCGCCGCAGGCGGCTTGGCAGCGGGTGGGAGGGGCTCGATCGTCGCGTTGACCTTCGGCTTCTCGTTCGGGTTGAGATCCAGCAGCCGCCGCATCTCGTTCGTCACGATCCGGTCATAGCAGGCCAGGCGCGCCTCATCGGCCTCGAGCATCGTCGCGCATTCGGTGACATCGACGGCGTGCGCCGGGGCGGCGCAGAGCAGGGCGAGGACCAACAACGGGTGTCGAAAAGCGGCCATGACTGTCTCCTGTTGAACAACGCGGATCATATGCCGAGAAGATCGTTTAGCGTGAGAACCTTGTGGCAGGTCTCGACATAGCGCCGATCAAATTCGATCAGGGCCGGCGGGTTGAATTGCTCGACGATGAGCTTCTCGCCTGTGCGTTTCACCAGTTTCTTGATCCAGGCCTCGGTCGGCCCGTCCTCGCTGTAGCGCGCGACCAGAACGATCGTGTCGCCAATCTGGCAGGGACGGTGCGGGTGGATGATGCGCAGCTCGCCATGCGGGTGCGCCGGATACATCGATTCGCCTTCGACATAGATGCCATAGGCATCCTTGACGTTGCGCAGCACCTCCGGCCGCAGGACATAGTCGATAACGCCACCTTCCAACCTAAACGCCCCCTTGCCCAGGCTGCCCGCCGCCGTCCCCATCACCGGCAGATTGCGCCCGCCTGCCGCCATCGTTCCTGCGGGGATGCGGATGTCGGAGACGCGGACATTCGACTTCGGCGCTTCCGTCATGGTCGGCGGGGGTGGTGGCGGGCCGTCTCCGTTGAGCAGCCAATCGACGTTGGTCTCGAGGGTTTGGGCCAGCTTCTCCAGAGTGTCGGCACGCGGGTGCAGGCTGCGGCCGCTCAGGATATTCTTGATCATGTCCTTGCTGGCGCCGTCGCTCGCCTTGATCGACGCGGCGTAGGCGCTGAGGTTCATCTCGGCCAGGCGCTGGCGGATACGGTCGGCGAGGGGCGATGTCATGATGTGAGAATACACCGCCGATGCCTTGTCGGCTTGGCGGTATCGATGCCTTGACAGCGGTGTAAGAATACCCCTAGTGTCCGGGGTATGGACTTCACCGACCAGCTCCTGCTGCTTGCCGAGCGCTACCGGGCCGCCACCGAGGCCCCGGTCGGCCGCGTCTCGCTGCACGCCCTCGGCGACCGGCGCCTGCTGCCCGGTCTGATCGATGGAGCGCTGACCGTCACGCTGCGCCGCGCCGACCGCGCCCTGCAGTGGTTCTCCGATCACTGGCCCGACTCCGCCGCCTGGCCGGAGGGCGTGCCGCGTCCCCCTTCCTCCCTCCCTTCGGTTCCGGACAGTCGGGCTTCCCAGCCCAACACCGACCACCCCCGTGGCTCCGAAGGGCCTTGCCCGGAGGCCGGCTCGCCGGTCTCCGGGCCCTTTGTTCCGGCGGAGGCCTGCGCATGAGCGCGCGCCGCCGCCACCAGCGCCTGCCGCAGCCTCTCTCGCGGTGTCGTTTCGTTCGTCTGCATGGGGCTCGTCCTCCGTGATCTGACGACTGCGACACTGTGCCCGCACCGCCTCTTTCCCAACGAAAAAACCGATGGGGGTTTTTCGTGAGCGCTACCTCTTTGCCTGAGATGCCGATGCTCGAAGGGCTCAACACGCTGCTGAAGAGCGCGGCGCGCAGCCTCGTCAACGCCTGCGCGGCGCCCGGGCAGACCGGGCCGCAGCGTGTCGAGGCTCTGACCGCGCTACAGCGCCGGCCAGATCTCGAAATGGCAGAGCGAGGCCGACCCGACCCTGATGCCCGTGCATGTCGTGGCGCAGCTCGAGGCCGCGACGGGCTTGCCGATCATGAGCCGGGCGCTCGCCAGCCTGTCGGGCCACCATGTCGTGCCCGCCGGTGTCGGGCCGGGCGGCGATTTCGACCTGATGCAGGCCGTGACGCGGCTGACCGCGCATCATTCCCGCTTCGCCACCCAGGCCTGCGACGCCCTGGAGGACGGCAAGCTCTCCCGCGGCGAGCTGAAGCAGCTGCTTTCCACCCTGCTCGCCAAGCAGGAAGAGACAGGGCGGATCATGCGGCTCCTCGCCGAAAAGGTGGAGGGCTGAGGATGGCGCAGGCGGGAGAGATCAAGCCCGGGTCGGTCGCCGAGCGCGTGCTGACCATCCTGCGCGAGGAGGGGCGGCCGCTGTCGCGCGTGACGCTGCGGCTGCGCACCGGCGCCAGCAACGGCAATCACATCGACCGGGTTCTGACGGGCCTGGTCGTCCGCAAGCTGGTGCGCGAGAGCGTGCACGGCTTCCGCCTCGCCGATCTGCCGGCGCCCGCACCCGCGGCGCCAGTGCTCGAGCCCGAGCCCGGCCCGGCGCCGTCTCATCTGATGCGGCTGGTCTCGGCCGTGATCCGCCGGGCGCACCGCCACCGCGCTGCCGGCCAGCTTACGCAGGCGAGCACGCTGGTGCGGCAGGCTGCCGGCGCCTGGGGGCTCGATGGCTTCCCGCATATCCGCGCCGACCTGCTGGCGCTGGCCGACCTCTTCGCCGCGCATGGGGCGACCTATCCCGAGCTCGATCTGCGGAGGGCGGCGTGAAGCGCCCCTTCCGTCGCGAGATCGCCGGGCGCTGGCGCCGGTCTGCCGCGCGGGGCATGGCGCTCGCCGGCTTCGCCCCGCTGACGATCGCCGTGGTGCTTCGGCTGCCGCTGACGGTGTGCCGCGAGATCCACGCCTGCCGCCATGCACCGGCGGGCCTCTGGAGCGCGGCGGAGAAGGCGCTGTTCCGGGAGGTGGGGCGGTGAGCGCCAATCTCTCGACAGCGGTGATGCAGAGGCGCTCGCTCCCGGCGCGCGGGCTCGACTTCTTTCCGACGCCGCCTTGGGCGACGCGGGTCTTCCTGCATGAGGTGCTTCAGGCCGAATTCGCCTCGTTCTGCCTGAACAGCGTCTGGGAGCCGGCGGCCGGCGCCGGCCATATGGCCGAGGTGCTCGGCGAGGTGTTCCCGCGCGTCGTCCGCTCCGATGTCGAGGATTACGGCACCGGCCATGCCATCGGTTCCTTCGTTGGGCAGGGGCCTGACGTGATCCCGCCCCAGCGGGTCGAGTGGATCATCACCAACCCGCCCTTCAATCTCGCCGTCGATTTCGCCGAGCGGGCACTGCGCGAGGCCACCGTCGGCGTCGCGCTGCTGCTCCGGACGAGCTGGATGGAAGGCGGCGAGCGCTATGAGCGGCTTTTCCGCGATCGGCCGCCGCGCTTCGTCGCCCAGTATTGCGAGCGCGTGCCCATGGTGGCAGGCCGATGGGATCCGACAGCTTCGGTCGCGACCTCCTATGCTTGGTTTGTCTGGCATCAGGCGCATTTCCGGAAGGAGACGCGGCTGATCTGGATCGCGCCAGGCGCGAAGGCGCGGCACCTCCGCGACGCCGACCTGAAGCGGTGGGCGTCATGACCCCTCTCGACCACGCGCTCGCCTATGCCGCCGCCGGCTTTCCGGTGTTTCCGTGCAACCCCGCGCAGAAGCCTGATCCTTGGTCTAAGGCGCCCCATACGCCGAAGGAATCGAAACCCGGCGCGCGCGATGGTGGGCACTGGCTGGCATCGACGGACGAGCGGCAGATCCGGCGCTGGTGGCGTGACCATCCCCGGGCGCTGATCGGCTTTCCGACCGGGCTGCGGAGCCGCTGCATCGTCATCGATCTCGATCCGAAGGAGCACGCGCCCAAGGCTATGCTGGCCGCGCTGACGGCCTGGTGCGGCCGGCTGCGGCATGAGGATGGCGAGACGGGCGAGGTGATCGAGCCTGCGCTGGCACGGACGCAATCGGGCGGCTTGCACCTCTATTTCGCTTGGCCGGAGGAGGCTGTGCTCAACGATGTCGAGGCGCGGCTCGGCCGCCGGGGCGAAAGCTTCGACCGTCTGGTCGGCAACCGGACGGGTCTGTTCCGCGGCTTCCTGAAGCATGGCGAATGTGCGCCCGAGCTCGCCTATATCGATGTGCGGGGGGAGGGCGGCTATGTCATCGCCCCGCCTTCCGTGATGACCGATGGGCGCCGCTACGAGTGGCTGATCCCAAGGTCGTTGCAAGGATCTGGCGACGCCCTGCCAGCGCTGCCGCGGAGGCTGCTCGCCGCCATCACCGGCGAGATGGTGCCGCAGGGCGAACAGCGCGAGCGGCAGGCCACCAGTGCCCGGGCGCAGCGCTACAGCGCCCGCGACATCAGCGATGCGCGGGTGCGCCTCTATGTCGAGCGCTCGGTGCGCGGAGCTCTGGCGAAGGCCGCGAGCGCCGGCGAGGGCAACCGCAACGCCGCCGTGTTCTGGGCCGCCTGCCGGCTCGGCGAATTCGTGCGCGGCGGCCAAATGGGCGCCGGAGAGGCCGAGGCGCTGCTGCTGGCACATCTGCCCGCCGGCGTGAACCCGGCCGAGCCGAAGATCCGCGGCACCATCCGCAGCGGGCTTTCCAACACATCATCCCCGGCCTTCTCGCCGGACCATCTCAGGGGGAGGGCGGCGTGAGCCAGGGCCTGATTATCGATTCCTTCGCCGGCGGTGGCGGTGCCTCAACCGGTATCGAATGGGCGCTCGGGCGCTCACCCGACTTCGCGGTCAATCACGACGACGACGCGCTATTGATGCACGCCGCGAACCACCCCGACACGGTCCATCTGAAGGAGAACATCTGGAAGGTCGAACCGCGCGCGCTGACCCAAGGCAAACCTGTCTTCCTGCTCTGGGCCTCGCCCGATTGCCGGCATCACTCGAAGGCCAAGGGCGGCGCGCCAGTGTCGCGCTCGGTGCGCGGGCTCGCCGATGTCGTGCTGGTCTGGGCCGAGACTGTGTCTCCGCAGATCATCCTGCTGGAGAATGTCGAGGAGTTCGCGCAGTGGGGGCCTCTGGCTGAGGACGGCAAGCCCTGCCCGGCCCGCAAGGGCGCCGAGTTTGCCCGCTGGGTGCGGCATCTGGAAAAGCTCGGCTACGCCGTCGACTGGCGTGAGCTGCGCGCCTGCGACCATGGCGCGCCGACGATCCGCAAGCGCCTCTTCGTGGTGGCACGGCGCGACCGCAAGCCGATCCTGTGGCCGGCGCCGACCCATGCCAAGCCGGATGACCCGCGAGTGAAGGCCGGTGTACTAAAGCCCTGGCGCACCGCGGCCGAGATCATCGACTGGTCGCTGCCCTGCCCGTCGATGTTCCTGACGCGGCCGGAGGCGAAGGCGGCCAAACTCCAGGTGGTGCGCCCGCTCGCCGACAAGACGATGGCGCGCATCGCCCGGGGCTTCAAACGCCATGTGCTCGATCGGGCCGAGCCGTTCGTCGTCACGCTCAACCATGCCAGCGAGGGCTTTCGCGGGCAGGCCCTAGGCGAGCCCTTCCGGACGGTGACCTCCGCACGTGACGCGCATGGTCTGGTGACACCCTTCGTCAGCCATGCCCAGCAGGGCGGGCGCTCGCGCCCGGCCGATGCGCCGCTGCACACTGTCTGCGCCTCAGCGAAAGATCAGAACCAGATCCTTGCGCCCTTCCTCGCCCAGCAGAACGGCGGCTGGGATCAGCGTGGCGGGCGCTCGATCGACGAGCCGCTCGCGACGATCACCACCGCCGGAGGGCAGGTGACGCCCATCACTGGCTTCCTCGTCCCTCGCTATGGCGAGCGCCCGGGGCAGGAGCCTCGTTCGCGCAGCGTCGAAGAGCCGGCGCCCGTAGTGGTGCCGACCGGGAACGGCGGCGACCTCGCCGCCTGCTACTTAGCCCAGCAGAACACGGACATGATCGGCCATGATGCCGAGACGCCGCTCTCGACGATCGTCGGCAAGGGCTGCACGCAGACGCCCGTGATGGGCTTCCTCGCCAGCTTGCAGAACAACACGGCGCGCGGCGCCTGCGACGAGCCGGTCGGGACCGTCCTGGCTGCCGGCAACCACCACACGCTGATCTCGCCCTTCGTCACCAGCTACTACAGCGAAGGTGGGCAGGATTCGGCAGCTGATGCGCCCATGCCGACGGTACCGACGCGAGCGCGGTTCTCGCCAATCACGCCGGAAATCGTGCTGCCGCCATTGACGCCGGCCATGGCCGAGCGGGCGCGGCAGGTCGCGTCCTTCCTACGCGCGCATGGCGCCTGGGACGGGCCCGGCGAATTCGTCACGCTCGGCGACTTCATCGTCTGGGACATCGGCATGCGGATGCTGACCCCGCGCGAGCTCGCCCGGGCGCAAGGGTTCCCCGAGAGCTACGACATCACCGCCGGCGGGCGCCTGACCGAGACCGCGCAGCGCCACAAGATCGGCAACTCGGTCTGCCCGCCGCTGGCTGAGGCTGTGGCACGGGCGAACTGCATCAACGCGCTGGCGCTGCCCGATGTGCGGCGCCGCAAGGCCAAGGTCGCATCCTGGGCCGGCCTGCCGCCGCGAACGGTGCAGGACGCTTTCACGGTGATGTTCGCATGAGCGGCGCTCTCGACGACGACACCCTGTCGGCCGACGATCTGCGCGGCGTCATGGCGGCGGCGGAGGCCCCGCTGACGGGCGCCCATGCCGATGACGGCCCCGCAACCCCGTTCGGGGAGGACGAGTCCGACGGGCCTTCCGACATGCCCGTCGGCAATGTCGCGCTCGCCGATGTCGAATGGTGCGCGGCGCTCGACCATTCCGACACGGACAATGGCAAGCGCCTGCTGCGGCACCGCGGCCGCGACCTCGCCAATATGCTCGAGGAGGGCTCCGACAAGGCCAACTGGCTGGTCTGGAGCGGCAAGGTCTGGGACCAGAGCGACGGCTCGAAGCAGGCGCTCGCCACGGCGCAGCAGATCGGCGGGCTGATCGGCCTCGAGGCCGAATATCTCAACCACACGCCGGCGGAGCTTGCGGCGATCCGCAAGGCCGCGAGCGAGCCGACCGAGGACAATCTCAAGGCCAAGGCGGCCGCGATCGAGGCGCTGGAGAAGCGCCAGGGCAAGCGGCGCGCCTTCGGTGTCTCCTCGAAGAACCTGGCGCGGATGAATGCCATGCTGACCTGCGCGGCGCCCTTCTGCGTCGTGAAGCCCGAGGCCTGGAATGCCGAGCAGCGGCTCGTCTATGTCGGCAACGGCTCGCTGCGATTCCGCCGCGAGACGGCCCCGGCCGATCCCGATAGCTGGCAGAGCGAGGAGGCGCGCTTCGTCGGCCTCGTCGACTTCGAGCCGGAGGGCTGGAAGCGCGAGGACCGCGTGACGCGGCTGGTGCCGGTCGATTACGACCCCAAGGCGACCTGCCCGAAATGGCGCGCCTTCGTCGCGAAGATGCTGCCGCAGGATCTGGTGCCCGATGTCGCCTGGGCGGTGCAGAAGTTCTCGGGGCTGGGTCTCACCGGCCTGCCGATCCAGCTTCTGCTGTTCCATTACGGCCTCGGCGCCAACGGCAAATCCGTCTTCCTCGAGGTGCTCGCCCGCGTCTTCGGGGCGCTGGGCGAAGGGCTACCGGCGGAATCCATCACCGGGCAGGCGCAAGGGGCTGCCGGCGGCGCCTCGCCCGACCTCGCCCGGCTGCCCGGCGTGCGCTTCCTGCGCATCACCGAGCTGCCGCAGGGCGAGCCGCTGCGCGAGGCGCTGGTGAAGCGGCTGACCGGCGGCGAGAAGATGGATGTGCGGACCCTGTTCAAGGGCTACTTTTCCTTCCAGCCCCAGTTCAAGGCGCATATGTCGGGCAACGGCTATCCGACGATCGCCGGCTCCGACAACGGCATCTGGCGGCGCATGGCCGTGGTGCCCTGGAAGGTCACCATCCCGCCCGAGGAGCAGCGCGACTTCGAGGAGGTGGTGCGCGAGCTCTGCGCGGAGGCGCCTGGCATCCTCAACTGGCTGATCGAGGGCATGTGCGCCTATGACGCCGAGGGCCTGCGCCTGCCCGCCGCCATGGTCGACGCCGCGAAGGACTATCGCGACGAGATGGACCCGATCTCGGTGTTCATCGAGAGCTGCATCCGCCAGCACCCGCCCGACACGGTCGAGCCCGTCCGCGCCCGGCACGCCTTCGACTGCTACGAGATCTGGTCTCACGAGAACGGCCGGCGGCCGAAGACCGAGACGATGTTCGGCAAGGTGATGGGCCAGCGCTTCGGTCGGGCGAAGACCGCCGCCGGCCAGGTCTATCTCGACCTCGAACTGCACTCGATCCCCGCCAGCACGCGCCGGCCCCGCAACCCCGACGAGGCGGGTTCGTGACCGTCATGACCCTGCAAAACGGCCGATTTCATGGAGGGTTGTGCAGGGTTGTGCAGGGTTTGCGGCCAACCCTGCATCGCGATTTCCGCTTGCGCCTCAACGACTTGGCGGGCGCGATGGAGGGTTTGCAGGGTTTACGCGTGCCTATGCGTATCAAACGGGGTTCGGGGGAAATGGACTTTTCTCATGCGTCTAGACCTCTTCAAACCCTCCATACCCTGCATGACTGTTCTTAAGGTATTGAATTGTTTGATTAAAAACCGATGCAGGGTTTGTTTTGAACCCTGCATGACCCTGCACAACCCTCCATCCTCATGAAACAGGGGCTGACCATGGCGACGAAAGAGATGATCGACATCGAGGCGCTGCTCTACCGGGCCTATGCCCAGTATCGCGTCGACAAGGTCACGCCGCAGAGCGTGCTCGGCCTGGCGCGGATGAAGCCGGCCGGCTCGCTCGTCGGTGCCATGCAGGCCGTGGCGCTGGGGACGATCGTCGACAACTCCGGCGCGGCGGCGCGGATGATCGGCCTGCAGACCATGGCGGCGGCGACGCCTGACGACCTGCTCACCGTCCACGACCATGTGCTGGCGCTGATGGACTGGCGGATCGAGGATGCGCGGGGCGACGAGCCGCGCGCCTGGACGCTGGCCGAGATCGACGGCAAGGGCTGGTATGCCGAGGAGACGGCTTCGGGCGCCTGGCTGGTGCGGCCGGGCGAGGGGCCGAAGGGCGAGGATCTGCTGGCGCCGCTGACCAATCCCTATCTCAGCGTGCTGGTGATCGAGCATGCGCGGGCCGGCACACGGCCGGAGCATGGCGAGCCGTTGGCGGCGCGGCGCGGGCGGCCCAACGCCATGGCGCGCGAGGAGCGGGCCGACCTGCGGATGATGCGGGCGGTCTATGCCGTCTGGCATGCGGCGCTGGCCACGCTTGCGGCGGACCTTGGGAAGGTGTTGCTGAGGCATCATGTGCTGCCCCCTTCCGCTCCCGCCGAGCCGTGGTGCGGGCAGGCTGGGGGCGCCGTGCTCGCCGGTCAGGGCGGGGAGGGCTTCGCGGAGGTTAATTCGGCAGGGCATAAGCCATTGAAAGCGCGAGACAATCGCCGCTTTTGACGGCGTGCCCCTCTTGTGGCACGTTCGAAGCATCCCAATAGAGACCGGCCGCCGCCCCGTCGCCCCCGCGTCGGGGCGGTCGCCGTTCGGGCACCACCCCACCCCCGTCGCGGGTCCTTCCCCGGGCACCCCACCCCGCGACGTGAAAGCGGCGCGGGATTTTTCTAGCGCCGGTCCCTCAAACCTGACCGAACACACCGAACATGGCCGAGATTGACCCGAACACGGCGGATGCCGGCTGGGTGTCGGTCTCGGAGCTGGCGCGGCTGAAAGGCCTGAGCAAGGCGGCGGTGTCGGAGCGGGTCGCCCGCTTCATCAAAGGCGGCCAGCTCTCGACGAAGCCCGGCAAGGGCAAGGTCAAGCTGGTGAACCTGGCCGCCTTCGACCGCGTCGCCGGCGAGACGACCGACCTGGCGAAGGCCACCGGCCACGCGACCCGCAAAGGCCAGACCACCGCCGGCACCCCGGCGCTGACGCTCCCGCCCGGCGCCGATCCGCTGGCGCCAATCTACACCGCCGAGCAGGCGCGAGACATGGCCTATCGCGCCGAGATGCGGCGCATGGATTTGGAAGAGCGGCTCGGCAAGCTCGTCACCATCGCCGAGGTCGAGCAGGCCATCACGGCTGCCGCCGAGGCGCTCGTCCGGGTGATCGACCAGATGCCGCTCCTCGCCGACGACATCGCCGCCGCGGTGGCGCAGTCGGGTGCAGCCGGCGCCCGCACGCTGCTGAAGGCCAAGGCCCGCGAGACGCGCGAGACTGCGGCCCGCGAGCTCGCCGCGGTGCTGACCCTGAAACGGACCGAAGCGTCCCAAGCCCCGGCCGATCCGCCGGAGGAGCCGCCGCCGGAAGCGTGACATGGCCCCGACGAAGCCCGACGCGCTGACGATCGTCGTGCGGGCTCTGGTCGCGGTGCTGACCCCGCCGGAGCAGATCGACCCGCCGACCTGGGCGGAGCGCAACCTCACCGTGCCGGATGGCCCGCGCAAGCTGGAGCCCTGGAGCCGGCAACTGACGCCCTTCGTGGCCGAGCCGCTGTCGCACACCAGCGTCGACAGCCCGGTGAACGAGTTCTGCGTGATGAAGTCGGCCCAGACCGGCTTCACCACGCTGATGATCGCGGCCATCGGCCACACGATCGATGTCGAGCCCTGCGATCAGATGATCGTGCAGCCGACGGACGGCGCGCTGACGGACTTCAACTCGAAGAAGCTGCAGATCGCGATCGACCATTCGCCGAGCCTCTCGGCCAAGGTGTCGCCGCAGACGGCGCGCTCGGGGAAGGCCTCGACGACCTATGAGAAGCGCTACGGCGCCTCGTCCCTGACGCTGGCGCTGGCGTCCTCGACCGCCGATCTGCGCTCGAAATCGGTCCGCAAGGCCTATTGCGACGAGATCGACGAATATGCCGAGGATCTCGACGGGCAGGGTTCGCCCTTCGACATGATCGAGGCCCGGCAGGAGAGCTTCCTGCAGGACGGCTCTTGGAAGCGGATTTACGTCTCGACCCCCACGATCAAGGGCGGCTCGCATATCGAGCGCTATTGGGACGGGTCGGACAAGCGGAAATGGTTCGTCAAATGCCCGCATTGCCGGGACGAAACGGGCGAAAACAGCGAGTTCGTCTTCGAATTCGGTCCGAATTTCCGCTATGACGAGGAATGGCCCTTCCGGGCCTATTACGTCGCCCCCTGCTGTGGCTCGGTGATCGAGGAGCATGAGCGGCGCGATCTCGTCAGGGCAGGCCGCTGGAAGGCGACCGATCCCGGCCCCGGCAAGATGCCGGGCTATCATTTCAACGCGATGTCCTCGCCCTTCGTCCCCTGGGCGAAGATCGCCGAGCGCGCGGTCAAGGCCGGCAGCGATGTCGCCAAGCAGAAGACGTTCTGGAACCTGACGCTCGGCCTGCCCTTCGAGATGAAGGGCGATGCGCCGGACCATGTCAGGCTCTTCGAGCGCCGCGAGGACGGGTTGCCGCGCTACCGCGTGCCGCCTGGCGGTCTGCTGCTCACCGCGGCCGCCGACGTGCAGATGCGCGGCATCTGGTATGAGATCACCGCCTGGGCGCAAGACGGGCAGAGCTGGGTCGTCGACAGCGACTATTGCGACGGCGACACCTCCGACCCCGACAGTCCGGCCTTCGCGCTGCTGCACAAGGCGACGATCGGCCGAACCTTCCCCGACGCCTTCGGTGGCGAGAGGCGGGTCGACGCGCTCGGCGTCGATTCCGGCTACCGCTCGCATGTCGTCTATGCCTGGGTCCGCCAGAACCAGATGCTGCACCCGGACACGGGTAAGGATGTGGTGCTGGCGCTCGACGGGCGCGACGGCTGGAGCCTGCCGGCGATCGGCATGCCCAAGCTGGTCGACATCGACCTGGCTGGGCGCAAGATCCGCGAGGGCTGCAAGCTCTGGCCGGTGGGCACCTGGTCGCTGAAGGGCACGATCTATGACGATCTCCGCAAGGACGGTCTGAAGTCCGGCGCCCTGCGCGATCCCGGCGGCTACTGCCATTTCCCGCTCTGGCTGGGAATGAACTATTTCGAGCAGCTCACGGCGGAATATCTCGCCGACGAGAAGTATCGCGGCCGCTCCCGCAAGGTCTGGAAGGTCCGGCGCGACAACCACCTGCTCGACTGCCGGGTCTACAATCGCGCATTGGCCGATTATCTCGGCCTGTCCTCGACCACGCCGGAGGAATGGGCCCATCTCGCCCGCTCCCGCGGCCTGCCGCCCGAGGTGACCAAGCGCGATCTCTTCTCGGGCCCTGCGCTTCCCGCGCCGGATCCCGCCCCCTCGCAACCGCCGCCCCGCGAAGCGCCGCCCGCCGAAGACTGGCTGGGCGGCCGCGGGCGCAACTGGTGATCCCATGGCCTGGACGCAGACGGATATCGACCGGCTGAAGGCGGCCATGGCGACCGGTGCGCGCAAGGTCGCCTTCGGTTCGGGCGAGACCCGCCGCGAGCAGGAGTTCAGGTCGCTTGAGGAGATGGAGCGCCTGCTCGCCCGGATGGAATCCGAGGTGCTCGGCGTCCAGGCGCCGGCCACCACCGCCTTTGCCCAGCACTCGCGCGACTGAACCCGATGAACCTGCTCGACAAGATCATCGGGGCCGTCTCGCCGGAGGCTGGCGTTCGCCGGCACCAGGCGCGGCAGGCTCTGGAGGCAATTCGCGGCTATGATGCCGCGCAGAATGGCCGTCGCACGGGCTCCTTCCGCCCCGGCCTGCCCTCGGCCAATGCCAATATCGGGCGCGCCCTGCCGCTGCTGCGGGAGCGCTCGCGCGAGTTGGTCCGCAACACCTTCATCGGCGCCCGCGTGCTCGATCTGCACGCCACCCACATCGTCAGCCCGGATCTCTCGGTCCGGTTCTCTGGCACCGGGCCGGCCGTCCGCCAAGCGCAAGCGCTCTGGGACGAATGGGCCAAGGCCTGCGACATCGAGGGCGAGACGAATTTCACCGGCCTCGTCGCGCTGGGCGTGCGCGCCTCGCTCGAGGGCGGCGATTCGATCATCCGCATGATCGACCGGCCGCTGCGCGACGAGCGCGCCGTGCCGCTGGCGCTGCATGTCGGCGAGGGCGACCTGATCGACGAGACGCGCGATGCGGATTCGGCGCTGTCGGGCACGCGCCGGGCGCGGCTCGGCGTCGAGCTCGGCGAGCATGACGAGCGCTTGGGTTACTGGCTGCACAGGGTGGCGCCGGGTGAGCCGCAGCGCGTGCTGGTGTCCGGCCTGCCGCTGTCGGAATTCATCGCCCGCGAGCAGGTTTGCCATCTCTATCGCCGCATCCGGCCCGGTCAGGTGCGCGGCGTGCCGCTCTTCGCCCCCGTTTTGATGGGCGCCCGCGATTTCGCGGATGTGATGGACGCGCTGGTCGTCAAAAGCCGGCTTGAGGCCTCGATCGGCGTCTTCATCAAGTCCAACGAGTCGGCGTCGAGCGTCGGCGCCGCGATCACCGGCAACCAGGGTGCCGACAGCGCCCGCCTGGAGCAGATCCGCCCCGGCCTGATCAAGTATCTGCGCCAGGGCGAGGAAATGCAGGCCTTCGCGCCCTCGTCCAACACCGCCTTCGAGCCGATCGCCCGCTCGGCGCTGATGGGCATCGCCGCCGGCGTCGGGCTGACCTATCACCAGCTCACCGGGGACCTGTCGCAGGCCAACTATTCCAGCCTGCGGGCCGGGCTGCTCGAGCATCGGCGGTTCACCGCCGATCTGCAGTGGCACATGCTGGCCCCGCAGGTGCTCGACCGCATCATCGCGCGCTTCATCGACCGGGCCATCCTCGCCGGGCGGCTTCGTCGTCGTGCCGAGGGCTATCCGGTCGAGGTCATCATGCCTGCCCATGAGCCGGTCGACCCGAAAAAGGATCTCGAGGCCGACATCCTGGCGGTCCGCGCCGGCCGCATGTCGCCGCAGGACTTCATCGGCGCCTGGGGCCGCGACTGGCGCGCCGTGATGGCCGAATACGCCGAGTTTTTTGCCGCCGCCGACGCCGCCGGCGCGATCTTCGACACAGACGCCCGCAAGCGCACGCAAACGGGCCAGGTCGTCAGCGCGGGCACGCCCGCGGCCGCCACCGAGGGGCAACCATGAAAAAGCGTTCCGCCCAGCCTTCCGTCACGCCGGACGGCTTCATTCCCGGCTCGACGCTGGACCGGCGCAGCGGCGGAGACATCGCCGTGCGCTTTGCCTCGACGAGCTACAATGCCGAGGCCCGCACCATCCAGGCGGTGGCCTCTACCGGCGCCCGCGTGCGCCGCTGGGGCATCTATGAAGAGCTGGCGGTCTCGCCGGAGGCGATCGACCTCGCTCGCGTGGCGCTCGGCCAGGTCAAGCTGCTCGACAGTCACGACCAGGGCTCGATCGACCGCATTCTCGGCAGCGTGACCCGCGCCTGGATCGAGGGCGGCAATCTCATGGTCGAGATCCGCTTCGCCGACACCGAAGAGGGACGCGAGGCCGAGATCCGCGCCACTGGCCCGGACGCGCCCGGCCTCTCGGTCGGCTACCGCGTCACGACCTGGACGCTGACGCAGGTCGAGAACGATTCCGAAATCTGGCGGGCCGACCGCTGGGAGCTCCTCGAAGTCTCCCTCGTCGCCGTTCCCGCGGATCCCGCCGCCATGTTCCGCGCGGCTTCCACCACCACCCCCGAAACCCTGGAGACTGACGACATGCGTCGCAATGCACAGCCGGCGGATGCGCCGGTCGCCACGCCGATCACCACCCCGGCCGCGGCCGCGCCGGCCCCGGTCGAGACCCGCGCCGCCCCGGCTACCGCTGGCGCTGCCGATGCCGCTGTCGAGGCCCGAGCCGTCGCCGCCGCCACCCGCCGCGCCAGCGACCTGCTCGACATCGGCACCCGCGCCGGCATGGACGCCGCCGCGATCCGTGCCGCGGTCGAGAACCCCGCCATGACGGTCGAAGCCTTCCGCTCTGCTGCCTTCGACTCGCTCGTCGCCCGCCAGAGCCCGGCCAGCCATGTCCGCGTTGAGCGCGACGAGACCGAGACCCGCCGCCTGGCGATGGAGGAGGCCGTCATCCGCGCGATGAATCCGCGCAACGCCCCGGCCACGCCGAGCGAGGCTTCCCGCGCCTATGCCGGCATGTCGCTGGTCGCGCTCGCGGCCGAGCGTCTCGGCGAGCGGCGCTATCCGGAGACGATCGCGGCCCGCGAGGACGTGCTGCGCCGCGCCATGCACTCGACCAGCGATTTCCCGATCATCTTGGAGAACGCGGTCAACCGCTCGATCGCCTCGAGCTACGCGCTCGCCACCCCGACCTATCGCGAATGGTCGGTGCGCGAGGACTTCAACGACTTCCGCCCGCACATCACCGTGCAGACCGGCGATTTCCCGCTGACCCAGCCCGTGCTGGAAGGTGGCAAGTTCGCCTTCGGCACCGTCGGCGAGAAGAAGGAGCAGGTCGCGGTCGCCGCCTATGCGATCCAGGTCGCGCTCTCGCGCCAGCTCCTGGTCAACGACACGCTCGGCGCTCTCGAGCGCGTCATCGCCAATTACGGCCAGTCGCTCGCGCTGGTCGAGGAGCAGGTCGCCTATGCGGTGCTGCTTCAGAACAGCGGCGACGGCCCGACCCTGCTCGAGGGCTCGGCGGCGATGTTCACCACCGGCCGCACCAACAAGGCCGGCACGGCGACCGCCATCACCGAGGCGGGCGTCTCGGCCATGCGCGCCGCGGTGCTGAAGTATCGCAGCGTCGACAACAACCTGCTGGCTCCGGTGATGCCGACGAAGCTGCTGGTCTCGCCCGACAAGCTGACGGAGGCGGAGAAGTTCGTCTCGGCGGTGGTCGCCGCCCAGACCTCCAACGTCAACATCTTCGCCGGCAAGTTCAGCGTCATCACCTCTTCGCAGCTCTCCGGCAACCGCTGGTGGGGCTTCGTCGACCCGTCGGTGCGCGCCAACTTCCGCTATGGCCTGCTCGCCGGCTACGCGGCGCCGCGCATCCGCACCGACACGCCCTTCGGCCAGAACGGCATGGCGGTCTCCGTCGAGCATGATTTCGGCTTCGGCGGCATCGACTGGCGCGCCGGCTACACCAACGCTGGCGCCTGATCGGCGCTCTCCCGTCTTCGCAGACCTTGCGTCGGTCCCGCCGCCTCGCGCGGCGGGGCTTGGCAAGGTCTGAACCCCTTCAACCAGGAGCTTTCCCATGAAGAATTATGTGCGCGACGGCGACCGGATCCCGCTGATCGCCCCCGCCGGCGGCGTCGTCTCCGGCACCGGCTACCTGATCGGTGCGCTGTTCGCCGTCGCTGTCCACTCGGCAGCCGCTGGCGTCGAGTTCACCGGCCAGACCGAAGGCGTTGTCACCCTGCCGAAGGCGACGGGCGCAATCACGCAGGGTGCTCTCGTTTACTGGGACAACGCGGCCAAGAACGTTACCACGACCAGCGCTGGCAATACGAAGATCGGTTACGCCGCTGCCGCACAGCTCTCCGGCGACGCGACGGTCAACGTCCGCCTGCATCCGGTCTGATCCCATGGCCTGCGGCGGTTGTGCAGAGCGGCGGGGGCTCCTCGCCTCCGCTGGCGGTGCAGCAGCGCGGGGTGCCTGGGCCGAGGCGGCGTCAGCGGCAAGAGCCGCCGCCGCCACGGTGCCGCGCGATCTCGCGCGGGTCGCTTCCGCCGTGGCCCAGGCCGCGGCGGCGGCGAAGGCGGGGAGGGGGCGATGAGCCTGGTCGTCCGGACGGATATCGAGATGCGCGGCGTCGAGCGGCTGATCGCCGCCGCTGGGCCGCGCGCCGCTGGGCCGATCGCGCGGGCTCTCAACCGCACGGGGACGCCAACGGCCAATCGCGGCAAGCGCGAGATCCGCAAGGTTCTCGGACTGCGCAACCACCCCTATGCCAAGAGGCCGCTCGGCGACGCACTCAAGCGCCGCACCAGCATCCGCAAGGCCAATGCCGCCACGCTGACCTTCTCCATGGCCGGTTTCGGCCAGGGGCTTCCGGCACTCTATTACCGCCCGAAGGAAGCCCCGGCCGGGGCCAGCATCAACTGGCTGGGCGGGCGGCGCATGATCGCGCGCTCCTTCTATCTCGGCGGCAAGTTCCCGCGCCGCCGGCGCTCCAAGATCTCGCATGTGGTCTGGCAGCGCACCGGCAAGGGCAAATGGGCGCTCGGGCGCGTGCGCGGTCCCGGCGTGCCGGAGGCCATGCAGACCTTGCCCTTCGGCTCGGCCTGGGAGGGGGAGGCGGCTCGCCGCCTGCCGGCCCAGATGAAGACGGCGCTCGAAGCGCTCTTCGCCGGCTATCACCGCTCCCGCTGAAGGTCCGCCATGTCCGCTTTCGACGCCCTCGACGCGATGGTGCTCGACACCGCACAGCGGCTCTTCGGCGACACGGTGACGCTCTATCCGATGAAGCCCGGCGCGGCGGGCGTGAACGCGAAGCCGGTGGCCGATGCCAGCCGCGCCATCGTCTCCGGCCTGCGCGTCATCCGCTCGGAATGGTCGGAGCGGGTGCAGATCGGCGGGCAGGGCCTGCCGACGCCGCCGGGCCAGTTCCGCCAGGCTGCGGCCGGTGTCGCAGCCATCGCCACCTTCGCCCTCGCGGATCTGCCCTGGCGCCCGCAAAAGGGTGACGAGCTGGTCTATGCCGACCGTCCGGGCGAACGCTGGCGCATTGTCGAGCCGATGCCCGATGGCCTTTCCGGCCTGCATTGCGGCCTCGCCCGGCTCTGAACGGACATCCCATGTCGCTCTCCCGCACCGCGCTGCGCCTCGCCGTGGTCGAGGCTCTGAGCCCCTATGCCCAGAACGTGGCGGCGACGCCGGTCTGGCCGACCTTCGCCGCCGGCCAGGTCTTCGATTCGCAGAACAGCCCCGACGTGCTGCACGCGATCGCCGGCGGCAAGCCCGTCATCGTCGTCTCGGTCGATGGCGGCAAGACGGAAGCCCAGGGCAGCGCGTCCGATGTGACCCTTGCCGGCGCCGGCCTCGAAAAGGCGGCGCTCGCCTTCGAGATCCATGTGCCGGTCGCGGTGCGCGGCGAGAGCGGCGAGGCCGTCTTCGATATCGGCCCGACCGATGCCGCTGCCAAGGCCTTCCTCGAGCTGATCGAGGATCAGATCCTGCAGCGCCTCGCGGAGGCCCGTATGAATGGCCCGCTGCGCCATGTGTTGGTGACGATCGGCGAGGTCGAAAGCCAGCCCTATTCGGACGCCGATGCCGGCGTTCTGCTTTCGGCGACGCGGCTGGAGCTGACCTGCACCATCCGCCAGCGCGAAAGCTGGCCGGCGGCCGGCGCGACGGGGCTCGATCGCCTGCCCGCGCCGCTGCGCGATGTGGCGAAAGCGCTGCATGCCGAAAGCTATGGCGGGCAGATCGCGGCAGGGCTCGCCGAGATCCTCGGCAATCCCGCGCTGTTCCCCGACCTCAACGAGATCCGCCTCGCCGCCAATCTGGCGCGCGCGGCCGGCGATGCTGCCCCGCCCGCGGCGAACGCCGCCCCGACGCCCCCGGTCGGCGATGTCGCCGGCACGCTCTCTCCCTGACGCCCGGAGCCCCTCATGAGCCTGATCAAATCCGTCGTTCTGGCGAATCCCGAGCATGTCGTGCCGCGCCCCGGCGTGCCCGGCGCGATCCTGCCGCAGAACGAGGCCTTCACGGTCTCGGTGCTCGACCCCTTCTTCGCCGGCCTGCTCGCCGACGGAACCCTGATCGACGCTCCCGCGCCGGAGCCCGAGAAGGCGCCGGCCGGCAAGGCCAGGGCCTGATCCTCCTCCCATCCCAGTTCCAACACCAGGAGCGCCAAACATGGCCGTGCTGTTCAACTTCATCCCGGGCAGTGGCCTGATCGCGCCGGGCACTTTCTTCGAGGTCAATTCCGGCGGGCAGTATCAGAGCCAGTCGCGCGGCCTGATCATCGGCCACAAATCGAGCGCCGGCAGCCTCACCGACAACACCCCGACGCTGTGCTCGACGATCGAGGACGCTGCCGCGCTCGCCGGCGTCGGCTCGCAGCTCTATGAGATGTTCCGCGTCGCGCGCCGGGCCGCCCCGGTGCAGGAGCTGTGGATCGCCTCGGTCCCGGTCACCGGCACGGCGGGCGTCTGGACGGCGACGCTGACCGCCATGGCCGCGGCCGGCGGCACCGGCACCTTCGAGATCGCCGGCCGCAAGATTACAGTGGCCGTCGGCGCCTCCGAGGCGGTCAACACCTCGGCCACGAACCTCGCCGCGGCGATCAATGCCTTCGTCGATCCGCTGACCAAGGCCTGCCTCCCGGTCACCGCGGCTGCCGCCACCAATGTGGTGACGATCACGGCACGCCATGCCGGCGTGACGATGGCCGGCCTGGAGCTGACCACCGACGCCAACATCCCTGGCAATGTCTATGCCGGCAAGATCGTGGTGGCGAACCCGACCGCCGCCACCGGCGCCGCCTCGGTCTCGGCCGTGCTGGCGGCGCTCGGTGACGAACCCTTCGACTGGATCATCTCGCCCTTCGGCGATTCGACCAACGTCACCGCGGCCAAGGCCGCCTTCTCCGACCTGTCGGGCCGCTGGGCCTGGAATGCCCAGCTTTACGGGCATTACTTCACCGGCAATGTTGGCACGACCGGCGAAAACACGACCTACGGCCTCGCCCAGAACGATCGCCATGTCTCGGCGGTCGCGATCGTCGCCTCGCCGACGCCAGCCTATGAGTGGATCGCGCAATATGCCGCGCGCCAGCTGCCCTGGCTCGCCGACGACACCAACGGCAATGCCGCGCGCAACATGACTGACCTCGCCCTCGAGGACATTCGCCCGCCCCGCGACCGCACGCTCTGGCCGAATTATGCCGTCCGCAACACGCTGGCCGGCTCGGGCATGTCGACCTTCAAGGTCAATTCGGTCGGCCAGGTCACCATCGACAAATGCGTGACGATGCAGCGCCTCAACGCAGCCGGCCAGCCGGATACGGTGTTCCGTGACGTGCAGGCCATCGCCCAGACCATGCACGCGCTGCGCTACATGCGCGCCGGCCTCAGCTACCGCCACGCCAACAAGGCGGTGGCGGACGCCAACCCGGCGAACCTGCCGACGATCTCGACCCCGGCCGATATCAAGGCGGATGTGATCGCCCTCTATGGCGATCTCGTCGATCGCGGGCTGTTCGAGAACAAGGCCGAGTTCGCCCGGCGCGCCAAGGCCGAGCGCGACGCCTCCAATCCGGCGCGGGTCAATATCGGCATGGACCTCGACCGGGTGAACCCGCTCGACATCCTCGCCGCCAACGCGACGATCTACGCGCAGTATCCCGCCGCGGCCTGATCGCCCTTCACGCCCGCCGCTTGATGCGGCGGGCGACCCTTCTCTCGTCATCGCCAGCGCCAGGAGCCGCCCGTGTCGAATTACGGCCTGATCAAGTTCCGCCTGCCGACCGGCCAGAACCTTTCGGTTCGCGGTTCGGTGACCCGCAACCCCGCCCGCGTCAGCCGCGAATCCGTCGTCAATCTGGACGGCACGGTCGACCGCACCGAAACCCCGATGGGCTATCGCTTCGCCCTGTCGCTGCAGCCGAAGACGGCCGAGGGCGTCGGGATCGACTTCGACGCACTGATGGCCTTCGACAAGGTCACCTTCACCTTCCTGCATGACAGCGAGCGTGTCGACCGGACCTATAGCCGAGCCTCGCTGATCGGCGACCCGCAGGTCGACGACATGACCGGCGAGGTCACCGGCATCACCGGCGTCGCCGAAGGCTATCTGGAGACGCCGCGGTGAGCGCGCCCCGCCGCGAGGATCTGCCTGATGGCACGGTGCGCATCTGGTTCGCCACGCCGATCCTTTTGCATGCCGAGCCCAAGGGCTTCGTCGATCTGCGGCCGCCGACGGCGGGGGAGGTCTGGGAGCTGGGTGACCCCCGCGCCTATATCTTCAACGATGCGGGGCTCGGCACGCCCTATGTCGACCGCCCGCTGCTGCGGCAGTGGATTCCCCGGCTCATGGTCGGGCATGATGCCGACATCCTCGGCCGCGAGCGCGATGCGGGCCTCGGCCTACTGATCGAGGAGGCGGTCCTCGATTTTTTCGCGAACGCTCGGAAGCGGTCGAAGCCCGCATCCGAGCCCTCGCCCAAGCCGGAATAGCCCCCCGCGAGATCGAGGCCATGTCCCTGCCGCGCCTGGCGCGCTGGGCGGAACTCTACAGGTAAGCCATGGTCGTCGCCGTCCGCGCCGAGGCGCTGATCACCGCGCAGAACCGTCTCCGCCCCGGCCTCACGGGCGCGGCGCGCGAGCTGGACCGGTT
This sequence comes from Bosea sp. OAE506, assembly GCF_040546595.1. Classification (NCBI taxonomy): domain Bacteria; kingdom Pseudomonadati; phylum Pseudomonadota; class Alphaproteobacteria; order Hyphomicrobiales; family Alloboseaceae; genus Allobosea; species Allobosea sp. OAE506. The sequence continues at coordinate 4,007,170 of NZ_JBEPOB010000001.1, read as the reverse complement.
TCGGGCCCAGCAGACCAAGGCGACCTCCGCCTTCGGTTCGACGGCCGCGCGCGCCTTCGCGGCTGTCGGCGGCATCTATGCCGGCGGCCGTGTTCTCCAGGGGCTCAACCAGGCCTCGAAGCGCTTTGCCGAGGTCGACCGCGCCATGGCGCGCACCGGCATCACCGGCGACGCCAATGTGCGCCAAACCCGCGAGGGCACCGAGGAGCTGCGCAATCTCGCACGCGACACGGCGACACTGTTCGATCCCGCCCAGAAGGGCCTCGACGCGATCACCTCCTCGGGCCGCGACTTCACCGACGCCATGAAGATGATGCCGTCCGTGCTGAAGACGGCGCAGGCTTCGGGCGCCGGCGTGGACGATATCGCCAACACCTCGACCGCCCTGATCGACCATATGAAGATCTCGATCGAGGGGCTGGCGGAGGCGCAGGACACGCTCGCCATGGGCGGCAAGCTCGGCAAGTTCGAGCTGAAGGACCAGGCCCGCTATTTGCCTTCGCTCCTCCCGGCTTACAAGGCCGTCGGCCGGACAGGGCAGGAGGGTCTGCGCAGCCTGATCGCCATGCTGCAGGTCATCCGCAGCGGCACCGGCACGGCCGAGGAGGCCGCCGCCTCGGCGCAGAACATCTTTTCGAAGATGGAGAGCGACGAGACGGTCAAGAACTTCAAGGAAATGGGCGTCGACCTGCCGAAGGCGATGACCAAGGCCCGGAAGGAGGGCAAGGACCTCGTCGCCGTCTTTCTCGAGCTGTCGAACAAGGCCCTGAAGGGCGACCTGTCCAAGGTGCCGCAGCTGTTCAAGGACATGGAGGTGCAGCGTGGCATGCGCCCGCTGCTCGAAAACCTTCAGAAGATCTTGGACTATACGGGCCAGCTTAAGAACGCCAAGGGCACGATCGACAAGGACTTCATCCGCATCAGCGCCGATGCGCAGGCGACCTTCGACCGCTTCGCTGAATCCTCCGATCGCGCCAAGACGGCGCTCGGCGCTCTGGCGGCGGAGGCGACGGCGCCGATCGTCAAGGCCGCCGCCGACCGGCTCAACGAGCTGGCGCAGTCGATGGAGCGCGCCGCGGCCGCGGCCCGGGACGATGGCTTCGGCGCGGCGGTGAAGCGCCTGGCGAAGGACGCCGTCGATTCGGTCGAGCCCTATGCGCCGAAGCCGCAGGACGATCTGACCGAGCTGCAGGCGGGTCAGGATGCCTCGACCATCAGTCGCATTCGTGACCGTGGCCAAAGAGCCAACCGCAAGCCGCGCGACCCCTATGAGGCGGCCAATCTCGACGAGGACATCGCCCAAGCCGAGCAGACCGTGGCGGCCACAACGGGGCCGCAGCGAGAACGGGCACAGCTGCGCCTTGACGCCCTGCGCAACAAGCGCATCGGCAAGGTCACGACTTTCGATCTGACGGAAGAGGAGATCAAGGCGTTCCAGCGCGACCAGATCGCGCGGATGCCACCTCTGCCGATGCTGCCGAAGACGGCAGCATCGGCGACGCCCGAGCAGGCGCCGGATCTGCTCTGGCCCAACGCGCCCAGCTTCGATGCGGCCCGTGAGGCCGATCGCGAAGCGCGGCGTGGAAAAGCATTCCGCAGCGACACCTCCGGTCAGCCGGCCTTCGCGAAGGGCATGGGCCAGAAGGGCCTCGTGCAGCCGCCGAAGCGCCCCGTCGAGCTGAAGGGCGCGATCGACATCCCCGTCCAGCCGCTGGAGGAGGTGCAGTCCAAGGTTTCATCTGTCGCCAACAGCTTCGGGCTGCTCGGCCCGGCAGCTCAGACGGCCGGTTCGGCCATGGCGACGGGCATCAGCTCGGGCGAGGACGCGCTCGACCGCGCCATCGCCAAGGCGCAACGGCTGCAGCAGATCCTGAATGGCCTGAAGGTGCCGCCCCTCGGAGGTGGAGGGGGCGGCTTTGATACGGGCAGGCAAGGCCCGAACTGATCAGCTGCGGCGTTTCAGCAGACCAGGAACGCTTTTCCCGCCGGGTCCATACATGTTCCAGCCGGAGAGGCAGCCCACTGTTTCGCCGGAGGCGTCCATAGCGTCCATGTGGTGCCGATAGCGGGCCTGCCTGAACTCGACAACCTCGGTTCGCTCCATATCGATACGGTGGCGCTTTATCATTGCGCTCAGCTGAAGATCGTTCGCGTAGTATTCTTGGCAGCGATCGGAAAGGACGGAGACCTGGGCGAAATGGTCAACCGCATTGCGTTGATCGATCGACAGGCTCGCGCCGGCGGCGCTCGCGAGTGGGACGAACAGGGCTGCGGCGAGGATTCCCTTCAGCGGCTGCATGGCTTTTTCGACTGGCTGGTCGTCCCATCCTTGCAGACGAAATAGCTGCCCATGCAGTGGCTGACGCCACCTTTCTTGCCGGAGCAAGGCGTGTTTCGCGCCTCAGCCTGGCCGCCCCACCCGATCGCCAATAAGGCGATGACCACACCGCGCATAGCAGCCCCTCCAGAAGGATGGCGGCATCATCATGAGCGTCGTGGTGGTTGTCTAGCGCTCTTTGCGCAACCGGACGCCGGGGCCCTCGCCGTTTTCGGGCACGAAGATCACGCCGGCTCGCTCAAGCGCGCTGCGGATTACGGTTTCGTTCGCTGCATTGATACCCAATGCGCCTTCGGCGGTCTCCGCTCTGCGAACAGTCGAAACGCCTACGCCGGCATTCTTGGCGAGGTCTTCGGCGGTCCAGCCTACGAGCGCCCTAGCTGCTCGCAGCTGCGCGGAAATGAGCGGAAATGGTTCAAGTGAACTCATATTGACCACCAATCAGCCAAGTGATATGTTTCCTATCACGCGAACGGTTTTCGTTCAACGGAGGAAGCGATGTCGATGGCGGCGGCGGTTCAACAGGATGACCAGCGCGACATGCCGCCCGATCAGGCGGTCGCGCTGTATGAGGGGCTAACGACGCTTACCGAGGTGATCGACGCCATGCTTTGCCAGCCGCGATTCGCGGAGGGTGCGGTCTGTAACGCGGCGGGCGAGGTGCTGTCCCATCTGCGCGACCGGATCGGCGAGCAGGCTGAAGCGGCGATGGCCGCGGCCACCGCCAGCGAGCCGAAGGGCCACTACGCCCGGCAGGCCTGGGCAGCGGCGCAGCTCCGCCACGCGGCCGACTCCTCCGAAGAGGTGGACTTGCTCGTCGCCTTTGCCCGGTCGCTGGCCGCCCGGGCTTTCTGACCATGCCGATCCGCCCTGGCAGGGCGGCACGACCCTCGCGGGAATTCAGAGCTTCATCGGCTCCGGTCTCGCGAAAGCGAACCCGTAGCGATGGTCCGGGCCTGCCAGGGCCGGAGCCGATGGAGGCACAGATGACGACGCAGACCCAGACGCAGACAACTTTCGAGCCCGGCGTGATCGCCCCCGTTCTGACGATCAAGGATGGTCGTGTCGTAGCCAACAGCCGCGACGTGGCGATCGCCTTCGGCAAGCGGCACGCCGACGTGCTGCGAGCGATCGAAGATCTCGAGTGCAGCCGGGAATTCACTGAGCGCAATTTTGCGCTCAGTGCGTATCGTGACAGCACGGGCCGCGAGTTGCGGGCTTATGACCTTACCCGCGACGGCTTCGTCTTCCTCGTCATGGGCTTCACCGGCCGTGAGGCCGCCAAGTTCAAGGAAGCCTATATCCTCGCCTTCAACCGGATGGAGGAGGAGCTTCGCCAGATGGGCCTCGCGGTCCATGATCTCGATGGCGAGGATCTGACCGCATGGGGCTTGCCGCTCCGCAAGGTCGACACCGCCTCCCGCCTGATCAGCACTGCGCTGCGGGTCTATGGCCCCGATGCCGCGCGACGGCTCTGGGAGAAGGACAAGTCGCTGCCGAACCTCCGGCGCTTCTCGATCGAGCGGCTGGTCGAGACGCCGGAGGATGATTCCGCCGGCTGCCTGAGGCATCTGCTGCGGATCGAGGCCCGCTCGGGCATGACCATCGGCCAGATGCTCGACCTCGCGATGCGTGACTCGGCCGCCGCCGGCTCGCTGCGCGATTTCGGCATCATCCTCGATCCCGGCATCCACAAGGGCTATGTCGCCTTCGCCGATTCCCATCCCTTCCTGCGCGGCGCCTTCGCCGGCACGCAATGGGCCGGGGCGTGGCGGCGCGCGCTGCTCCTGCTCCTCGGCGCCAAGGCCACGAACAAGAAGCTGATCTTCGCCGGGCAGAGCAGCCTCGCCGTGCTGGTGCCGAAGGAAGCGATCCTGAATCTGCGCCACGGCAGCCCGCTCAACTGACCTAATTCGAAGGGTCATAACTCCTTGACCTGTCACGGCTTTCGACCGTTTTGACAGGCGCAACCCCTTGCGCCTAGAGTGATCACGGTTCCAACCGCCCGGAGGCTCGCGCTTCCGGGCGGTTTTCGTTTGAAGGCATCCCCATGACCGACTGGACGCGCCGCCTGCTGCCGGCCTCGTTCAACGGAATTCCGTTCTATGTCGAGGGCGCGGATGTCGAGGCGGGGCACCGCGTCACCACCACGACCATCCCCAATGGCGCCCATAAAAACGAGGGGTTCGGGCCAAAAGCCCGGAAATATGAGGTCGATGCCTACCTCACCGGCATAACGTCTCCGGTAATCGCTGAGGCCTTGCTTTATGCAAGTGAAAATAAGCATCTTGGTGTTATCGTTTTACCTGACAGTGGCCCTGCTCTTGTCAGACTTTACAAAGCCAAGCGATCCTTTGCGAAGGATAAGCTGGGTTATATTGCAATTGAGATGGAGGCCGTGGCCGAGCCGGCGCTGTCCGGCATTAGGCTTTCGGCCAATGCGCTGGCATCGCAGCTCTTCGCGATCGCCGGGCTGGTGCCGGCGGCGCTGGGCGGCTTCGTCGCCTCGGCCTTTCGGTTGGCAGGCCAGCCTTCCACGGTGCTCGATGCGGCGCTGACCTCGGCCGCCGGCGCGCTGGGCGACCTGGTTGCGTTGCGAGAATCGGTTCGACTGCCCCCTGCCGCTCGCGATGCGGTCTCGCCTGCCTTCGCAGCGGCGACGCTTGCGCTGGGCAACCTGGCCGCCGACCCCGCCGGCTACGGCGACGCGGTCGCCCGTGCGGCCATCGCTCTGGCCGATGCCGCCGACCCCGCCACCCTGACCGAGTCGCTCGTTTCGCTCGGCCCCCCCGTTGATGCCGCGCCGGCGCAGGTCAGCCAGGGCACGGCGCTGGTCATTGCTGCCAATGCCGGCCACGGCGTCGCGCTGACGGCCGCCGTGCGCGCCTTGGCGCTCGGCGAGGCGCTTGGCTATCGCAGCTATCGCGACCGGGGCGAGGCGATCACAGCCCGCGCCCAGGCCGCCGCCGTCTTCGACGATGCGCTCGCGCGGATCGGCCGGCCGGGGCTCGACCTCGCCCGCGAGCTCGCCGCGATGAAGGGCGTGGTCGCCGAGCTGACCGCGCGCCTCGAGGCCGATATCGCACCGCTTATCACGGTCTCTGCTGGGCGGCGCTTGCCGTCTCTGGTCTGGGCCCATGCGCTCTATGACGACCCGAGCCGGGCCGAGGATCTGGCCCGCCGCGCGCGCGCCTTCCACCCGGCCTTCATGCCGGAGCGTTTCGAAGCCTTCGCGGCGTGATGCCGCATTCGTCACGCATGGGGGTTGGAATGTGCGCCGAGCACTGGGGTCCAGATACGAGCCCGACCGGCGGAACGCACACTTTCAACACGTCATTTGCGACGGCGACAGTAAGCCTCGGGTCGTATCCCACGGGCGCGATCGTCTCCTTCGGCGTCGCCGGCCCCGATTTTTCCGCAGGGGTTCCGGTCAGGCCCGAGCGCCGGCGGCCAGCCAAGCGTTCGGCGGCTGCTGTCCGGGTTCGGGATGGCTGGATCGAGACACTCCACCCGACCAAGGGTTGGCGGCGGGGCCGCCGCTTCCTGCCTGAGATTCTCGGGTCTTCGCTTCGCTTCGCCCGAGAATGACGGCTGGCGACTGCCCCGACCATGACGGTGTGACCCATGGCCTTCGAGATCGTCACCATCAAGGCTGGCGGCCTGGTGCTTCGGCCCGTCACCATCGCGATCGAGATCGCCATGGACGAGGCGGCGCGCTCTTTCGAGGCCAAGGTCAAGGATCCCAATCTGACCCAGGCCGCGCTGCTCGACGCGCTCGCCAACCGTCCGGCCTGCACGATTCACAGCCTCGCCTCCGACGGCGTCTCGCTGGCGGCGGGCGAGGGCGGCGATCTGCTGTTGACCGGCTTCGTCGAGAAGCGCTCGCCCTCGCTGCGCTCGGCCGAGGCCGAATTGCCGATCGCGGGGCGCTCGAAGACGGGCGATGCGATCGACAGCGCCGCCGATCATGATAGCGGCGAATTTCGCGACAAGACGGCGAAGGCCGCCTTTGAGACGCTGGCCGGCAAGCAGGATGTGCAGGTCGAGAGCGATCTGCAGCACCCGAAGCGGCCGCTGTTCCGCCTGCGGCCCGGCGAGCGCATTTTCGACGCCGCCGAGCGCTGGGCCCGGGCTGAGGGTTTTGCCATCGGCGACACGCCCGAGGGCAAGCTGAAATTCGCCAAGGCCGGCGAGAAGCGCCATGCCGGCAGCCTGACGGAAGGGCTCAACGTCGTCGATGCCAGCGCCGTGCATGACGATTCCAAGCGCTTCGGCACGGTCAAGGTCCGCGCCCAGGCGCCATCAGGCTATAGCCCCGACGAGCTTCAAATCGAGGCGCAGGCTTCCGACAATGTCGGCGGCAAGCGGCTGAAGGTGATCGTGCCGCCGGAGCAGATCCGCAAGGCCGATGCCCGTCAGCGTGCCAAATGGCACCGCGATCGGGCGGCCGGCGAGGGCACGACCTGCGAGGTCACGACGTCGGGCTGGCGCGACGCGGTCGGCAAGGTCTGGACTCCGGGGCTGCTCGTCTTCGTCGAGATCCCCTCGCTCGGCATCGTCCAGGACATGCTGGTGAAGAAGGTCTCGCTGAAGCAGGACGACAGCGAGAGCGCCGGCACACAGGCCGCGCTCTCCCTGGTTGATCCGCGCGCGTTGGGCGGGAAGAAGAGCAAGGGCTCGAAATCAGGCAAGGCGCTCGACCTCGGCAAAAGTGGTGGCGACGATGCCGAGTGAATTCTGGACGGCGTCCGAGGTCACGACCGGCCGCGTCAAGTCGATCGACGACAGCGGCGACAACCAGAAAATTGTCGCCGAGGGCTACAAGGGTGAGCGCTTCACCGAGGTGGTGCGCGCCCAGCCGCATGGCTTCTCGTCGCATCCGCCGGTCGATGCCGTCGGGCATATCCTGCGCTTCGGATCGTCGGATCGCGTGATCGCGCTGGGCTTCGAGACGCCCGGGCGCCCGAAGTCCCTGCCGGCCGGCGCCTGCGTTCTCTACGATTCCGCCGGCAACGTCATCTTCGCCCGGGCGGCCGAGGGCATCCGCCTCAAGGCCGTGCAGGGCGGCGTCATGGTCGAGGCCGAGACGGGCACGATCGAGCTGAAGCGCGGCGACATGCGCGTCATCGTCTCCGAAGACCGGGTCGATCTCGGCGGGCCCGGCGGCTCGCGCGTCGTCACGCTGGCGGGCCCCTCAACCAAAGTCTTCGCGATTCTCTGACCGGCAAGGCGGGCCATGGCTTACGACATCGCGATCGGCAAGGCCGCGGCCAACGAGCCGGCCCTGTTCTGGTCGACCTTCTGGACTGCGGGCGAGGCTCTCGGCGACTGGCGCATCGCGCCGGCCGGCGACCGCCGCAACCCCGGCGGTCTTGATGCGTCCGGCCAGATCGCCTCGGCGGTTGTGATCTCGCTCTTCACCGACAAGCGCGCTCCGGAAGGCTGGCGCCCCGACGAGCCCGACCGGCGCGGCTGGTGGGGCGACCGGGTCGCGCCCGAGGGTGAGCAGCCGGAGGAGATCGGCAGCCATCTCTGGCTGTTGAAGAACGAGGTCGCCACCGATGCCGTCGCGGCCCGGGCGCAGCTCTACGCCACCGAGGCGCTGGCCTGGATGCTTCGGGACCAGGTCGCGGCGTCCGTCACGGTCGAGACCGGGCTGATCGAAAACCCGCGCCGCGGCGTCTGGATCGACATCCGCATCGCCGGGCGCGACGGCGCGCTGGCCTATTCGCAACGCTTCGAGCGCCTCTGGCGCGATCTGTAGAAGGTCTCCCCATGCCCTGGCAGTCGCGCTCGCTGAAGCAGCACGTCACCGACGCGCAGCGCGCCTTCACCGCGAATTTGCCCGGCGCCGATGCCGCGCTGGCGCGCAACAACCTCGCCCCCGTGGCGCGCATCCTCGCCGGGTTCAACTACGACCTCGAGCGCTTCGCCGCCTGGGCGGCCGATCAGCGCTTCGTGGCGACCTGCGATGCCGACCAGCTCGACCGCCATGGCGCCGAGATGAAGCCCGCCGTGCCGCGCAAGGCGGCGAGCGCGGCGCGCGGGCCGGTGACGGTAACCGCCATTGGTCCGGTCACGCTCGACACTGGCGCCATGCTGCTGCGCTCGGATGGCGCGGCGTTCTCGGTCGATGCCGGCATCGTGCTCGCCGGCGCGGGCTCCGCCACCGTCCAGGTCACGGCGGCGCTCGCCGGGGCCGATGGCGCGACGGCGGCCGATGCGGTGCTGACCGCGGGCTCGGGCCTCACCGGCACGGCGACCTTCGCGGTCGCTTCCGCAGGGCTGGGCGGCGCGGCCGATCCGGAAGCCGACGGCGCCTATCGCGCCCGCCTGCTCTTCGCCAAGGCCTTCCCCGAGCATGCCGGCGCCCCGCCGGACTGGCTGCGCTACACGCTCGCCGTGCCGGGCGTGACGCGGGCCTTCATCGAGCCGCTCGGCCAGGGCCGCGGCACGGTCGTGGTCTATCCATTCTTCGACCAGACCCGCCCGAACGGCATTCCGCTCGAAAGCGACCGGGCCGCTGTGCTCGCGGCGCTAGAGATCGCCGGCCCCGGCGCCGGCCTGCCGGTGGTGCGGATCCCCCAGGCGGTGCCGGTCCATGTCACCGTGCAGAACCTCGCTCCCGACACGCCGGAGGTGCGCCAGGCCGTGGCGGCAGAGATCGCCACCAGCTTCTTCGTCAACAGCCGTGTCGCCGGCCTCGCGACGCCGCATCCCTCCATGCCTTTCCTGGCGACGCCGGCCGCCTTCTCGCGCAGCTGGATCTGGCAGGCGGTCGCCAACGCCTCGGGCGAGGAAAGCCACAGCATCACCGCGCCCGCGACCAACATCACCCTCACCGCCGGGCAGACCGCCGTGCCGGGCACGCTGACCTTCGCATGACCACGTCCTATTGCCACTCCGACGCCACGCTCGGCCGCCAGATCGCCGCCTATCGCCCGCGCGGCGACGCCTGGCGGCATGGCGGGCATGACGGCATCGAAGGCTCGGTGATGGGCCAGGTCTTCGCCGCCTTCGGTGCGGCGATGGGCCCGACCGAGCGGCGCCTCTGCGCGCTGATCGACGAATTTTTCTGTTCGAGCGCTGTCGAGACGCTGGATCTCTGGGCACTCGACTATGGGGTGCCTGACGGCTGCGACCCGTTTGCGGATGTCTGCGAGAAGGTCAATGCCGTCGGTGACAGCACGCCGGAGTATGCGGAAGCCGCCGCGCTGCGCCGTGGCTGGTCGATCGCCATCGCGCAGGAGTGGATTGTCGCACCCCAGTCCTGCGTCATGGGGATTGGCCAGATGGGTGCCGTGCGTATGGGCGCGCAACAGGGCGTCGCCTGGCGCATCGCCATCAATCTGGCGGCCTCCCCGGCCTATGCGCCCGCGGCGATCCAGCCACTCATGGGCCTGACCCGCCTCGGCCTGGGCTTCAACTGCCCGCCCGATGTCGAAGGCCTGCGTTGCCTGGTGCGGCGGATCGCGCCCGCGCACGCAGACCTGATCTTCACAACCGTTTAAGGACAACGTCATGGTCAATCTCTGGGGCCCTTCCGCTTTCGGCGGCGCCAATGCGGCTGCGACCCGTCCGGATTTCACGCCATTGAACGGAGCCGGCGACGCCGACGACTTCGCGAAAGACTGTTCCTCGCCCGCGGCCTTCGACGGCACCGAATGGCGCGCCGCGCTGCTCAATGCGCTGATCGTGAACATGCGCAGCGTTGTGCGCGCCAGCGGCGTGGCGGACGACAATCTCGACGATGCGCTGCTGATGCGAGCCATCCGGTCGAGCGGCTCGATCTATATTCAGGCCGGCGGAACCGCGAACGCCCTGACCGCGACGTTCCCGACGCAGATCAACTCCTACGCTCAGTTGCGGTTGATGCTTCTGGTGGCGGTGCAGGCCAACACCCGATCGGGCGTGACCTTCGCGGCGCCGCCTTTGGCTGCCCGGCCGATCAAACGGCGTGGTGGCGGCGTCCTGCGCCGCGGTGATATCCAACCCGGCCCGGTGATCCTGATCGATGCCGGCTCTCATTACGAAATCGTCGGCGGCGGTGGCGCGGGCCGCACGCTCCTGCAGGCGAATCTGACGCTCTACGTCGCGCCGACCGGCAACGATACGCTCAACGACGGCCTGGACGCAGCCGCGCCGTTCCTGACGCTCCAGCGGGCCTGGTCGGAGATCGTCAACAACTACGATCTCAACGGCTATGTCGCTACGGTCGAGATCGCTGACGGCACCTACACGGCGGGCGTTACCGCGACGGGATCTCCCCAAGGGGCCAACTCAGGCACCGGCTCGGTCATCTTCAAGAGCACTTCGGGCAACGCAGCCTCGCTCGTCGTCGGCGTCACCGGATCCAACGCCTTCACGGCCCAGGGCGGCGCGCAGTTCACGCTCCAGAACTTCACGGTTCAGACGGCGGGGGCCGGCACGTCGTGCCTTGTTGCCACAACCGGCGGCCTCATTGCACACACGGGAATGCGGTTCGGCGCGTCCGTCCTCGCGCATATGAACGCGGCCAACGGCGGCTTCATTCAGGCGACGGGCAACTACACGATCGCCGGCAATGCCTCGTTCCATGCGGTCGGCTCATCGGGCGGCCAAGTGTCTTTGGCCGGGCGGACGGTGACTCTTGCCAGCACGCCGGCTTTCTCCTCCGCGTTCGCCTATTCCCAGCAGGGTCGGGTCGATGCGACCGGGGCGGTTTACAGCGGCGGCGCAACCGGCTCGCGCTACCTCGCCGTCGAGAACGGCGTCGTCACCACCGGCGGTGCGGGCGCCTCCGCCCTTCCGGGCAACGCCGTCGGCTCGGTCGCATCGGGAGGCCAGTATGTTTGATCCTCGCGACCATTACTGGTTGGCGGAGGACGGCCGACTGTTCGGCTCCGCCCGCGCCGGCCTCGTCAACGCGCCTGAATCGGACGAGGCCTATGCCGCATGGCGCGACCTCGGCCGCCTACCGACGCCCTGGCCGAGCGGGGACGGCGGCGAACAGTCGCTTGCGACTCTGCAGGCCGTTCTTTCCCCCTATGGCCTCTTCGCCGATTTGCTTTCCTATGCCCGCGATCGGCGGTGGCGCGCGGAAGTCGGCGGCATGACCTGGAACGGCGTGCCGATCGCTACAGACGACAGCAGCAAGGTGAAGATCGCAGGCGCCCGCATCAAAGCGCAGGCCGACCCCGCTTTCGAGACGACCTGGTATGGCGCCGATGGTGAGGGCGTCGTCGTCGATGCGGCGCTGCTCACCGCGCTGTCTGACGCGGTGCTCGAGCATGTCGACGGCACCTTTACGACCTTCGGCCTCGTCAAGGTCGGTATTGCCGCAGGCGCGATCACCACCACGGCCGAGATCGACGCGGCCTTCGGCTGAAGATCGGCCATATGCCTCTTTCCCCCGTCGGGTCCCCTCCGGCCACCCGGCGGGACTTCACGCCATGCGCCAACCCGCCGCCACCGGGCGGCTTTTTCATGACCGGAGCCTGCCATGATGCTGGGCCAGGGCCGCGCCGCGGCCATTTCCAATGACGACATGGCGGCGCTCGCCCGTGAGCTGGGTTGCCACCCGGCCACGCTCGAGGCGATCGCGGAGGTCGAGTCCAACGGCTTCGGCTGGTTCGACGATGGCCGGATCAAGATCCTGCCGGAGCCGCACAAGTTCGACGACTATCTCCCGGCGAACCGCCGGGCCGAGGCGCTGCGCCTCGGCCTCGCCACGCGCTCCTTCGAGGCCACCAAGGCCTCCGGTCACTACAAGCGGATGACCAACGGGCCCGGCCCCCGCTACGCCTTCCTGGCGCGGCTGATCGCCTTCGACGAGAACGCCGCCTTCAACGCCATCAGCATCGGCCGCTTCCAGATCATGGGCTTCAACCATGATGTCTGCGGCTATCGGACCGCGAAGGCGATGTTCGACGCCTTCGTCGATTCGGAGGCGAACCAGCTGCGCGCCTTCGGCCGCTTCCTTGTCAGCAAGGGGTTGAAGGACGAGCTCGCCCGCGAGGACTTCGCGACCATCGAGACCCTCTACAATGGGGGGGGGCTCAACGGAGTCTATGCCGCCCGCATGCGCGCCGAGGCGGTGAAGCTGAAGCGCGGAAAATGGGCGAAATGGCCCCATGACTGGCCGGGCAAGGGCGTCACGCTGCCGCCGCCGCCGATGGTGCCGCCGGCGCCTGCTGCGCCCGTCGCGCCCGTGGCGCCCTCTCCGGCCCGCGATGCTCGGGTCAAGCCCGAGCATGACGCGCTCCCTCCTGTCCCCGCGCCGCCCCCTGTCGCCCCAGCCGCTCCCGCCCCCTGGTGGTCGCGGCTCTGGTCGGGCTTCTTCACCGCTGCGAAAGGGCCCTGAGATGGATCTCGCCACCACGCTTGGCTCGCTCGCGGGCGAGCTTTTCAAGCAGGGCGCCAAGCAGCTCGGCGGCATCGTCGGCGGGGCGGTCGGCGGCCCGGCCGGCGCCATCGCCGGGACGCTCGCTGGCAAGGTCGTCGAGACGCTCGCCGGCAAGCTCGGCACACCCGCGACGCCGGAGGCCGTCACCGAGGCGATCCGGAAGGGGCCGGAAGCGGCCGCCCCCGTGATCGCGCAGGTCGAGGCCGCGGCGCCGGAGATGATCCGGCTCTGGGAAATCGAGGCGCAGCGCGGCAGCGATGCCCAGGCCGCCGAGATCGAGAAGGGCTTCGGCGCGTGGCAGTTCTGGCGCGGGGCCTGGCAGGGGCTGATCATCGCCGGCTGGGCGGTGATCCTGCTCGCCGGCGTCTTCGGTGGCAATGCCGGCGTCAGGCCGCTCCTGCCGATGGCCGATCTGATCTCCGCCTGGGGCACGGTGACGCTGACCTGGCTCGCGGTCTTCAATGGCGGCCACACCCTGAAGGAAATCGCCCCGCAGCTCGGTTTCGGGCGGGGGCGCAAGTGACGGTCGCCGGCGAATTTTCCCTCGCCGCCGTCCTGCCGCTGCTGGGCATGCTCGCCACGCTGGCCGCGAGCTGGGGCATCGTGCGCTTCCAGGCCGCCCAGCACGACAAGCGCATTGCCCGGCTCGACGAGCGCTGCGAGGCACTCGGCAAGGAATTGGCCGAATTCAAGGTCGAAGCCGTGCAGCGCTTCGTCAGCGACGAGGCGCTCGCCAAGGTCGAGTCGCGCATCTCCGACGGCTTCAACCGCCTCGCCGACCGGCTTGATCGCCTGGTCGAGGCCACGCCCCGGCGCACGCCCCGGAGCTGATCCCAGCCTTCCGCCTTTCCCCGCAACCGAAGGATGCCCCGCCATGTCGAAGCTTGCGCGCGCCGGCCTGCTGCTCTTCGCCGCCCTTCTGCTCCTCGCCGCCACCGTGCCGCCCTTGCTGGCGCAGGAGCCCGGCTGCCGCCCGCTCGAGGTCGTCGCCTTGGAAGCGGCCGAGGCCGGCGCCGCCGGCGCGACCATCCATGTACTGACGGGCGCGGAAGCGCAGGCCGGCATGGCCTTCCTCGAGGCGCGGCTCGGCCCCTGGCCCCGGCCGGAGCGGCCGACGACGCTGATCCTCGCCATCGGCCCGCATGCGGCGCTCGTGGCCTTCGGAGAGGGCATCCAGGTCTGCCTGATGCTGCCGATGCCGCCCAGCCTCGCCACCGTCCTCGTCAAGGCCGCGCGCGGAGAGCCGGCCTGATGCGCGTGACCGGTCGGCACTGGGACGATGATTTAAAGGCGAAGATCGAGCATCGGCATTTCGTCGACGGCGAGAACGCCAGCACGATCGCCGTCGCTCTCGGGCTGCGCTATTGCAGCGTGCAGCAGCATCTGCGGAAGGTGCGGCTGCGCGCGCAGACCGGGGCGCTCGGCTTCAAGCCGGTGCTGCCAGGCTATCGCATCGCTCGCGTCACCGAGCAGACCAACGCCGACGGCTCGCTTCGTGCCCGCTCGGTCGAGCAGAAGATCGCGCCGGGCGAGGCCTTCGCGCTTCCGGCCGGGCATGTCGTCAAGGGCGTCTCGGCGCTGACCGACCCGGACGGCCGCGTGACCCAGCAATGGGTCAAGACGAAGCTCGGCGCCGTCGATCCCTTCGCGGTCGCGGCGGCGCTGAAGACCGCTTTCAAGGGTCTGCGGGGGCCGAAGGAGCCTGTGCCGCAGCCTGCGACCGTGCTATCGTCGCAGATGACGCTCTATCCGCTCGCCGATCTGCATGTCGGCATGCGGGCCTGGGGCCGCGAAACGGGCGTCAACTGGGACCTGAAGATCGCCGAGCGCGTGCTCGGAGGGGCGATGGCCTCCCTGGTGTCGCAGGCCCCGGCATCGGGCCATGCGATCGTGCTCGGTGGCGGCGACCTGATCCATTCCGACAACCAGGAGAACCGCACCGCCCGCTCGGGCCACGCGCTCGATGTCGATGGCCGCTATCCGGAGGTGGTGCGCGCCGCGGCGCGGCTGATGGTCGGCATGGTCGAGGCTGCGCTGGCGCGTCATGAGCGGGTGATCGTGCGTATCCTGAAGGGCAATCACGACGAGCACTCCTCGGTTGCGGTCGCCTATTTCCTGCTCGCCTGGTTCCGAAACGAGCCGCGCGTGATGGTCGACGACGACCCCTCGCTGTTCTTCCGGCACCGCTTCGGCAAGGTGCTGCTCGCCGGCACGCATGGCCACGCGGCGCGGGCCGAGCGCATGCCCGAGCTGATGGCGCATCGTTGGGCCGCCGACTGGGGCGAAACGCTGTTCCGCTACGCGCATATGTTCCACTTGCACCACAAGCGACTGGTGGCGAGCGAGGGCGGCGGCGTCATCGTCGAGACGCATCAGGCCCCGATCCCCCCCGACGCATGGCATTTCGGCTCCGGCTTCCTCTCGGGCCGCTCGCTGCAGGCGATCACCTATCACCGCGATTATGGCGAGATCGGCCGCAACCGCATCGCCATCCTCGACGCTGCCGGAAGCGAGGCCGCATGAAGACCGATCGATGGCCGATGGCCCCGCCGCTGCGCGGGCTGATCCCTCACAAGGATTGCCCGCACTGCGCCCGCAGTTGCGGCAATGACGAGCATGACTGCACCGGCGGCTGCGCCGCGGCTTTCCGCGTGCGGACCATCGGGCTGTGCGGCCCGGCCGGCGCGGGCAAGTCGACGGCGGCCGAGCGTCTCATGCTCCTTTGGCACTTCCAGCGGGTGCGCTTCGCTGGGCCGCTCAAAGCCATGATGCTGGCGCTCGGGCTCGACCCTGCTCAAGTCGACGGCGACCGCAAGGAAGAGCCTTCGGCCCTGCTCTGCGGCCGCACGCCGCGCCAGGCGATGCAGTGGCTTGGCACCGAATGGGGCCGCAACCTGATCGGGGAGGGGTTCTGGATCGCGGCCTGGCAGGCTGCGACGCAGTCCGGTCATCTCCAGCACCCATGGCAAGGGCATCAGCCGCTAATCGTCGCCGACGATGTCCGCTTCGCCAATGAGGCGAAGGCGATCCGCGATCGTGGTGGCCTCGTCGTGCGGATCGAGCGCCCCGGCGCCGGCTCGGCCAGCGGGGGCGACCACGCCTCGGAGCGGATGGACTTCGTGCCAGACCGGATCATCCGCAACACCGGCGACCTGGTCGCCTTCCGCAAGGCGATCGACGATCTCGCGGCCTCGCTGCGCGACTGACCGAGGCGCCCCGCAAACAGGAAGCCCCGCCCCGGCCTTGCAGCCAGGGCGGGGCTTTTCGTCGTTTAGGCGCGGGTCAGCCCTTGGCCCAATTTGCTGATGGCGCTCGCGAGCGACCCGCCGAGCGAAGCGTTCGCGCGGCAATGCAGCGGCCTCAGATTCGTTAGGTCGTCTGAGCCAAGCAAGGCCTGGGGCCTGATGTGGTCGATCTCCCATCCGTATGGAGACGATCTGTCGCCATAGTCACTGCGACGGATCAGATTGCCGAAATCATCACGGCGCCAGACGGCAGGGTCAAGGTTCGGATCAGGCCGGCCTTTTCCGAAGACGTTGAGCCGCTTCAAGGCTTCAATAAGGGTATCGGTAGGCATGTGATGGACCTTTCTGGGAGGCCCAACTGAAGCTTGACACCGTGCTCGTGTTCTCACTTAAGTGAGATGCACCCACTGGAACGGGCTTGGCTTCGGCCGGGTCCTTCCAACGAAAAGCCGGGGCTCTGCCTCGGCTTTTTGGTGACCACGCCGGGGGCGTGGACGTCGTGATGATTCACGAACGCAGTCGCAAACTACCACGCGGATCGGCACAACCCCAAGTCGCGACACGACCATCCACAGCCTGACACGACATGTTGTGGGTAAGTCTGGCTTGTGATCAGCGCCATGCGGTCGCGTCGTCGTGCTTCGCGTCCCAGATCTCGATCGCCAGCACGAGGTCGATCAGCCGCCGCTCTTCGGGTGTGTTCTCGGGCGCGCCGGTGAGGTCCTGGACCTCCTGCGTCGCGGCCTCATACTCTTCGACGGTGGTGATGACGACCTTCGGCATGGCGTGCCCTCCGGCTGGCTCAACGCGGCGCGGGAGCGGGGCGTTCCCATGTGTCATGCCGGTCCGCTCCTGAAGCACGGCATAGTGCATGAGGACGCTCGGCCGCGAGGTCAGGTTGCGGCTGCCGCAGGCCGAACAACGATAACGCAGGCAGATGTCGGGGATGGCGAGCCCGGCCGGCATGCCGTCGGTCGAGACCGCTCCATGGTGATGGCAATCGCCGCACCAGATCTCGGCCTCGGTCACGCCATTACCGCGCTCGCTGCCGACCGTCGCCGGCGCGATCTCGCGACCCTCGGCATCATACGCACGACGGGGGTTCCTCATGGATGGCGAGGCTATCGCGGAATCGCCCAGGCGAACAGCCGGAGAACATCTGTCGGGACTCTGTCGGGACTTTTTGTCCCGAAGCCTGCAGATTGGGCTCGTTTCGTTCCCAATCGCGCCGAAGCAAGCCTTTGGAGGCACAAGCTAAAGTGCTGTAATGATTAGGAAAAATGGTCGGAGCGAGAGGATTCGAACCTCCGACCCCTTGTCCCCCAGACAAGTGCGCTAACCGGGCTGCGCTACGCTCCGACGGGTCGGCTTATAGTGGCGGCGTCGCGCGGATGCAATCCGCTTGCGCCGCTTGTTTTGAGAAGGCGCTCTTCGCCCGTCATCCGTTGGGGCCGGGCCAGCCCGGAACGCCCGGATGTCAGGCCCTATTAACTGTCGAAGCACTCGGTGATTGCGGTTTTCGGGGCGAATCCGCATTGTTTTCACGTTCCCAAAGGGTTGAGCAGGCGGAGAAGACCATGTCACTGGCGACTGTCACGGCCGATCCGGTCCGGCCCGCTACGCGCGCTCAGGTCAACCCGAACCGCTCGGTCGAGGGCTTCTTCCGCGAGCTCGCGCCCGACTGGCATTCGCAATGGGCCTGGGATCACTACGAGCCGACGATTCTCGGCCTCGCCCGGCAATTCGGCCTGCGCCGCGTCTGCGAGATCGGCGGCGGTCGCGATCCGCTCTTCACCGCCGAGCAGGCGGCCGGCCATGGCATCGACCTGATCGTCAACGACATCGACGCCGGCGAACTCGCCCTGACGCCGGCAGGCCTGAAGACGGCCCGCTTCGACATCGCGGGCGATCTCTCCGAGCCCGACATCGCGCGGGGCGGCTACGACCTGATGGTCTCGCGCATGGTCTTCGAGCATGTCGCGGATGTCGAGCAGGCCTGGACCAACATCCACGCCCTGCTGGCGCCGGGCGGCGTTGCGCTCGCCTTCTTCCCGACGCTCTGGGCGCCCGTCTTCGCGCTGAACCATCTGCTGCCGGAGAAGGCCTCGCGCGCCATCGTCCACGCGCTCTTCCCGCTGCGCCGGGACGGCGGCGGCGATCCCAAGTTTCCCGCCCATTACGACTGGTGCCGCGGCAGCCGGGCGACGCTCGCGCCGATGCTGAACCGTGCCGGCTTCTCCGACGTCCACATCCAGCGCTTCTGGGGCCATGGCTATTTCGACCGGATGCCCGGGCTGAAGCAGGCCGACCACGCCTTCAATGCGCTGGCCGCGAAGATCGGCTGGGATTTCGTGACGACCTACGCCTATGTGGTCGTGCGCAAGGACCGCGGCTGAGGCGCCGCCTGCGGGGCGACGGGGAGGGCGGCGAGCCCCCAGACGAGCCCCAGCATCAGATACATGTGGCGCCAGTGGTCGGTGTCGATCTGCATCCCCTGCAGGATCGTGATGAACAGCACCGACCACAGCACGATGACATGGCCCTGGCGCGCCGAGCGCTGGAACACCAGCCGCCAGCCGACGAGGCAGGTCGCCGCCATCAGCGCCAGCCATGAGAAGCCGCCGAGCCAGCCATAGGAGGCGAAGGCGTTGATGTAGACGTTGTGCGGGTCCTCCGGGAACAGCCAGCGGAAGCGCAGCGGCCCGAAGCCGTTCGGCTCGTCCAGCAGCAGCGGGATCGAGCGGAGCTGGTTGCCGAAGCGGCCGGTGACGCCGCCGTCATACTCCTGCACCAGGCTGGCGCGGACCTCGAAGACGCTGCGGATGTTCTCGAAGGAGAGCGCAAAGAGCAGGGCCACGCTGACCAGCCCGAGCGCCGCCAGCGTCAGCGCCACGATGCGGGTGCGGCCGGCCGCGTTCGGCGCGGTCAGGAAGGTCAGCGCGATCATCAGCAGCGTCGCGCCGACGAGATTGCCCCAGGCGCCGCGCGAGAAGGTCAGGAACAGCGCGACCAGCGGCACGCTCATCAGCAGGAGCCCGCGCATCAGGCCGAGCCGGCCGATCAGGACATGGTGCAGCAGATAGACGATCGGCAGCACCAGGAAGGGCCCGAGCACGTTGGGATCCTTGAAGGTGCCCGAGGCGCGGCCATAGAGCGTGAACACAGAGCCGAGGCCGGCGATGTCGAAATAGCCGAGGATGCCGGCCAGCCCCGCGCCCCAGGCGGCGAAGAGATAGCCGCTGCGCAGTGTCTCCAGCCGGCCGAGCGGGTCTTCCGCCATGATCCCGGCGAGGAAGACGGCGGTGATCATCAGGTAGACCGAGACGGCGGTGAAGCGCACAGCCGCGGCATCGTCCATCCACGGGATCAGCGAGAAGGTGCCGCCGATATTGTAGAGCAGCAGCAGCAGCGCCAGCGGCAGCAGCTTCTGCGAGAAGCGGATCCCCGTCAGCGCGAAGACGAACAGCGCGAGCAGGAACACGACCTCATAGGGCGAGGGCTCGATCAGGGCGAGACCGCTGCAGGCGGTCAGCAGCCAGAGCACGCCGCGCTTCAGCGTCGCATAGGAGATGCGCAGCCGGCCGCGTCGTGCCGGCTCCTGGCCGCTCCTGTCGGCGAGCGCGCTCAATAGGCGTTCTCGCTCTTGGTCATCAGCGAGAAGGGGGTCTTGATCAGGATGTAGAGGTCGAGCAGCACCGACCAGTTCTCGATGTAGTAGAGGTCGTGCTCGACGCGGCGCTGGATCTTGTCCTCGGTGTCGGTCTCGCCGCGCCAGCCATTGACCTGCGCCCAGCCGGTGATTCCGGGCTTGACCTTGTGACGGGCGAAATAGCCGTCGACCACCTGCTCATAGGCGCGGTTCGAGGCGGTGGCGTGCAGCGCATGCGGGCGCGGGCCGACCAGCGAGAGATTGCCCTTGAACACGACGTTGAAGAGCTGGGGCAGCTCGTCGAGCGAGGTCTTGCGGATGAAGCGGCCGACGCGGGTGACGCGCGGATCGTCCTTCGTCACCTGCTTGGCGGCGGTGTGGTCGGTCATCTCGTGATAGAGCGAGCGGAACTTGAAGACCTCGATCTGCTCGTTGTTGAAGCCGTAGCGCTTCTGCCGGAACAGCACCGGCCCCTTCGAATCGAGCTTGATCGCGATCGCGGTGGCCAGCATCACCGGCGAGAGCAGGATCAGCGCCAGCGTGCCGACGACCTTGTCGAAGGCCCATTTGACGACGATGTCCCAGTCCGCGATCGGCCGGTCGAACACGTCGAGCACCGGCACCGCGCCGAAATAGGAATAGGAGCGCGGCCGGAAGCGCAGCTTCGACATATGCGCCGATAGGCGGATGTCGATCGGCAGCACCCAGAGCTTGCGCAGCATCGCCAGAAGCCGCGCCTCGGCCGAGATCGGCAGCGTGAAGATCACGAGATCGAGCTTGGTGCGCCGCGCGAACTCAACGAGGTCGTCGATCGTGCCGAGCTTGGGATAGCCGGCAACGAGGTCGGGCGAGCGGTCGTCGTTGCGGTCGTCGAAGACGCCGCAGATGCGCAGGCCCGTGTCGCGCTGTGCCTCTAGCGCCTGGATCAGGGCTTCGCCGCCTTCGCCGCCGCCGACGATGGCGGTGCGCCGCTCGAGCCGCCCCGAGCGCGTCAGATGCCGCACGGCCAGCGTCACCGCCAGACGCTCGCCCAGCAATGCCGCCGCGCCGACGCTGTAGAAGCCCAGCAGCCAGACGCGCGAGACCTGATCGCCGATCTTGAGGAAGAAGAAGGCGGCCAGCGTGATCAGGAACAGCAGGGTCCAGCCGCTGGCGAGCCGCACCGCCATGGCGATAAAGTTCCTGAGCGCACCGACATGGTAGAGATGCAGCGCCTGGAAGGTGGCGAGCGCGCCCACAGCGAGCGCGGGAATCGTGATCTGGTAGGGCAGGATGCTCTCGGTCGTGCCCGCGGCGTAGAGCCAGTAGATCAGGCCGCCGGCCCCCACCACGGCCAGCACGTCGAGCAGGCGAACCAGCCCCTCGATCATCACCGGCGACAGCGTCGGCTTGACCGGGATCGCGGCAATGCGCTCGGCCAGAGGGTGGAACACGCGTGTCCCGCTTCGGGCCGGCCCGAACATGTCGGGCGTCGCCGAGGCGGCGGCATCCGCCTTCATCAGGTCGCGGACATCGAAGGCACCCATGACGTCACATCCCCGTCGCGGTCGGCACCGCCGGACGCGATCTTCGCCGGCCCGCCGATCTTGCCGCTGGCCTACCGGAAAATGCTCACGGAAGGCTTAATCGGACGCATCGCTGTTTCCCGGAGCGGGGCCCGGATTTCGTGCCGCAGCGCGGGATCCCGGGGGCGTCAAATTTCAGGCGCTTTGGAAAGTCGAAATTCGCGTGGTCCGTCAAGGTATTGATGCAGGTTCTGAGCCGACGAAGATCCTTCCATCGGCATCGCTATAATCGACTGTAAAGTGATGAAAGGTTGACGCAAAGCAATTGCGAGGCTATATTCACCGGCGATGAGTGTCTGAGAAGCACATATTTGGGCGATTGCGGGTGCGGCCAGAAAGCCGACTGCGTGCATATTGCCGTGCTGCCTTCGCGACTGATGTCGCGATGGCCTTTTGATCCGGACGCTGATTTCAAACTCGAACTCTTGCCGACCCCTCCGGCCTCGCTCCCGCGTTGGCCACTGCCGGTCCGGCCCGTGTGCAACATGTCTTCCCATTGGTTCTTCCTGCTCGCGGCGATTGCCGTCGAGATCGTCGCGACGGCCGCGCTGAAATCGGTCGTGTCTGAATCCTGGCTGGTCGCGTTCCTGCCGCTCCTGCTCATCGGTCTTTCCTTCGCGCTGCTCAGCGTCGCCCTGCGCGTCATACCGCTCGCGGTCGCCTATGCGGTCTGGGAGGGGCTCGGCATCGTCGGCATCGCCGTGGTCGGCCATCTCCTCTTCGGCGAGCATCTCACCGCGGGGCGCGTCGCCGCGCTGGCGGCGATCCTCGCCGGCATCCTTCTCCTCGAGCGTGGCGTCGGCGAGAGCCCCTCGGCCGCCGAGCCGCGCCAGGGGAGGCTGGCATGACCTCCGCCCTTCTGCCGCAGTCGCTCGCCATCGCCTGGCTCGCCCTGGCCGTGGTGCTCGAGGTGACCGGGTCTTGCCTGCTCAAGCTGTCCGACGGCCTGCGCCGGCGCCTCCCGGGCGCGCTCGGCATCCTGCTGGTGATCGGAGCCTTCGCCGCGCTCACCCAGGCGATCCGCGGCATGGATCTCTCGGTCGCCTATGCCGTCTGGGGCGGGGCAGGGCTGGTGATCACCGCCCTCGTCGGTGCCTTCGCCTTCGGCCAGCGCATCAGGCCGAGCGGCTGGGCCGGAATCGTCCTGGTCGTGGCCGGCGTCGTCGCGCTGAAATCGCTCTGATGGCTCAGCCGCCGGCGCGCTTTGCCAGCGCGTCGCGATAGGCGTCGAGCACGCCGTCGATCATCGGCGCGAGGCGGAAATTCTCCCGCACATGCGCGGCGAGATCGGCGGCCTCGGCCGCGCGATCGGCTTCCGGCGCTGCCAGCAGCTTGGCGATCGCGCCCGCGAGGATGGGGGCGTCGTCGGGCGGGATCAGCCGGTGGCGATGGCGCGGCCCGTAGATCTCGTTGATGCCGCCGACATCGGTGGCTACCAGCGGCTGCGCCGCCGCCGCCGCTTCCAGCACGACATAGGGCAGCGATTCCGCCCGCGACGGCACGACCATGACATGCGCCCGCGAGAGCGCCCGCCTGATCGGGCCCGGCGGCTCGAACTCGCATTGCGCGGCGACGCCGCGGGCGATGGTGAGCGAGCGCAGCTCCGCCTCGTCCGGGCCGGAGCCGACGATCAGGATGCGCGGAGTCAATCCGTCCCGCGTCTTCAGCAGGCCGAGCGCGTCGATCAGCGTGTCGATGCCCTTGGCCGAGCGCAGCTCGCCCAGATAGACGAGATCGAAGAGCGCATCGCTGTGATCGATCGGCTCGAATTCGGGGTCGGACACGCCGTTGAGGACGATGCGGTGGTCGGTACTGGGCTCGTGGCCGATATAGGCCTCGAAGCGGCCGGCGATGAAGCGGCTCTCGAACAGGAACATGTCGGTGGCGCGTTCGAGCAGCCGCTCCACGGCCATATAGACCTTATGCTCCGTGCCGCCGGGCTTGTAGTTGAAGCTGCCGCCATGGGGCGTATAGGCGGTGACGTAGCGCCGTCCGGGACTGACCATCGCCGGCATCCGCCCGTAGACCCCGCCCTTCGAGCCATGGCAGTGCACCACGTCCGGCGCCAGCTTGCGGCGCAGCGCGATGGCGGCGAGCTGGGCGCGGGCGTCGGTGAGGCTCGGATAGCGCGACATCGGCACGCGCGTGATGCCTAGCGAGAGCCGGTCCGACAGGGCGGCGAAAACCTCGTCGGCGCGTTGGCCGCCCGTCGTGGCGTCGCAGAAGATGCCGACCGCGTGGCCGCGCTCGGCCTGGCCGCGAGCGAGGTCGAGCACATGGCGGAAGAGCCCCCCGAGCGGGGCCCGGAAGACATGCAGAATCCGCAGCCGCGCGGCGTCCGTCATCGGGCCTCTCCGCGCAGGCTCAGAACCAGCGTTCCTTGATCACGATCGTGTCGCCCGGCTGCACCTGATAGGTGATCGGCACGCTCGCGGTCACGAGCCGGTCCTCGATCTGGCGCGTCACCTCGGCGGTGCTGCGCTGGCCGCGCGGGGTGAAGCCGCCCGCGATCGCCACCGCGGTCTGCACGGTCATGCCGTGGACATAGGGAAACTGCCCGGAATTGGTCACCTCGCCGAGCACGAAGAAGGGCCGGTAGGTATCGACCTCTACGGAGACCTTTGGCTCGCGCAGGAAGCCGGCGCGCAGCTTGCCCTCGATCGCGCGCTCGAGCTGCTGGGTGGTGCGGCCCTGCGCCTCGACGGTGTCGATCAGCGGCATCGCGATCCGGCCCGAGCCGTCGACTGCGTAGATATTCGAGAGATTGTCCTGTCCGAAGACGATGATGCGCAGCCGGTCGCCGCTGGCGAGCCGGTAGGGGCCCGCGGGTTGGGCAAGGGCGTACTCCGACGGGCCGATACGCGGCGCGCAGGCGCCTGCCATCATGGCGACGGCCAGTGCGAGAGGGGCGAGACGACGACTCATCACAAGCAATACCCATGCGAAGCTCGCCGGAGCATTGCCGGGATATGGTTAAGAAAAGCTTCCGCGCCAGGCAGTCCGCATCGGTTCGGAACGCCGCCCGCGGAGGGCTCTTAACTCAGCACTAACCTTACTGCGCTTTCATCGCCCCGCGTCCTGTCCAGGGCGCGTGCGTTTTGCGTGAATGGATGGGTCATGACCGCTCATACCGAGAGCCTCGTCAGGGATGATCTGCGCGAGCCGTCGGCGCGCGACGACGGTCGCGGCGAGATGCTCGACCTCTCGGCACTGTGGGAGGCGGTCAAGCGCCGCCGCGGCTGGATCATCGGCCCGACCCTTGCTGTGCTGGGCCTGTCCTTCGTCGCGGTGAACCTGGTCTCGCCGCGCTACACCGGCGAGGCGCGCATCCTGCTGGAGAACCGGGGCACCTTCTTTGCGCTGCCCGGCCAGTCCGCCGACGCCTCGGCGCAGTTCGATTCCGAGGCGGTGCAGAGCCAGGTGCAGATCATCATGTCGCGGGATCTCGCCCGCGAGGCGATCAAGCGCATCGGCCTCGTCGGCAATCCCGAATTCGATTCCGGCGCCGGCGCGCTGAATGCGCTGCGCAAGATCGGCGTCCTCGTCGGGCTCGGCGGCCACCCGGCCGACCGTTCGCCCGAGGATCGCGTGCTGGAGAAGTATTACGACCGGCTGCTGGTCTATCCGGTCGGGCGCTCGCGCATCGTCGCGGTCGAGTTCACCTCGCAGGATCCCGCGCTTGCCGCCAAGGGCGCCAACATCATCGCCAACGCCTATCTCGAACTGCAGGAGGCGGCCAAGCAGGACTCCGCCCGCAGCGCCTCGTCCTGGCTGTCCACCACCATCGAGCCGCTGCGCCAGCGCCTGGCCGATGCCGAGGCCAAGGTCGAGCAGTTCCGCTCCCGCAACGGGTTGCTGGTCGGCGCCAACAACACGACGATCAATGCCCAGCAGCTCGGCGATCTCTCGACCCAGCTCTCCGCCGCCCGCAGCCAGCAGGCCGAGGCGCAGGCCAAGGCCGGCCTGATCCGCGATGCAATCAAGCAGGGCCGTACCTTCGAAATCCCCGACGTCGCCAACAACGAACTGGTGCGCCGCCTGATCGAGCAGCGCGTCAATCTGCGCGCGCAGATCGCGCTCGAATCCCGCAACCTCCTCTCCGAGCATCCCCGCATCAAGGAGCTCAACGCCCAACTCGCCGATCTCGAGGGGCAGCTCCGCGCCGCCGCCGAGCGTACGGTCCGGACGCTGGAGAACGAGGCCAAGATCGCCGGTCAGCGAGTCGAGAGCTTTACCGCCGCCCTCGACGGCCAGAAGAAGAGCGTCTCGACCGGCAATGACAGCGAGGTGCAGCTGCGCGCGCTCGAGCGCGAGGCGCGCACGCTGCGCGAGCAGCTCGAGCAATACATGCTGCGCTATCGCGAGGCCGTGGCCCGCGACACCCAGAACGCCACCCCCGCCGATGCCCGCGTGATCTCGCGCGCCATCGAGCCGACCGAACCCTCCTTCCCGAAGAAGCTGCCGACCGTGCTGGTGGCGACGCTCGCGACCTTCCTCGTCTCGCTGGCGACGGTCGTCTCGCGCGAATTGCTGAACGGCCAGCGCGAGGCGCCGGCCTCCGGCCCTCGCCGGACGCCCGGCTGGGTCGGGGGAGGCGCCACCGGCTCCCCCCGTCGCGAAGAGCCGCAGACCGATGCGCGCCGCGAGCGCGTCGCCGGCCTGCTCACCCATGGCGGGCGGCTCGGCCAGGTCACGATCGATCTCGTCCATCCCGAGCAGACGCTCGCCGATCTCGCCGAGCGGATCGAGGAGCCAGCGCGCGGCATGGCGCCGATGGTTCTGGTGCTCGACGGGGCGGGCGAGGGCGCGACCACGCCGCTCGACCTCGCCGATCTGCTCTCCCAGCGCTGCCGCTGCATCATCGTCGACCTCGCGGCCGATGAGGGACGCAGCCAGCCCGGCTTCTCCGAGCTGCTCGCCGGGGAGGCGCTGTTCTCCGACATCATCACGCGCCAGCAGGGCTCGCGCCTGCATCGCATCGGCCCCGGCCGGGCCGGCCGCGACGCGGTGCTGGCGGCGCCTGATCTCGTCCAGGTCGCGCTGGATGCTCTGTGCGAGACCTATGACTGGGTCTTCGTCTCCGCCGCCTCCAATGATGAAGGGCCGGTGCTGGCACCGCTGGCGAAGCGCGCCCAGGGCGGGCTCGTCATGGCCGGCCAGCTCGGCAACGGCCATGCCGTCGAGGCTGCATATCGCCTGGCCGATCTCACCAAGGCTCCGGTGACGCTGATGCTCGATGCGCCCGAGCGCGCGCGCATGGGCGAGCTGCGCGAGCGAGACCCCGCGCCGCTCTGAAGGCGGCTACTCCTCGGCAGCGGGCTTGCGCCCGCGCCGCAGCCAGCCCGACACCCGGTGCGCGAGCTTCAGCGCGACAGGCGAGGCCTTGATGCGCCGCTTCATCTCGCGCTTGGCCCGGCTGAACAGGGCAAAAGCCCGGCCCTTGGCAGTCAGTGGCAGGAAGGTGTCGACGAGATCGTCGCGCTCGTCGCAGATCGTCGTCTTGTAGCGCGCCTCGCCGACGCCGAGATCGAAGACCGTGAACCCCTCCCGGCACTTCAGCTTGATCAGGTCGATCAGCAGAATCTCGCCCGGGCTGGTCTTCGCGACCTCGCTCTCCATGTCGAAGGACGTCGCCATGCCGGAGAAGCGATCGCCCTGGACGGCGCCGACATAGGTCGCGACCGACTGCCCCGCAACATCCAGCGAATACAGCTCCAGGGCCGGCGGCCGGTCCCCTTCCGGGGCCGCTCCACGCTCGAGGAAGCGGCGCATGGCGGGTGGCGCGAAGGGGTCGGCGATGCCCATCATCGCGAAACGGGCCGCCTTCTGCCGCAGGAAGGCGTCGATCACCCGCGCGATCTCTTCCGGCGTCCGCGCCCGCACCATCTCGGAAGGGCCATGGGCGATGAAGCGGTTGCGCTTGTTCTTGAGCTTCTTGTGGGCATGGCTGCTCATCGAGCGCCGCAGCGAGCCCTCGGCGTCGCCGGGCGCGAGCGCGAGCTTGTAGGCCCCGCTCGGGCTCGGGCCTCCGGCGAGCTGCGCCAGCGGGTTCGGCACGCCCTGCCACTGCGTCGGCTGGTTGACGAAGATGAAGGCGTCGAGCCCGCCAATGGCCGCCCCGATCTCGGCCAGCATGAGCCGCGCGCCGGCGGCGTCCAGGCCGGCGGCGAAGGCCGGGTCGTAGAGGCCCATATGATAATTGGCGTGCTTGCCGCCGATGAATTCGGCGAAGCGGATGCCGTTGCGGCGGGTGATGACGAGAGGCAGGATCGCCAGCGCCGCGCCGGCAGCGTCGCGCAGCACGGCATGGCGGAGCACCATGCGCTCGGCCCGGCCGACCGTCTCGGCGAAGGCGCGCACCCAGCCATGGGCCTGGTAGGGCGTGACGAGGGCACGCTCTTCCAGAGCCCGCCATTCCCCTGCGAGCGCGGCGATGTCCTCGACCACGGACAGGCTGGCCCAGCTCCTTGCGACGGCCTCGTCGCGGATGGGCGGCGCATCGGCGAGGCGATGCGTGGCGGCGGAGCGGCTTTGTTCGACGAGCGCTGACATGGAGCTGAAAGCCTCGGAGGCGACGGCAATGCCGCCTCCTTAACCCGCTATTGTGAACGGACTGGCCAAGATCGCCCGCGATGGCGCCGCCATCGGACAACAGCGTTAGCGGGCGGTTGCCGCGGAACGGACAGATGAACCTGCGCCACCTTGCCTTCTCGGCGATCTTCAAGGCGATCGCGGCCACGGGGGCCGACCGCTGGGGCCGGGGCCTCGCGCAGGGCCGCGGCGTGATCCTGACGCTGCATCATGTCCGGCCGCAGGGTGCAGGCGGCTTCCGGCCCAACGGCCTGCTCGAAATCACCCCCGACTTCCTCGATCGCACGCTCGGCCTGATCCACGCCGAGGGCTACGATCTGGTGTCGCTGGACGATGCGCTCGCCCGGCTCGCGGCGCCGCAAACGGGGCGCTTCTTCGTCGCGCTGACCTTCGACGACGGCTACCGCGACAATGTCGAGCAGGCCTGGCCTGTGCTGGCGAAACACGGCGTGCCCTGGACGCTCTTCGTCACGCCGGGCTTCGCCGATCGCACCGCGCGGCTCTGGTGGCTGGAACTGGAAGAGGCGCTTCGTGCGCTGCCGGCGATCTCGCTTTCCCTGCCAGACGGCCCCTTCACGGCACGGACGGCGCGTGATTCCGAAAAGCAGCGCGCTTTCGACAGGCTCTACTGGCGTCTGCGCAAACAGCCCGAAGCGATTCTGCTGTCAGCCATTTCGGATCTGACCGCACAGGCGGGCATCGACCCCGCCGCCTTGGTCGAGCGCGAATGCCTGCCCTGGGAGACACTGCGGGCGCTGGCCGGCGCGCCGGGGGTGACCATCGGCGCGCACACGCTGACGCATCCGATGCTGGCCAAGCATGACGAGGCCTTCGCCCGCGCAGAGATCGTCGATAGCAGGACCCGGCTCGAAGCCGAGCTCGGCATGCCCATCCGCCACTTCGCCTATCCGGTCGGCGACCCGACCTCGGCTGGCCCGCGGGAGTTCGCGCTGGCAAGGGACGCAGGCTTCGCCAGCGCGGTGACAACGCGGCCAGGCCATCTGTTCAAGGAGCATGCCGACCACCTCCACGCCCTGCCGCGCGTCTCGCTCAATGGATTGCATCAGAGCGACGAGGCCGTGAAAGCGCTGCTCTCGGGTTTGCCGTTCTGGCTGTGGAATAGGGGGAGGCGGGTCAATGGCCGATAAAGAGATATTCTTTATCTTCTCAGTCGGTTTGGCGCTATCGGGGTTTTTGATTTCCGAACGAGGGCTCGTGTCAAAATGCATGGGCGTGCTAATATTGGTTCCCTTTATCGTATTCTATTGGCTTAGTCGGAATGTTGACGGGATTCCGAGAGCGAATGCGGCAGCAATCATTGGTTTGATGTTTGTGGCATCTGGATTCGCGAGGGTGTTGCCTAGGCCGTTATTTATTATAGCCTTGTTGACGCCATATATTCTGGTATTCTTGTTAAATTATTTCGATCTGAAAATGTTGTAGTAAGGTTGGTGCTCCGTCATCGTGCGTCGTCCTTCCGCTCCATCCACTTGATCAGCGGCAGGAGCGGCAGCACCCAGGCGAGGCCGAGCGCGACATAGGCGATGGTCTGCACGACCTTCGGTGCCTCGGTGATGCGCCCCTGCGCCAGCGCCATGGCGACGAGGGCGTAGACGCAGACGAAGACGATGATGACGACGGTGCCGATCAGCTTGCGGTGGGTCTGTCTCATCGGCTGTCTCGTCCTGGCGTTCGGGGCGGGGCGCGCCGCCTGCGGCAATGCGGGCGTTGTCGGCCTCGGGCGCGCCGACTATCTGTCACCTGCTTCCACGCTTGTGAAGCCAATCTGATGCGACCGAAGGCCCCGCTTCCGTGACGATCGCTCTCGACAGACACCCCTCGATCATCCTGCAGGGCGGACAGCATGCCGGGGTCCGGCGCTGGCTCTGGGCCGTGGCGGCGCTGGTCTTAGTCATGGTCGTCGTCGGCGGGGCGACGCGGCTCACCGGCTCGGGCCTCTCCATCACGGAATGGAAGCCGATCACCGGCGCCCTGCCGCCGCTCTCGGCCGAGACCTGGGCAAGCGAGTTCGCGAAATACCGCGCCAGCCCGCAATACCAGCTGCTGAACCAGGGCATGAGCCTGGGCGAATTCCAGTTCATCTACTGGTGGGAATGGGGCCACCGCCAGCTCGGCCGCTTCATCGGCCTGGTCTATCTCGGCGGTTTCCTCGTCGTTGCGGCGCTGCGGCTGCTGCCCTGGCGCCAGACGCTGGTGCTGTTCGGCATGGGGCTGCTGCTCGGCCTGCAGGGCACAATCGGCTGGATCATGGTCGCCTCGGGCCTGCAGCCCGGCATGGTCGCGGTCGCGCCGGTCAAGCTGACGCTGCACCTGACCTTTGCCGCGCTGTTCTTTGCCTCGGTGATCGCTTTCGCCACCTGGAAGACGCCGGCTCGCCGGGCCGAACCGGGTCATGGACGTGCGATGGCCTGGGTGCTGCTGGCGCTGCTCTTCGGGCAGATCGCGCTCGGCGGGCTCGTCGCCGGCTCGCGCGCCGGTTTCGTCTACAACACCTGGCCGCTGATGGATGGCGCGCTGGTTCCGGGCGTCGAGACGCTGTTCGTGCGGCCCGCTTTCTGGGAGAACTTCGTCGACAACGCGGCGCTGGTGCAGTTCAACCACCGCATCGGCGCCTATCTGCTGCTGGCGCTGGCGATCTGGCACATGGTCTCGCTGCGCAAGGCGGCGCCGGGCTCGGGCGGCGCCAAGCGCGCCACGGCGATCCTCGGCCTGACGCTGAGCCAGGCCGTACTCGGCATCGTCACGCTGCTGCTCGTCGTGCCGCTCTGGGCCGGACTCGCCCACCAGGCGCTCGGCTTCCTCGTGCTGGCGATGGGCGTCGTCCATGTGACGCGCACGGAAGCTGCCGCGCGCGGTTGAAACGCGCCGTCATGCTCGGGCTCGGCCCGAGCATCTCGTGACGAGATAGCGCCGCTTCCTACGCCTCGACGGCCTGAGGTTCTCGGGTCTACGCTGCGCTTCGCCCGAGAATGACGCGAAGATCAGGCCAGCGCCTGATCCAGATCGTCGATCAGGTCCGCCACATCCTCTAGCCCGATCGACAGGCGGATCACCTGCGGGCCGGCGCCCGACGCCGTCTTCTGCTCGTCGGTGAGCTGGCGGTGTGTGGTCGAGGCCGGGTGGATCACCAGCGAGCGCGTGTCGCCGATATTGGCCAGATGCGAGAACAGCTTCAGCTCGGTGACAAGCTTGACGCCGGCGTCGTAGCCGCCCTTCAGCCCGAAGGTGAAGACCGCGCCGGCGCCCTTCGGCGAATAGCGCTTGGCCAGCTCGTGATACTTGTCGCCGGGCAGGCCGGGATAGCTGACCCATTCCACCGCCGGGTGCTTCGAGAGATGCGTTGCGACCGCCAGCGCGCTCTCGCAATGGCGCTGCATGCGCAGCGGCAGCGTCTCGATGCCGGTCAGGATCATGAAGGCGTTGAAGGGGGAGAGCGCCGGGCCCATGTCGCGCAGGCCGAGCACGCGGGTCGCGATGGCGAAAGCGAAATTGCCGAAGGTCTCGGCCAGCACCATGCCGTTATACTCCGGCCGCGGCTTAGAGAGCATCGGGTAGCGCTCGTCGCCGACCCAATTGAACGAGCCGCCATCGACGATGATGCCACCGATCGAATTGCCGTGCCCGCCGAGGAACTTGGTCAGCGAATGCACGACGATGTCCGCGCCGTGCTCGAAGGGCCGCACGAGATAGGGCGTCGCCATGGTGTTGTCGACGATCAGCGGGATGTTGTGCTTCTTGGCGATGGCCGAGATGCCGGCGATGTCGACGACCACGCCGCCTGGATTGGCGATGGATTCGATGAAGATCGCCTTGGTCTTGGGCGTCACGGCAGCGGCGAAGGCCTCCAGATCGTCCGAATCGGCCCAGATCACGTTCCAGCCGAAGTTCTTGTAGGAGTGGTTGAACTGGTTGATCGAGCCGCCATAGAGCTTCTTGGCCGCAACAAACTCGTCGCCCGGCTGCATCAGCGCGTGGAAGCAGAGGAACTCGGCGGCATGGCCCGAGGCCACCGCGAGCGCCGCCGTGCCGCCTTCCAGCGCTGCGACGCGCTCTTCCAGCACCGCGTTGGTCGGGTTGCCGATGCGGGTGTAGATGTTGCCGAAGGCCTGCAGCCCGAAGAGCGAGGCGGCGTGGTCGACATCGTCGAAGACGAAGGACGTCGTCTGGTAGATCGGCGTGGCGCGCGCGCCGGTGGCCGCATCAGGCGCAGCGCCGGCATGGATGGCGAGGGTGTGGAAACCCGGTGCGCGGTCGGTCATGGCGTGCTCCCTGAATGCTCTGATGGCATGATGAAACGATCATCGTGCCGTTGCGTTCGTTTTAACGAACGACCGGGATGACGTCAAACAGGATCCGGTGTTTCGCAAGCCCGTTCTCTGGTTCGGGCGGACGATTGCAGCGCCAGATCGGCCAGCGCTGTCTCGCCCTCGATGGCTGCCAGCGCGACCTTCGCCTCGAAAGCCGGGCTGTGGTTCCGGCACATGCGTCTCGTCTGACCCGCTGGTGTTCGCGGCAATCATGCCGCGTTCCGGCCGAAAATCCACCGATGACCGATGTCCAAATTTTCCGAGGCAGTCCCTCGTCGAATCCGGAATGCATCACTATACAGTGGCGCCGGGGGAGACGAGACGCCGATCAATGACAGTGTTGAGACGTAATAATGTCACGGTGCATGGCGCTCAGGGGGCGTTCATGGTCTACGCCCATGGATTCGGTTGCGATCACACCATGTGGGCACGTGTCGCGAAGCAGTTCACTACGACCCATCGGGTGGTCCTGTTCGATTATGTCGGCAGCGGCAGGTCAGACATCAGGGCTTTCGATGGCGAACGTTACGGCACGTTGGACGGGTATGTGCAGGACCTCCTCGATGTGTGTGATGCGCTTTAGCTGACATCCGGCGTGTCGTTCGTCGGCCATTCTGTCAGCTGCAGCGTCGGCCTCCTGGCGTCAGTCAGGCGACCGCACCTGTTCGATCGACTGATCCTGCTCGGTCCATCGCCGAGCTTTCTCAACCATCGCCCTGAGTATGAGGGCGGCTTCGAGCGGGAGGATCTGGAAGGTTTGCTGGCGCTCATGGATCAGAATTACATGGGCTGGGCAAATTATCTCGCCCCTGTCGTGGCTGGTCCGGACGGCGCGGGCACCGTATCGGCCGAACTGTCGGACAGCTTCTGTTCAACCGATCCAGTGTCTGCGCGCGTGTTTGCGCAGACGACGTTCTTCGCCGACAATCGATCCGACCTTCAATACGTGACGGCGCCGAGTCTTATTCTTCAACATCGAAATGATGCACTGGCTCCCCTGTCGGTTGGAGCGTATATGCACGAGCGTCTCGTGGGCAGCGAACTCGAAATCCTCGATGTGGCCGGCCATTGCGCGCACATGACCCACCCGGATCTCGTCGTCGCGGCCGTCACACGCTATCTCGCCTCCGACGATAATCAGCGCTGAAAAGAAGACAATCGGTGATCCTCGTCGATAAGCTGCCCTGTTCCGTTCTGATAACCGATGTCAGCGGGACCATCCTCGGGCTGAACCGCCAGATTACAGCTGTGACCGGTCTCGATGCTGCGGATCTGCAGGGCCAGTCGATCGACAGGATCCTCCCGCCTGCCAGCCGGATCTTTCTGCAGACCCATGTTTTTCCGACATTGTTGCGGAATGGGACGATTTCCGAATGCTTCTTTCAATTGATCGGGGCTGATCGGAAAGCCGTACCCGTATTGGCAGATTGCCGGTCGGACAGCTACGAAGGCCGCGAAAGCTACGTCTGGACATTCTTCGTCGCATTGGAGCGCACCCGCTTCGAGGCGGAGCTGATCGGCGCGCGCTCGCGCGCCGTGGAATCGGCGCTCGCAGTGACCACGAGCGAGCGCTTCCTGCGGTCGATGGCGGACGCGCTCCCGGGCTTGGTCGCCTTTTGGTCCAACGATCTGGTCTGCAAGTTTTCCAATCGGCACTATGCCGACTGGTTCGGCCGGAACGCCGACGAAATGGCCGGAGTACACATTCGGGATGTTTTGGGAGAAGAGCTTTTTAAACTCAACGACAAACACATCCGGGCAGCGCTTGCGGGTGAGCCGCAGCAATTTGAACGAAATATGCTCCGGCGAGATGGTTCGATTGCGTTCACCATCGCCCATTACACGCCGTTTTTCGTCAAGGGGAAGGTCGAGGGCTTCATTGCTCAGGCGAGTGACGTTACGGAGCTCAAGCTCTCTGAGGTTGCACTCACAAATCCCAGGAATTCCTGAATCGCACGGGAAACCTTGCAGGAGTAGGCGGCTGGGAGTTGGATATACCCACCGGATCGTTGACGTGGTCGGATGTCATTCGCGACATTCACGGAGTGCACGCCGGCTTCACGCCTGATCTCAATGAAGCCATTGGATTCTACACTGCGGAATCGCGGCCCGTCTTGGAAGCCGCCGTCAATGAAGCCTTTTCGACAGGAAAGAGCTTTGATCTCGAGTTGTCGATCAATCGCGTTGACGGCGTGCAGCGTTTTGTGCGCGCTGTCGGGTCAGCCGAGTTCTCCGACGGCCGCCCGGTCCGTCTCTCCGGCGCCTTGCAGGATGTCACCGAGCGTCGGAAACTCAGTGCTCAACTTGCCGAGCAGCACGAGTTGATGCGCGTGACGCTGCAATCGATTGGTGATGCGGTGATCACCACGGATGCCACGGGCCGGATTACATGGCTCAATCCCGTCGCTGAGCGAATGACGGGGTGGCGACAGGACGAGTCACAAGGCAAAGCTCTGGAAGAGATTTTCAGGATCGTCGATGAGACCACGCGCGCTGTTGCACCCAACCCGGTGGCGGCGTGCCTTGCCGAGGGGCGTATCGTAGGCCTCGCCGATCATACCATCCTGATTTCGAAAGACGGCACCGAATTCGGAATTGAGCATTCCGCCGCCCCGATCGTGCGGAATGACGGCGTGGTCCTGGGTGTTGTTCTGGTGTTTCACGATGTATCGGAACAAAGACGCCTTTCCAAGGAGATGAAGTATCGTGCAACGCATGATGCTTTGACGGGGCTGAAAAACCGCACCGAATTCGAAGCGCGTTTGAAGCTCTTGCTGGGCAAGTCCCGCGAGGACAGGTCCTGTCATGCGTTGCTGTATCTGGATCTCGATCAATTCAAGATCGTGAATGATACGTGTGGACATGCCGTGGGCGATATTCTGCTACGGCAGTTCAGCAGGCTGTTTCGCGATATCGCCCGAAACTGCGATACATTGGCCCGTCTCGGCGGTGATGAATTCGGCATCATTCTCGAAAACTGCTCCGTCGAGCTTGCCGAAAAGCTGGCGCAGCGGATTTGCGATGCCATGGATGATTTCCGGTTCGTGCACGATGGCCGGAAGTTTCGCGTCGGTGCCAGCATCGGACTGGTGCCGATCGACGCCCGCTGGGGTGATATCGCCGCTGTCCAGAAGGCTGCGGACTCGGCCTGCTACGCCGCGAAGGAAGCGGGACGGAACCGCTTTCACGGCTGGCTCGAGACCGATGTGGCCATGCAATCGCGTCAGTTCGAGGTGCAATGGACAAACCGGATCGAACGGGCGCTGGACGATGGCGGCTTCGTCCTGCATGCACAGACGATCCGTGCCCTCTCTGCAGACAAGCCCGGACTGCATGCTGAACTCCTGCTTCGGATGAAGAGCGATGATGGCTCGCTGGCAGCCCCGGGGGCCTTTTTGCCCGCAGCAGAACGGTTCCATCTGATTTCGCGCATCGATCGCTGGGTTCTGCGCGAGGCAACCAGGTGGATTGCCAGCGTCATTGCGGTTCAGGACATTCGGCTGATCAGTTTGAACCTCTCGGGACGGTCGATTGGCGACCGGGCCTTCCACTCCTGGGCGTTTGACGTCTTGGAACGCGCCGGGCGAGACATCTGCTCGAGAATCTGTATCGAGATCACCGAGACCGAGGCCATTACCAATCTCGCGGATGCAGCCGCCTTCATCGAGCGCGTGCGATCGATGGGGATCAAGGTCGCACTGGATGACTTCGGTGCGGGAGCATCGTCGTTTGGCTATCTGAAATCGCTCCGGGTCGATTTCATGAAAATCGACGGCCGCTTCATTCGCGATCTCGTCACCGATAAGCTGAACGACGTCATGGTTCGCTGCTTTGTCGATATTGCGAAAGTCGTCGGCGTCCAGACCGTTGCGGAGTTTGTCGAGACGAGCGAAACGCTAGACCGTCTCCGCATCATCGGCGTCGACTATGCGCAGGGGTTTCTGCTCGGCAAGCCGGAACCGCTCGCTCGCATCTTCGATGGCGTGCCGGCCGTCCTGGAGCCGACCTGACCTGGCACGATTTCGTTAGCCAGCGGAGCCGTCCAGCAGCGCTTCGATTTCACGCGCGAGATGGAGCGGCTGGCCCGCGCCACGTGGCTCTCTATGTCCCCGGGCGGTGGATCGTCAGCTTCTGGAAGCCCTTGCCGGCCAGCACAGGCTTCTTCGAGGAGAGGATGCGGGAGTTGATGCCCTGCCAGCCGATCTCGCCCGAGAGCCGGCCGTATTCGATCTTGGGACAGCGGTTCATGATCACGGTGACGCCCTTCGCCTCGGCGCGCGCCGCCGCCTCGTCGTTGCGCACCGAGAGCTGCATCCAGATCACCTTCGGCAGCGGATCGAGCGTCAGCGCCTCGTCGGTGAGCGGCCCGGCGGCTTCCGAGTTGCGGAAGATCTCGACCATGTCGATCGCGCCCGGCACGTCCTTCAGCGAACCATAGACGGTCTTGCCCAGCAGCGTCTGGCCGGCGAGGCCGGGATTGACGGGGATGACGTCATAGCCCCGGTCGAGCAGGTATTTCGTCACGATCCAGGAGGGGCGCGCCTCGTTGGCTGAGGCGCCGACCAGCGCGATGCGCTTCACGCTCTTGAGGATATCGCGGATCTGGCTGTCAGGGTAGGCGTCGTGGGACATGGAATTCCAAGGGTGAGGCGGCGGGGATGAAGAGCGTCATGCTCGGGCTCGACCCGAGCATCTCCGGCCAGAGATTCGCGGGTCTGCTCGGAGTTTATCCTTGGGCCGATCGAAGATCTGACCCGAGGGCTCCGCCCGAGAATGACGCCAATGTTGCGCCCGCGCTACCCCTTCCACACCGGCGCCCGCTTCCCCACGAACGCACCGATTCCTTCCTCGGCGTCGCGCGCGAGCATGTTCTCGACCATCACCGCCGAGGCGTGGTCATAGGCCGCCGCCAGCCCCATCTCGCGCTGCTCGTAGAAGGCGCGCTTGCCGATGCGGATGGTCGCCGATGATTTCGAGGCGATCACGGCCGCCAGCCGCTGCGCCTCCGCCAGCGCGCTGCCGGCCACCACCACGCGGTTGACCAGCCCCATACGGGCGGCCTCGTCGGCGGGCACCATCTCGCCCAGCAGCAGCATCTCCATCGCGTGCTTGGCGGAGAGGTTGCGCGTCAGCGCCACCATCGGCGTCGAGCAGAATAGGCCGATATGGACGCCCGGCGTGCAGAAGCGGGCGGCTTCGCCCGCCACTGCGAGATCGCAGCTTGCGACGAGCTGGCAGCCGGCCGCGGTCGCCGTGCCCTCGACGGCCGCGATCACCGGTTGGGGCAGGGCGGTGATCTGCTGCATCACGCGCGAGCAGCGCCCGAGGATGTCGGTGAAATAGGCCCTCCCGCGATCGGGATCGGCGCGGTGCGCGCTCATCTCCTTGAGGTCGTGACCGGCGCAGAAAACCGGGCCTTCGGCTGCCAGCACGACCGCTTTGACGCTCCGGTCGGCGGCGATGGCGGTGAAGCTTTCTGCCAGCGCGGCCAGCATCGCCTCGCTGAGCGGGTTGCGCGATTGCGGCCGGTTCAGCGTGAGGACGGCGATACCGTCGTGGTCCTCGCGCCGCAGCGCGGGCGCCGCCTCGGGGCGGGCATGGGCATTCATGACGGGGACCTCGGCGTTTCCGTGAGCGTTTGCCTGTGCGTTTTGACGTATTGTCCGCCGCGCTCCCCCATGCTGCAAGGGGCATCTCCTCATCGCAGCCTGTGCCGGACCGCCCGAGATGACCCTGCGCGACACCACACCCCGCATGAATGCCGCGCAGCTCGAGGCTTTCCTCGACGAGGTCTTCCCGCAGCTCCATAGCGGCGGGCGGACCTATTTCGTCGAGGAGGTCGGGCCGATGACGGCCCGCATGCGCTGCGACTATCATGAGAAGCATCTGCGGCCGGGCGGCACAATCTCCGGCCCGACCATGATGGCGCTGGCCGATCTCGCGCTCTATGCGGCGATCCTCGGCCAGATCGGCCCGGTCGCGCTCGCCGTGACCACGAGCCTGTCCTTCAACTTCCTGCGCAAGCCGGCGCCCGCAGCACTGATCGGGGAGGCGCGGCTGCTCAAGCTCGGCAAGCGCCTGGCCGTCGGTGAGGTCTCGCTCTACTCGCAGGGCGAGAGCGAGATGGTCGCCCATGCGACGGGGACCTATTCGATCCCCGCCGATCGCTGAGCCGATTCGATCACGGTCTGCCGGCTACTTGACCGGCAGCGGCTCGAGCCCGGATTTGCGGATGGTCGGGGCCGACTCCAGCGAGCCGAGGCAGGAGATCAGCCGGCGCGCCGCCTCCGGCTCTTTGGTCCCGGCGGCGAGCCCGGCTGAGAAGATCGTCACCCGCTGCACCTCCTCGGGAAGCGTGCCGACGAAATCGAGCCCGTCGATGGTGACGAGTTCGCTGACCTGCTGGAAGCCGAGCTCGGCCTCGCCGCGTGCGACCACCGAGCCGACGCGCTCGCTGAAGATCTTCTTCGACTTGGCCATCACGGCGCCGCTGGGGTCGAGCTTCGGGAACAGCTCCTCGGAGAGATAGGTGCCGCTGGCGCTGGCCGAATAGGCGATCGACTTCGCCTCCAGCAGCGTCTTCCTGAGGGCCTCGACCGTCGAGATGTCCGGCTTCGGCGCGCCGGCCTTGACCGAAAGGCCGATGGCCGAGCGCACGAGATCGACCCGGCTGCCGGGCACGCCCTTGCCGTCGGCGACGAGCTTGTCGAAGGCCTCCGACGCCAGGATGACGATGTCGGCAGGCTCGCCCCGCGCCAGCCGGTTGGGAATCGCGTCGGGCGCGGCGCCCATCGAGGCGCCATAGGCGCTGACGACCTTCTGGCCGATCTTCGCCTCGCAGCCGGCGACCAGCTCCTTGTAGGCAGCGGTGAAGCCGCCCGAGCTCATGACATGCACATCGGCCAGGGCCGGCGTGGCTGCGAACAGGGCCAGCGCAGTCAGGATGGCGGGGCGGGTCAGTTTCTGTTTCATGGCGTTTCCTCCGGCCGACATGATTTGCCGGAACGAAGAGGGCAGGCAAGCAGCGTGGTTTCGCTCATGCGGTATCTGGATACCTTTATCGGTATCTCTCTCGAAAACTTCGCGATTTCGGCTTCCGCTGCGCATTCGCGTGCTTGACACCGGAGCGGCCTGCCCCTATCCCCCGCTCACACCGCCGCCGGTTTCCGGCGGCTTCTCCTTTTTTCAACGCTCCGAAGGGTGCCCGCGATGAAGACCATCTCGCTCAAGCCCGCCGATGTCGAAAAGAAGTGGGTTGTGATCGACGCCTCCGGGCTCGTCGTCGGCCGTCTCGCCTCCGTGGTGGCGATGCGTCTGCGCGGCAAGCACAAGGCGGCGTACACCCCCCATGTCGACTGCGGCGACAACATCATCGTCATCAATGCCGACAAGGTGGTCCTGACCGGCCGCAAGCGCGACCAGAAGGTGTACTACCACCACACCGGCTATGCCGGTGGCATCAAGGAGCGTTCGGCCAAGTTCATCCTCGAGGGGCGCTTCCCTGAGCGCATCGTCGAGAAGGCCGTCGAGCGCATGCTGCCCCGCGGCCCGCTCTTCCGCCAGATCCTCGGCAACCTGCGCGTTTACAAGGGCGCCGAGCACCCCCATGCGGCCCAGTCGCCGGAGACGCTCGACGTCGCCGCGCTCAACAGCAAGAATGCGAGGGTCTGATCATGGCTGAAGTTCTCCAGTCTCTCGCCGATCTCGGTGGGGTCAAGGCCACGCAGGCCGAGTCCGCTCCGGTTCACGTCAAGAAGGTCGACGCCCAGGGCCGCGCCTATGCCACCGGCAAGCGCAAGAACGCCATCGCCCGCGTCTGGATCAAGCCCGGCACCGGCAAGATCACGGTCAACACCCGTGACCAGGAGGTCTACTTCGCGCGCCCCGTGCTGCGCATGGTCCTCCAGCAGCCGCTGCAGCTCGTCGATCGCCTGACCCAGTACGACGTTGTCGTCACGGTCAAGGGCGGCGGTCTCTCCGGCCAGGCCGGCGCCGTCCGTCACGGCATCTCCAAGGCCCTGACCTTCTATGAGCCCGAGCTTCGCGGCCCGCTCAAGAAGGAAGGCTTCCTGACCCGCGACTCGCGCGTCGTCGAGCGTAAGAAGTTCGGCAAGGCCAAGGCCCGCCGCAGCTTCCAGTTCTCGAAGCGCTGATCGTTTCCAGACTGTCCGATATGTGGAAAGGGCGGCTCGCAAGAGCCGCCCTTTTCGTATTGACTGCTCCGCCAGCCAGCATCCTTCGAGACGCGGGCCAGGGGCCCGCTCGTCAGGATGAGGCCCCGGTATCAAACGCGACAATCCCAAGGAGCCACCCATGTCCCGCCCCGTCCTCCTCGTCACCGGCGGCAGCCGGGGCATTGGTGCCGCCATCTGCGTCATGGCCGCACAGCGCGGCTACGACGTCGCGGTGAACTACCAGAGCGCGGCGCAGGCCGCGGCCGAGGTCGTGGCCGCCTGCGAGGCGGCCGGAGCGAAAGCGGTCGCGCTGCAGGGCGACATGGCCCAGCAGGACGATATCGCGCGCGTCTTCGCGGAAGCGCAGGCGGCGCTGGGCCCGCTCACCCATGTCGTCAACAATGCCGGGATCACCGGCCCGGCGAGCAAGCTGGCCGAAGCCGACCCGCAGACGATCCGCACCTGCATCGACGTCAACGTCACCGGCGCGATTCTGGTGGCGCGCGAGGCGACGCGCGCGCTCCTTGCCAACGCGGAAGCGAAGGGCAGGACGATCGTCAACATCTCCTCGATCGCGTCGGGCCTTGGCGCACCCGACGAGTTCGTCTGGTATGCGGCCTCCAAGGGCGCGATCGATTCCCTGACGGTCGGCATGGCGAAGGAGCTGGCGCCCGCCGGCATCCGGGTCAATGCGGTCGCGCCGGGCATGACCGAAACCGAGATCCACGCTCTTTCGTCAGGCGAGCCCGGCCGCGTCGCCCGCATCGCGCCCTCGATCCCGCTCAGGCGCGCCGCCCAGCCCGAGGAGATTGCGGAGGTCGTGCTCTTCGCCCTGTCGGACGCCGCGTCCTATGTCGT
This sequence comes from Bosea sp. OAE506, assembly GCF_040546595.1. Lineage (NCBI taxonomy): Bacteria > Pseudomonadati > Pseudomonadota > Alphaproteobacteria > Hyphomicrobiales > Alloboseaceae > Allobosea > Allobosea sp. OAE506. The sequence goes on along the minus strand of NZ_JBEPOB010000001.1, from coordinate 3,966,038 downwards.
CGGCTCGATCCTGCGCGTCGGCGGCGGGCGGTAGGGCAGCGTACGCGTCATGGTCGGGCTTGATCCGACCATCTCTTGCAGGAGATTCCCGGGTCAGCGCGGAGTTGATCCTTGGGCCGATCGAGGATCGCACCCGAGGGCTGCGCCCGAGGATGACGCATCGCTGATGGCTTCGGCTGGCGTCTCTGCCGCTTCGTGCTAAATCGCCCCCATGCGCGTCCTCCTGATCCTCATCGCCTTCGGCATGATCGCCCTGCCGGCCCTGATCGCACTGGCGCGGCGGGATCTGCCGCGCGGGCGGCGCATCGCCAATGCGCTGGTGATCTTCCTGACGCCCGCCGTGGCACTCGGCCTGATCCATGGGATGCCGGAGCTGGACGGGCGGGCGCTGCAGAACCCGGTCGCCTGGACGACGCTGCGGCTCGTGCTGTCTGGCCTCGCGCTGATCCTGCCCTGGTGCCTCTATGTCTGGCTGGTGGGGCGCCGCCCATGAGGAGGCGAGCGGCGCGATGACCGAGCAGGCCGGCCCGGGATCGATCGACCACGCCTTCACGGGGGAGCGCCGCGGCGGCGCGGCCGACCCGACCTATGCAGGCGCGCTCTCCTTCATGCGCCGCCGCTACGGCAAGGACGTCGCCGGCTGCGATCTCGTCATCTGGGGCGTGCCCTTCGATCTTGCCGTGACGAACCGGCCCGGCGCCCGCTTCGGCCCGCAGGCGCTGCGCCGCGCCAGCGCCATCTTCGACGGCGACCCGCAATATCCGTCCGGCCTCGATCCCTTCGCGCATCTGACGGCGCTCGACTATGGCGACTGCCTGCTGCCGCGCGGCGACCTCGCGGGCTGCGCCCGCGCCATCGAAGCGGAAGCCGCCGGCATCCTCGCCTCCGGCGCGCATCTGGTGACACTGGGGGGCGACCATTTCGTCACGCTGCCGCTGCTGCGCGCCCATGTCGCCCGCCATGGCCGGCTTGCACTGATCCAGTTCGACGCGCATCAGGACACCTGGGATGACGGTGTCGGCGCCATCGGCCACGGCTCCTTCGTGCTGGAGGCAGTGCGCGAGGGCCTGATCGATATCGAGCGCTCGATCCAGATCGGCATCCGCACCGTCGCGCCGCGCGATGGCGGCATCGACATCCTCGACGCCTACACCGTCCACGAACTCGGTGTGGCGGGAACGCTCGCGCGGATCCGCGAGCGGGTCGGGGAGGGGCCGGCCTATCTCACCTTTGACATCGACGCGCTCGACCCCGCCTTCGCGCCGGCCACGGGCACGCCGGTCTCGGGCGGGCTGTCCGCCGAGCAGGCGCTGCGCCTGGTCTGGGGCCTGCGCGACCTCGACATCCGCGGCATGGACCTCGTCGAGGTCTCGCCGCCTTACGACCATGCGGACATCACCGCGATCGCGGGCTCGACCCTGGTGCAGCACCACATCCAGGCGCTGGCGCTGAAGAAGGCCGGTTGAATCGGATTATCCGCGGACGGCACCAAGCGATTCCGATCGTTGAGAAACCCGCGCCTGCTCGGACTTGACCCGAGCATCTGGGGTCGAGCCACCCTCTACGGCCCGGGTCGACGGAGATTCGAGGGGCGTCGCTTCGCGCCGAGCGAGAATGACGATGCAATTGACAGCGCCCCCTCCCTCCCTCATATCCCGCTCATGACCAAGACCCTGTCCCGACGTCGCACCGCACCGGCCGCCCTTGCGCGACCGCGGTGACGCTCGGCTTGCAGCCCGATTGTCCGCGACCGCGCCCGGAGCGCGGTTTTTTTATGCCTGAAGCCGGCCAAGTGTCTTGAGCCGATCCCCCAGACGCCTTGCGAGGGTCCGATGAGCCAGAACCCCAAGTCCATCTTCATCGACGGCGAGGCCGGCACCACCGGGCTCGGCATCCGCGACAGGCTGGCCGCGATGCCGGGCGTCGTCGTCCGCAGCATCGACCCCGACAAGCGCAAGGACCCGGCCGCCCGCCAGGAGATGATGGCGCAGGTCGATCTCGTCGTGCTCTGCCTGCCCGACGACGCCGCCAAGGAATCGGTCGCGCTCGCCGATGCGCTGGGGGCGAAGTCGCCCAAGATCGTCGACGCCTCGACCGCCTATCGCGTCGCGCCGGATTGGGTCTACGGCTTCGCCGAGTTGGAACACGGCCATGCCGCCAAGATCGCCAAGGCCACCCGCGTCTCGAACCCCGGCTGCTATCCGACGGGCGGCATCGCGCTGCTGCGGCCGCTGGTCGATGCCGGCTTCATCTCGCCCGATCACCCCGTCACCATCAATGCGGTGTCGGGCTATTCCGGCGGCGGAAAGAGCATGATCGAGGCCTATGTGGCGGGTACCGCGCCGGCCTTCGAGCTCTATGGCCTCGGCCTCAAGCACAAGCACCTGCCGGAGCTGCAGCAATATGCGCGGCTGTCGCGGCGGCCGATCTTCATCCCCTCGGTCGGGAATTTCCGGCAGGGCATGCTGGTTTCGGTGCCGCTGCATCTCGACACGCTGCCGGGCAAGCCCAAGGCGGCCGATCTCGCGGATGCGCTGGCCGAGCATTACGCCGGCTCGACCTTCGTTTCGGTCGTCCCCGCGGCGCAGGCCGGCGGCAAGCTCGAGCCGCAGGCGCTGAACGACACCAACAAGTTGGAACTGCGCGTCTTCGGCGACGACGATCTGCGCCAGGCGGTGCTGGTCGCGCGGCTCGACAATCTCGGCAAGGGCGCCTCGGGTGCCGCCGTGCAGAACATCCGGCTGATGCTCGGCCTACCGGAGAAGTGAGCCGGCCCGCCTGCGGCGGGCGCGATAAAAAAAGGGCCGCGCGAGCGGCCCTTTTCCATGTCGAGGAGGAGCGATCTCAGCCCTGATAGGCCTTGAAGTGCTGCTGCTGCTCGCCGAGGCCCTCGATGCCGAGCTTCACGATCTCGCCGCCCTTCAGGAAGCGCGGCGGCTTGAAGCCGAGGCCGACGCCGGGCGGCGTGCCGGTGGTGATTACATCGCCCGGATCGAGCCGCATGAACTGGCTGATATAGTGGACGAGATAGGCGCAGCCGAAGATCATCGTCTTGCTCGAGCCGTTCTGGACGCGCTCGCCATCGACTTCCAGCCACATGGCGAGGTTCTGGACGTCCTTGACCTCGTCCGTCGTCACCATCCAGGGGCCGAGCGGGCCGAAGGTCGGGCAGCCCTTGCCCTTGGCCCACTGGCCGCCGCGCTCGATCTGGAACTCGCGCTCCGAGACGTCGTTGCAGACGGCAAAGCCTGCAATCGCGGCCATGGCCTTGTCTTCCGGGATGTAGGAGCCGCCGTCGCCGATGACGATGGCGAGTTCGACCTCCCAGTCCGTCTTCTTCGAGCCCTTGGGAATGATCACGTCGTCATTCGGGCCGACGATGCAGTTGGGCGCCTTGTTGAAGAGGATCGGCTCCTTCGGGATTTCGGCGCCGGTCTCGGCCGCATGGTCGGCGAAGTTGAGGCCCACCGCGATGAAATTGCGGACGTCGCCGACGCAGGCGCCGATGCGCGGCGCGCCGTCGACCTTCGGCAGCGACTCGGGGTCGATCGCCTTGATTTTGGCCAGCGAGGCGGACGTCAGGGCCTTGCCGGCGACGTCCGGGATGGTTCCGGAGAGGTCGCGCAGAACGCCCTTGGCGTCGAGGAGGCCGGGCTTTTCCTGGCCCGCGGCCCCGTAACGTAGCAGTTTCACGTCGTTTCCCCCGTTTCAAACGATCTAATTGGGCCGCGATCCTGACAAGAGCCCGGCCGGAAAGACAAGCCCATTCGCACGCATGGCCCGGATGCGAAGGGCTGCCGGCGGTATTGTTGCGGGAATGCAACGAACGTCATGAAAGCTGACTGCCCGTCTCTTGAGCGGGCCTGTCTTGAAATGCGCCAGAAACACGAAAAGCCACGATAGTTCGCATGTAAACGATGTCTTTGGCGGCGGGTTGAAGCCGGCAACATTAAAAACCGCTGGATTCGGGGCGTTTTCGGCCCTTCCCATTCGTCAAATCCGGCTGCCGCACCAAATTCGGCAACTTCGCGGCGGCATTGCGGCGGCGGGCGGCACACGGCATGCTTGGATTCGAGCGGGACGTCGCAGTCCCGAAGAAACGCAAGACGGGATGGATTCGATGAAGGGCTTCGTTCGTACAGCCGCTGCGGCCACGGTTTCGGTCGCGGCCCTCCTCGCCGCCGGCGCGGCCCAGGCTGGCTCCTTCGCCATCCGCAGCGGCCAGAGCGCCGAGGGCCTCGGCATGGCCTATGCCGGCGCGGCGGCAGGCGGCATTGGCATGGGCTCGATGGCCTGGAACCCGGCCACGATCACCATGTTCCCCGGCCGCAACAGCCAGTGGAACGTCACCTATCTCTATGCCAACGCCGCCTATGACCCGACCTCGCCGACGCGTCTCGGCTCGCCGGTCGGCCCGCTCAGCCCGATCCAGAACGGGTCCGGCAACATCGGCGGCGACGGCGCCTTCATCCCGGCCTCCTACTCCGCCTGGCAGCTCACCGACCGGCTCTGGATCGGTCTGACCACCGGTGCGCCCTTCGGCCTTCGCTCCAAGGCTGACGATCAGGTCTATGCCGGACAGGTCTATGGCCGCTCGGCCAATCTGAAGACGATCAACGTCTCCCCGACCATCGGCTACAAGGTCAACGACTGGCTCTCCGTCGGTGCCGCCGTCCAGGTCCAGTATCTGAAGACGAGCCTGAAGAACGCCACCGGCGCGACGCTGGGCACGGCGATCGGGCCCTTCGCCCCCAACCAGGTCCTGAAGGGCGACACCGTCGACGTCGGCTTCCGCGTCGGTGCGACCCTGACCCCGCTGGCCGGCACCACGATCGGTATCGGCTACCGGTCCTCGATCCACCAGACGCTGGAGGGCACGATCTCGACCGTCGCCGGCGTCGGCCCGATCAAGGCCAACCTCAATCTGCCGGATTCGGTGGTCGTCGGCGTGTCGCAGGTCATCAACGACCAGTGGCAGGCTCATCTCGGCGTCGAGTGGACCAACTGGAGCCGCTTCCGCCGCATCCCGATCGTCAGCCAGATCAGCGGCCTGCCGATCTCGAGCCTGAACTTCGTCTATGACGACAGCTGGTTCTTCAGCGGCGGCGTCGAGTACAAGTACAACCAGGCCCTGACGCTGCGCGCCGGTGTCGCCTATGAGCTGTCGCCGGTGAACGACACCAACCGCACCGTCTTCATCTCCGACAACGACCGTCTCTGGCTCTCGGCGGGCGCGAGCTACCAGGTCAGCGAGAAGATCAAGCTCGATGTCGGCTACACCTACATCAACGTGAACAAGGCCAAGGTGAACTACGGCGGCACGCATCCGCAGCAGGGCCCGGTCTTCTTCACCGCCGAGGCCAAGCCCTACATCCACATCGTCTCGGCCGGCCTGACCTATCGCTGGGACAACCCGGCTCAGACGATCCCGGTGCAGCCGGCGGTTCGCAAGTTCTGAGCGCACCCACAGCGCCTCACGAGAAAGCCGGCCCTCGCGGGCCGGCTTTTTTGTTTGTCCGGAGCGGAGCTGCGAGTCGACAGCCCACGTTGCTGATCATCTAAAAACGAGGGAGTTTCGATGATTGTGGATTTGGAGGAGCCCTTGGCTGAAAAGCATGAAGAGTTGCCGCCACCAGGGATCCATCAGAAACTCAGCTGCGGATTTATAGTCCTCTTCTGTTTTCTCATTATGCCAATGATGAATTGGGTGGTTTTCCCAATTCTCCAGCACTTTCCTGGCAAAGCGGCGTCGTATGTGATCGTTGGCGGTTGTTGCGCGGTGTTGTTATGGGGCGAGTTCCGTCATCGGCGTCGTCGGCCGAGGGGCTGAAGTTGCAGACGAGCCGCAAGCAGCCCCTGACGTCGGCGGATCGGGACGCTCGATCTTGTAGCCGACGGATAACGGTCCGGGCGGCTGCCGTGCGAAGAGTGTTACCCACGCCGGGACTGGGACGCTTCCGTGGTGCAAGCGTCGGCATGATCCTGTTGTGGCAATCATGGCTCGGACCGGCCTAGGATCGGCCCTCGTCCGCCCCAGCCCGCTCAGGCCTTCTTCAGCACATAGGTCCCCGGCGCATCGGCGAGTGCCGGCAGCTTGCCTGAGCCCGGCATCCGCGCCTTGACCCGCTTGGGCGCCTGCGCCTCGACCCAGCCGAACCAGTGCGGCCACCAGGAGCCCGGATGCTCCTGTGCTGCTGCGATCCAGTCCTCATAGCTTCCCCGCGCCGGTCCGCCGGTCCAGTACTGGTACTTCACCTTGCCGGGCGGGTTGACCACCCCGGCGATGTGGCCCGAGCCCGCGACGATGTAGTCGACCGGCCCGCCGAAGCATTGCGAGCCGGTGAAGACCGAGCGGGCAGGGGCGATGTGGTCCTCGCGCGTCGCGAGGTTGTAGATCGGGATTGTCACCGCCCCGAGATCGAGGAGCTTGCCGCCGATCACCATCTGGCCCTTGGAGAGCTTGTTCTCGAGATAGCAGTTGCGCAGGTAGAAGGAGTGGTTTGCCGCCGGCATCCGCGTCGAATCGGAGTTCCAGTAGAGCAGGTCGAAAGGCGTCGGTGCCTTGCCCTTCAGGTAGTTGTTCACCGCATAGGACCAGATCAGGTCGTTGGGCCGCAGCATGTTGAAGGCGCCCGCCATGCGCGCTCCATCGAGATAGCCGCTCTTGGTCATCTGCTCCTCGACGGCCCGGATCTGCTCCTCGTCGACGAAGACGGAGAGCTCGCCGGCCTGCGAGAAATCGACCTGGGTGGTGAAGAAGGTCGCGCTGTCGATACGCTTGTCCCCTATCGCTGCCATATAGGCCAGCGTGACGCCCAGCAGCGTGCCGCCGACGCAGTAGCCGATCGCGCTGACCCTCTTCTCGCCGGTCGCCAGCTCGATCGCGTCGAGCGCCGCGAAGACGCCCTCGCGCATGTAGCTCTCGAAATCCTTGGTGGCGTGGCGCTCGTCCGGATTGACCCAGGAGATGCAGAACACCGTCAGGCCCTGGGCGACCGCCCAGCGGATGAAGCTCTTCTCGGCGTTGAGATCGAGGATGTAGAACTTGTTGATCCAGGGCGGCACGATCAGGAGCGGGCGCTTCAGCACGGTCTCGGTCGAGGCCGCGTACTGGATCAGCTCAATGATGTCGTTGCGGAAGACGACCTTGCCCGGCGTCGAGGCGATGTTGACGCCGATCTTGAAGGCGCCCGGGTCGGATTGCCGGATCTTGAGCTCGCCGCGGCCGGCCTCGATGTCCTCGGCCAGCATCTTCATGCCGCGAACGAGGTTCTCGCCGTTCTGCTGCAGCGTCTCGCGCAGCAATTCGGGATTCGTCGCGACGAAGTTGGAGGGCGAGAGCGCACTGGCGATCTGCTTCACATAGAAGCGCGCCTTCTCGCGGGTATGGGGATCGAGGTCTTCCGCCTGGTCGACCATCGATTCGGCCCAGCGCGTGCCGATCAGATAGGCCTGCTTGACGAAGTCGAACATCGGATGCGCCGACCAGTCGGGATCGGCGAAGCGCGCATCGCGCTTGTCCGGCTCGATCACGGGCTTGGCCTCCTCGCCACCGGCCCGCTTGAGCATCGTGCTCCATAACGTCAGGAAATCGCCCGTCAGCGAGGCCTGCGCCTCGATGATCTTGCGCGGATCGGAGACCCATTTTTCGGCGACGCGGCCCAGCGTCTTGACCATTTCGCTGGCTTCGTCGGCCTGTCCGCCCTTGGCTTCGCCGCGCTCGATCGGCTTGAGATAGGCGGCGGTGACCTTGCCGTATTCCTCGACGAGGCGGCTCATGTTCTGGGCGAAGGCATCGAGATCCGGCACCGGCACTTCGGCCGACCCGGTCGCATCCCCGGACTTATCCCCGGTTCGCCGGTCCATCGCGCTCTCCCCGTCGCACGTCTTATGCGGGGATGCTGTCTGCTCCCCATTTTGGTCCTATTAAGGACGTAGCGGATATCGGCTACAAAGAGAATTCCGCAACGTGCCGGATCAAACCATGCCGCAAGCCCGATTCCAGTCCACGCCGCTCCTGCCGCTCCTGATGCTGGCCAGGCCTCGCGGTCGTCGCGGCAGGCTGCGCGAGCGAGACCGGCAAGGTCGTCGCGGAGGCCACAGGCTTTGCCACCACAGCCGCCGAGCCGAAGCCCTTCGTGCGCGAAACGCGCCCCGGCGAGGTCGCCTATATCCCGGTCGGCACGACCCTGCCGGTCAACCCGCTCTGCGAGGGCGACACGCCCCGGCCGGCCTTCGTTCCGCAGGGACAGGCGGCGCGCTTCATCTATCGCCCCGACGGCCGCAAGCCGAACGAGGACTGCAAGCCCAGGGCCGAGTTCAAGAAGATCGAGGCCGAGCTTGAGGCCAAGCGCACCGCCAACGAGGCAGCCGGCACTGAAGCGAAGACGCTAGGCAGCACGCCCGCCCCCAAGCCGGCCGTGCTGCCCACCAACTGATGTCCACCAATCGAGGTCTCGCCGGGCCAGCCGCTCGCTGGCTTGCGATTGAATCTTGCGTTTTTGATCCGCCCATGACCAAAGATGCGGCCGGAGGCGCGCTGCGCGCAACGATCTGAATCGCGGGGAGGGCGTGGCGCCGTTGGGAGCCGGCCCGGGCATTCCCGCAGACATGATGCTGCCGGTTCATCCGGCGAAGGAACTGTTCGAATGGCCGATTTTCACCGCATCAAGCGCCTGCCGCCCTACGTTTTCGAACAGGTCAACAAGATCAAGGCCGCCGAGCGCGCCAAGGGCGTCGACATCGTCGATCTCGGCATGGGCAATCCCGACCTGCCTGCGCCCAAGCATGTCATCGAGAAGCTGGTCGAGACCGCCGGCAAGCCGCGCACCGACCGCTACTCGGCCTCCAAGGGCATCGGCGGCCTGCGCCGCGCCCAGGCGCATTATTACGAGCGCCGCTTCGGCGTGAAGCTCAATCCCGACACGCAGGTCGTCGCGACGCTCGGCTCGAAGGAAGGCTTCGCCAATATGGCGCAGGCCATCACCGGGCCCGGCGACGTCGTGCTGGTGCCCAACCCCAGCTATCCGATCCACGCCTTCGGGTTCCTCATGGCCGGTGGCGTCATCCGCTCCGTGCCGGCCGAGCCGACGCCGGCCTTCTTCCCGGCGCTCGAGCGGGCGATGATCCATTCGGTACCCAAGCCGATCGCGCTCGTCACCTGCTATCCGGCGAACCCGACCGCCTACACTGCGTCTCTCGATTTCTACCGGGACCTCGTCGCCTTCGCGAAGAAGCACGAGCTGATCCTGCTCTCGGACCTCGCCTATGCCGAGGTCTATTTCGACGAGAACGACCCGCCGCCCTCGATGCTGCAGGTGCCGGGCGCGATGGATGTCACGGTCGAGTTCACGTCGATGTCCAAGACCTTCTCGATGGCTGGCTGGCGCATGGGCTTCGCGGTCGGCAATGAGCGGCTGCTGGCGGCGCTGGCCCGCGTGAAGTCCTATCTCGACTATGGCGCCTATACGCCGATCCAGGTCGCGGCGGCGGCTGCCCTCAACGGCCCCGACGACTGCATCCGCGAGATGCGCGAGATCTACCGCAAGCGCCGCGATGCGTTGGTCGAGAGTTTCGGCAAGGCGGGCTGGGAATTCCCGGCGCCGGCGGCCTCGATGTTCGCCTGGGTGCCGATTCCCGAGAAGTTCCGCCATCTCGGTTCGCTGGAGTTCTCGAAGCTTCTGATCGAGAAGGCCGAGGTCGCGGTCGCGCCCGGTATCGGCTTCGGCGAGCATGGCGACGACTACGTCCGCATCGCCATCGTCGAGAACGAGCAGCGCATCCGCCAGGCTGCCCGCAATGTCGGCCGCTTCCTCAAGGGCGCCGACCACACGCTGCACAACATCATCCAGATGCCGAAGGCGGGGTAAGGGGGAAGTACGGGCCCCGGCCTCAGCCCTCATCCTGAGGAGCGCTCCGCAGGAGCGCGTCTCGAAGGATGCGCTAGGAGGCGCCCGAACCAACTGGACCATCCTTCGAGACGCCGCTGACGCGGCTCCTCAGGATGAGGGCTCGGGAGACTGGACCCCGACCCTAAAACATGGGAACCCCTCGCCACGGACGATCCCGTCCGGGATGGGGCTTCCAGCGCGATGATCAGCAAAGGCCGTTTGCTAGCCGCGGGCGTCATCCTGTTTGCGCTGGTCTGCCTCGTCAGCACCGTCGACTTCTCGCGCGGACGCGTGCCCCAGACGAATTCGCCGTTGATCTCCGACGTGCTCGCCGCGACCACCGCCCGCGAATGCGGGCGCGACGCCACCGAGGTCGTCGCGCGCCATCTGCCGGCCGGCATCGAGCAGGCGGCGGCGGAGCGCATTCTCGCCGAGGCTGTCATCGAGCCGCCGCGGCCCTGGTTCTGGACGCCCGTCAACGAGAACGCCACGACCTGGACCGGCGACACGCTGGAAGCGCTGCGCACCATCAAGATCACCGCTTTCGGCACCAACCTGCTGCGTGTCCACATGACCTTCGGGGAGGGCAGGCTGCGCCGCCTCGCCGCCGAGGTCGTCTGCCGCTTCGGCTGAGCGCGGGACGGGGCTTCGCCGTTGACTCGGCCGCCCCCCTCATGCGACGCCGCCGCCATGACCAGCGCTACTGCCCAGCCCGCCGCCACACCCCTCCGCATCGGCCTCGCCGGGCTTGGAACCGTCGGCGCCTCCGTGCTGCGCATCCTGCGCCGGCAGGAGAATGCGCTGAGCGAGCGCTGCGGCCGCGCCATCCGCGTCACCGCCGTCTCGGCCCGCGACAGGACCCGTGATCGCGGCGTCGATCTGGGCGGGCTGACCTGGTTCGATGATCCGGTGGAGCTGGCGCGTTCGTCCGAGATCGACTGCCTTGTCGAACTGGTCGGCGGCTCGGACGGTCCGGCCAAGGCCGCGGTCGAGGCGGCGCTGTCGGCCGGCAAGTCCGTCGTTACCGCCAACAAGGCGCTGCTCGCCCATCACGGCGTCGCGCTCGCGACGCTGGCGGAGGAGAAGGGCGTCGCGCTCGCCTTCGAGGCCTCCTCGGCCGGCGGCATCCCGATCGTCAAGACGCTGCGCGAGGCGCTCGCCGGCAACACGGTGACGCGGCTCTACGGAATCCTCAACGGCACCTGCAACTACATCCTCTCGCGCATGGAGATGGAGGGGCTGACCTTCGAGGCCTGCCTGAAGGACGCCCAGCGCCTGGGTTATGCCGAGGCCGACCCGACATTCGATGTCGAGGGCTACGACACCGCCCACAAGCTCGCCATCCTCACCAGCCTCGCCTTCGGCACGAAGATCGACGCGGAAGCGATTCATGTCGAAGGCATTTCCTCGATCGCGCCGCTCGACCTGAAGATGGCCGACGAGCTTGGCTACCGCATCAAGCTCCTCGGCGTCGCCGAGCGGACAAAGGCCGGCATCGAGCAGCGCGTCCACCCGACCATGGTGCCGAAGTCGTCTGCCATCGCGCAGGTGATGGGCGTTCTCAACGCCGTCACGGTCGATGCCGACGCCGTGCGCGAACTCACCCTCGTCGGTCCCGGCGCCGGTGGCGACCCCACCGCCTCGGCCGTCGTCGCCGACATCGCCGATGTTGCCCGCGGCACGGCGGGGCTGCCCTTCGGCCTGCCGGTGGCGCGCCTCGAGACGGCGGCCCGCACCCCGATGCAGCGGCATGAGGGCGGCTATTATGTCCGCCTCTCGGTGGTGGACCGCCCCGGCGCCGCCGCCGGAATCGCGACCCGCATGGCCCAGGCCGACATCTCGCTGGAGAGCATCGTGCAGCGCCGCTCCGCGGCTGCCGCGGCGCAGGACCCGGCCGGCCGCTCGGGCACCCCGGTGCCGGTCGTGCTGATCACCTACGCCACGAGCGAGGCCGCCATCCGCTCCGCTTTGGAGCAGGTCTCGGCCGATGGCCATATCGCCGAACCGCCGCAAGTCATCCGGATCGAACGGGAGTAGGGTTCAGGCGTTGTCTTCGCCGTGAACGCTCGCCATCGACCGCAAAACCAAAGGGAACCGCTCATGTCCGACGATCTCCGCATTTCCTCCTCCCAGATCATCGAGCGCTATCTCTCGATGGAGCTGGTGCGCGTCACCGAGCGCGCGGCGGTCTCGGCGGCGCGGCTGCGCGGCCATGGCAATGAGAAGGCGGCGGACCAGGCGGCGGTCGATGCGATGCGTCGCGAGCTGAACCGCCTGCCGATCGACGGCGAGATCGTCATCGGCGAGGGCGAGCGCGACGAAGCGCCGATGCTCTTCATCGGCGAGAAGGTCGGCACGCGGCAGGGCCCGAAGGTCCATATCGCCGTCGATCCGCTTGAAGGCACGACGCTCTGCGCCAAGGACATGCCCGATTCGATCGCCGTGATGGCGATGGCGGAAGCCGGCAAGCTGCTCAACGCGCCCGACGTCTACATGGACAAGATCGCGATCGGCCCCGGCTATGCCCGCGGCGTTGTCGATCTCGACGCCTCGGCCACCGACAACATCCATGCGCTGGCCAAGGCCAAGGGCGTCAAGCCGAGCGAGATCTCGACGCTGATCATGGACCGCCCGCGCCATGCCAAGCTGATCGAGGAGGTCCGCAAGACCGGCTGCTCGATCCGCCTGATCACCGATGGCGACGTCGCGGGCGTGATCTACTGCACAGAGCCGCACAAGACCGGCATCGACCTCTATCTCGGCATCGGCGGCGCGCCCGAGGGCGTGCTGGCGGCAGCGGCGCTGCGCTGCGTCGGCGGCCAGATGCAGGGCCGCCTGATCCTCGACACCGAGGAGAAGCGCGCGCGTGCCCTGACCATGGGCATCACCGACCCCAACAAGAAGTACAGCATGGAAGAGATGGCGTCGGGCGACACCATCGTCTGCGCCACCGGCGTCACCAATGGCGGCATGCTCAAGGGCGTGCGCTTCGGCAAGGAGGTCATCGAGACGGAGACGATCGTCTATCGCTCGATCACCGGCACGGTCCGCCGCATCCATGGCGAGCATCGCGACTTTGGCAAGTTCAAGCTCGACTGAGCATGCCGGCACGGCCCGCGCGCAGCGCGGGCATTGCATCGCTATCAAGGCGGCCGGATTTCCGGCCGCTTTTTCGTTTGTGCGCTTCGGAGACTGCTACGGCAGCAGGCCTGCAGCCAGCGTGTGCTCGACGCAGCCCTCGACATGCCTCGTGAGCACGGCGATGGCACCCCTGGCATCGCGCCTGAGCGCGCAGTCGAGCAGCGCCTCGTGCTCTTCGGCAGCGATCTCGCCCCGGAAGACGACGGCGACCATCTGGTAGCGCAGATACTTGTCGTAGATCGCGCCATGGGTCTCCAGCAGCACCTGGGATCCGCAGGCGGAGATCAGGGCGTGGTGGAATTCCCAGTCATAGCGCTTCCAGAGTTCGGGATCGTCGCGGTCGCGCGCCAGCATCCGGCGCTCCATCAAGGCGAGCTTGTGATGGGCAGCGACCACGCGCCCCTCCCACTCCATGTCCCCGGCCGCGAAGGACTGGGCCAGAGCGTGGCCTTCGAGCAAGAGCCGCATCGCAGCGATCTCGCGCAGATTCGTCGCCGAGACGGGCGTGACCACGAAGCCCTTCTGGCCTTCGGCCTCGATCAGGCCCTCTGACGCCAGACGGCTGAGCAGCTCGCGCAGCGTGCTCACGCTGGCTTCGTAGCGCTCCCGCAGGATCTCGAGCTTCAGCTTCTGGCCCGGGGCCAGCCGACCGAAAATGATGTCGGCACGGATGCGACGATAGGCGGTTTCGCCGACGGACAGCGGCTGTGGCGTGAGGCTGAGCATGAGGTGGCCCTGCTGGGTGCGCCGCGGCGGAGCGATGCAGCGCCGCCATCATAGCCGATTGGCCGACCAGAACAATCCATATGGCGAAATCGAAAATCTCATATGAAACGAGAAATCGATGTTGCGTCGCGCATCTGCCTTGGCGATAGTGCGGACCATAAGGCGGCGTCACAATCCGCTCTCAGGGGAGGTTTCTCATGGCTCTTTCGATCGACAGGCGGGCCTTGCTGGCCGGCGGTGCAGCCCTCGCCACGTCCGGCTTCGCCGGCGGCGCCTTCGCCCAGGCCAAACCCAATCTGCGCTTCTCGGCAGTCTTCTCCGAGCAGGATATCCGCGCCGAGATGATGAAGCGCTTCGGCGAGGCGATCAAAGACGACTTCACGCTCCAGCCCTACTACGGCGGGAACCTGTTCAAGCAGGGCACCGAGCTGGTCGCCATGCAGCGCAACAACCTCGAGATGGGCAACATTGCGCCGCAGGACATCTCGAACCAGATTCCGGAATGGTCGATCGTGACCTCGGCCTATCTGTTCCGCGACGCCGCCCACCTGAAGAAGATGTTCGCCAGCGACGTCGGGGCCGAGCTGAAGAAGGTTGCCGAGGACAAGCTCAACATCAAGATCCTTGGCCCGACCTATTTCGGCGCGCGCCAGGTCGGTCTCAAGCCCAAGAAGAAGATCACGACCCCGGCGGACCTGGCCGGCGTCAAGCTGCGCATGCCCGGTGGCGATGCCTGGCAGTTCCTGGGTCAGTCGCTCGGCGCCAACCCGACGCCGATGGCCTATGCGGAGGTCTATACCGGCCTGCAGAGCGGCGCGATCGACGGGCAGGACAATCCCCTGCCCAACGTCCAGAACATGAAGTTCTACGAGGTCTCCTCGCAGATCGTGCTGACCTCGCATCTCGTCGGCTTCGACCTGCTCTGCGTCACCGACCGGGTCTGGAAGGCGATGTCCCCGCAGAAGCAGGCCGCCTTCCAGGCCGCCGCTGATGCCGCGATCGACTGGAGCGCCCAGCAGCATCTCGACAAGGAGAAGGAGCTCGTCGACTTCTTCAAGAAGCAGGGTCTCGAGGTCTATGCACCCGACGTCGCCGCCTTCCGCGACTTCGCCCAGAAGAAGTATCTCGCCTCCGACCTCGCCAAGAGCTGGAAGCCCGGCATGATCGACAAGATCAACGCGCTCTGACGCTCAGGCACAGGCGACGGGGAGGGCAGCGGCCTTGACGGATCAGCTCCGGGCGCTCGGCGGGTGGCTCGCCCGCCGGGCGGAGAATGTGCTGGTGGCGATGCTCGGCGCGATGTTCGCCGTGTTCATCCTCCAGATCGTCTTCCGATACCTGCTCAACCTCCCGATCGGATGGACGCATGAGATCAGCGTCATCCTCTGGCTCTGGATCGTGCTGTTCGGGGCCGCCTTCGTCACGCGCGAGAGCGACGAGATCCGCTTCGACATCCTCTATGGCTCGGCGGGCCCACGGACGCGCCGCATCATGGCCGTCGTCACCGCCACCGCGCTGGTCGTTCTCTACACCCTCTCCCTGCCGGCGATGGCCGACTACGTCACCTTCATGAAGGTCGAGCGGACAGCCTATCTCAAGCTGCCGTTCAACTGGGTCTATTCGATCTATCTGGTCTTCGCCGTCGCTGCGATCGCCCGCTACCTCTGGCTCGGCTGGCAGGCTCTGCGCGGCCGCGCGCCCGAAGCCTTCGATCCCACCAAGGCTGGCTCGGGGATATGACGAGCCCGTTTTCGCTCTGCATCCTGGCGATCGTCACACTGTCGCTGCTCGGCCTGCCGATCGGCCACGCGATGATTGCGGGCTCGGTCTTCTACCTGCTGCTGACGGGCCAGGACCTCAGCATCGCCGCCGAGCAACTGCTCAACGGCATGTACACCAACTACGTCATCCTCGCCGTGCCGCTCTTCATCCTCGCCGCTGAGCTGATGAACATCGGCTCGATGACGGAGCGGCTGCTGCGCTTCTGCGATGCGCTGGTCGGGCGCTTCCGCGGCGGTCTCGCCCAGGTCAACATCGTCCAGAGCGTCATCTTCGCCGGCATGTCGGGCTCGGCGATTGCCGATGCCGCCGGCACCGGGCGCATGATGCAGGCGATGATGACCAAGGACGGCAAGTACCCGGCGAGCTTCGCCGCGGCGCTGACGGCGGTATCCTCGGTGATCGGGCCGATCATCCCGCCCTCGATCCCGATGGTGCTCTATGCGCTCGTCTCCGACGCGTCGATCGGCTTCCTCTTCCTGGGTGGCGTCATCCCCGGGCTGCTGATGGCCGGCGTCCAGATGGGAATCGTCGGCTACACCGCCAAGGCACGAAACTTCCCCGTCGAGCCGCCGATACCGCTGCGTGAATGGCCGGGCATCACCTGGCGTGCCCTTCCGGCGCTGCTGATGCCGGTCGTCCTGCTCGGCGGCATCTATGGCGGCGCCACGACGCCGACCGAGGCAGCCGCCGTCGCCGCAGCCTATGCGCTGGCGATCTCCGTCGTGCTCTATCGCAGCGTCTCGCTGCGCGATTTCTACACCTCGCTCGCCTACAGCGCCCGCACCACGGCCTCCATCGGCATGCTCATCGCGGGCGCGCTGGTCTTCAATTACGTCGTCACGATCGAGAACATTCCCGAAAGCCTAAAGGTCCTGCTCTCGGGCTGGAACCTCACGCCGATCGGGTTCCTGCTGCTCGTGAACGCGGTGCTGTTGGTTCTCGGCTGCCTGCTGGAAGGCACCGCCATCCTGCTGATCGTGGTGCCGGTGTTCATCCCGACCGCCAAGGCGCTCGGCATCGACATGGTCCATTTCGGCGTCGTGGTGGTGGTCAACATCATGCTCGGGCTGATCACGCCGCCCTATGGGCTGCTGCTGTTCATCATGAACACCATCACCGGCGTGCCGCTGCGCGACATCGTGCGGGAATGCATGCCGTTTCTCGCCGCAATGGTCGCCGCACTGGCGGTGATCACGTTCTTGCCCGGCCTCGTCCTCTGGCTGCCGCGCCTGATGGGCTATCCGGGCTGAGCGGCGAAGCCCTCTCCCCTTTTTCACAGGTGACGCGTGACCAAGCCGATCTACGTCCTCAACGGCCCGAACCTGAACCGCCTTGGCACGCGCGAGCCGCATCTCTATGGCAGCACGACGCTTGCCGAGGTCGAGGCGATGTGCCGGGAAGCGGCTGGCGACTGTCTCGTCGCCTTTCGCCAGTCCAATCGGGAATACGAGCTGATCGACTGGATCCATGAGGCCATCGACGAGGGCTGCGCCATCGTGATCAACCCGGCCGCCTTCACCTTCACCTCGATGGCGATCCTCGACGCGCTCAAGATGTTCCCGGGCCCGGTCATCGAGCTCCACATCACCAACATCCACCGTCGCGAGCCGATCTACCACCGCTCCTATGTCTCCCTGGTGGCCACCGCGATCATCGCCGGGCTCGGGGCCTGGGGATATGGCGTGGCCGTCCACGCGGCGCTTGAGCTCGTCCGCGCAAAGGCGGCCTGACCGGGCGCACCGGAGCGCTCACTCGCGCGGGTTCGCGCGACAAGGTTGACGAAAGCGCCCGCCTGCGCGACGCCCTGCGCCCATGAGTCTCATCGCCCCGCGTGCCTTTCTCGGCGTCACCCGTTCCGCGCTGGGCCGGCCCTGGCGCGACCGGCTCGACGCCGCCGGCCTCGGCCGGGCCGAGGCGCTGGCGCAGGTCGAGGGTATTCCCGACATCCTGGCGCGCCTCCTGGCGGGGCGCGGGGTCGAGCCCAGCGAGGCGCAATCCTTTCTCGAGCCCAAGCTGCGCGACTTGCTGCCCGATCCGGGAACGCTGATCGACATGGGCTCCGCCGCCGCGCGGCTCGCCCGCGCGGTCGAAAGCGGCGAGCGTGTCGCGATCTTCGGCGATTACGATGTCGATGGCGCCTGTTCGGCGGCCCTGCTGGCAGGCTTCCTGACGGCGGGCGGTGCACGCCCGCGCATCCATATTCCCGATCGGCTGATCGAGGGCTATGGCCCCAACAGCGACGCCATCCGCCAGCTCGCCGCCAAGGGGGCGACGCTGCTGGTCACCGTCGATTGCGGCACGACCAGCCATGAGCCTCTGGCGGAGGCGAGGCGGCTCGGCCTCGATGTCGTGGTGCTCGACCATCACCAGGCGCCGGAGCGGCTCCCGGAGGTCGAGGCGCTGGTCAATCCAAATCGGCAGGACGATCTCTCGGGGCTCGGCCATCTCTGCGCCGCCGGCGTCGTCTTCCTGGCGCTGGTGGCGACGCGGGCCGAACTGCGCCGCAGGGGCGCCTGGGCGTCGCGCGGGGGCGAGCCCGATCTGCTCGCCGCGCTCGACCTCGTCGCGCTGGCGACGGTCGCGGACGTCGTGCCACTGCAGGGGCTGAACCGCGCCTTCGTGCGCCAGGGGCTTGCCATCCTGCGCGGGCGGGCCCGGCCGGGACTGGCTGCACTGATGGACGTCGCCGGGCTCGACGGGCCGGTCCAGCCCTGGCATCTCGGCTTCCTGCTCGGCCCGCGCATCAATGCCGGCGGCCGCATCGGCGATGCGGGGCTCGGCGCCCGCCTGCTGCTGACCGCCGACGAGATCGAGGCCCGCACCATCGCGGCCGAACTCAACCGGCTGAACCAGGAACGGCAGGAGATCGAGCGCCAGGCCGTGATCGAGGCGATCTCGCAGGCCGACCATGCGCTGATGCGCGATCCCGCTGCGGCGGTGCTGCTGGCAAGCTCGCCGGACTGGCACCCCGGCATCGTCGGCCTGGTCGCAGCACGGCTGAAGGAGCGCTTCCGCAAGCCGGCCTTCGCGCTCGCCCTGAACGGCGAGGGCGGCGCCACCGGGTCGGGCCGGTCGATCGCCGGTGTCGATCTCGGCCGCGCGGTGCGTGCCGCCGTCGAGGCCGGGCTTGCGGTCAAGGGCGGCGGTCATGCCATGGCGGCCGGCGTCACGCTGGCGCCGGGGCAGGGCGATGGCTTCCACGCCTTCCTCACCGAGCGTCTCTCCGCCGAGGTTGAGGCCGCTGGCGATGCGGAGGCGCTCTTCGTCGATGCGGCGTTGAGCGCCGGTGGCGCGACGCCGCGGCTCCTCACCGAGATCGAGCGCGCCGGCCCCTTCGGCCAGGGCAGCCCCGAGCCCGTCTTCGTCTTCCCGGCCCACAGGCTGACCGATGCGGTCGAGATCGGCAGCGGCGGCCATGTCCGCGTCAAGCTGAAGGGCGGCGACGGCGCCAGCGTCGGCGGCGTGGCCTTCCGCTGCGCACAGGAGCCGCTCGGGCGCGCGCTGCTGGCGGCGCGCGGCGAGAGCGTCCATCTCGCCGCGACGCTGACGCTGAATCGCTGGGGCGGACGGGAGACGGCGGAACTGCGCGTTCTCGACCTCGCGAAACCCGTCTGATCCATCGCGTCCTGACCTCCGACGCCCGCTTCCCCTGACGGGAGGCTGCATGTCGCAGCCGTGTCGCGGGAAAAGCCCAAACGCACGCTTGCGGAGCGCTGAGCCTGCCACTATACCTCGCCCCGCTTCGACACGGACCGCCCGCGGTTCGGAAGCCCGCGACCTTCGTCTATCGGTTAGGACACCAGCCTTTCACGCTGGGGAGACGGGTTCGACTCCCGTAGGTCGCGCCACTCATGTGGCTAAGTTGTTGATTCTCAACAAAATCATTGATAGAAACTAGGGCTCGGGCGGCTCTGGTAGGATTCTTGGTATGAATCCTGGTATGAATCAGTGCCGAGCAGGGCGCTGATGGGACGGTCTTCAACCTCAGGCATGATCTATTTGGTGAAGCGCCCGGAAGGGGGCTTCAGCTATGTTCGCCACCTGGCCAACGGACTGGCTAAATCGGTTTCGGGAGATCTGCAGCTCTCGTGGTCGACCGAGCGGCGCAAGTTGGGTGGCCGGCCCGTGATCAAGGTCTCCTTGGCAACCAGCGACCTGTCGCTCGCGCGCCAGCGGTGGCTTGAAGTCCATCCTCAGGTCGAGCGCCTGATTGATTTCGCGAAGGCAACGTTTTCACGCAAGCGCGGGCGTCCGCCTGCTGCCACACGCCTTCAGGCTCTGTCCCAGGAGACGATCCGACAACTAGCGGATGACGTCTATTATCGAATCCTGGCCTCGGATGACGAGGAGACTCTGCAGGACCGCCCATCTGACCTGACCGAAATCGTCTACGGCGATATGGCAGCGGGTGATGAACCTGTCAGCCTCCACGCCGCGAAGCGGGAAGCCCATCTGCGCGAGTTAGACCATCTGAAGGCGCATGTCCGTCAGGTCGACACATACGACTTCGACGGCGCCAGGAAAGTGCCATCGCTGGAGAGCCTGACCAGAGAAGGACTGCCGATCGATCAAGCACGCTCTGTCAGGAACGACCTCGCAGCCGTGATCGGAGAAAGCGCGGTCGAAGCCGTTCTCGCTGAGATAGGCGTCGATCTGCCGCATGGTCACCCGGACCGCAGGCTTCTGGCTCTCGAAGTCATACGCGCCGGCATCAGGGGCCACCAGGCCGTGCTCGATCGAATGAATGGGGATGCTTTGCCGACCCCGCCGCGAGCGCCGCCGCCGGTTGTCATGGAAGCAGAGCCGGGTTTGAGGTTGGTCGAGGCCTACCAAACTTGGAAAACGGAGCGGAAGCCGTCGGCCCGCACGGCGGAGGCTTATCGGCTCTACGTCGATCGATTCATCGACATCAACGGCGATATCCCGCTCTCAGTGATCTCGAAGAAGCATGTCCGTGCATATCGCGATGCGCTGACCGGATGTCCCCGACAGATTCCGAAAGACATGGCCGGGCGACCCTTCTGGGAACTCCACAGCTGGGCTGCGTCAGAAAGCCAGCCGGTTCTGTCGCGTGCAACCATCAACGACAAGGCGATTGGTGCCATCTCCGCTGTTTTGGCCGTGGCTGTGCGCAACGGAGAGATCGAGACCAATCCCTGTGAGGGGATGAAGTTCGCTCTCAAGGAGGGCGAGGTCTCGACCCGCAAGCCCTATGGCGATGGCGACTTGGAAAGGCTTCTGGCGTCCCCTGTTTACGCCGATGGCCAACGCTATGATGCGGGCGGTGGCGAGGCTCAGAAGTGGCTTCCGCTGATCAGCCTGTTTTCTGGTGCACGCCTGGAGGAAATCGGCCAGCTCCGGTTGGTCGACATCAAGAGCGAAAATGGCATCGCCTACTTTGATATGCGAGAGATCGACGACACACCCGGACAAAGCACGAGCCGCAAAACCAAGTCATCGCGCCGGCGGGTGCCGATCCACCGGGTGCTGATCGGGATGGGGCTGCTCTCCTACGCCGAGGGACAAAAGAAGTGCAGCGTGCTGCGGCTGTTCCCGGAGTTGCGTGAGTATGAGGGCAAGACCACCCACTATTTCAGCAAATGGTGGGGCCGCTACGCGCGGGAGTTCGTGACGACAGATCGAGACAAAACGTTTCACAGCTTCCGGCATAGGGCCGTCGATGAGCTTCGCAAGCGGGCCACGTACCCCGTTGCCCAGGCCGTCTTGGGACACCATCTCGGTGACACGACGAGCGGTTATGGCTCAGGGTTTGATCTCGCCTCATTGAATGAGGCGGTTCAGTCGATTGAGTATCCGCATTTCAAGTAAGCCAGACCTGAGCCTCGTACGGCTGGCTCGTCCCGTTGAACACTACAGCACGCAACACATGGCCGCCCTAGGCGATAGGAGAAGAGGAAGCTTCGGCTCCGCTCATGAGGGAGATTTCTCGCCCTCCCAAATGACGAGGGGATCGAGACGAGAATGGCCGGCATGTGCATCACCGCTCTTTCTGCGGGCAAGCTCGGCCAGTTCCTCGGTGATCAGCTTCATCTTCCCCGGCGTCAGGCGCGGGGCGAGCATCTCGTTCGGGACGAGCGCATACACGAACGTGCAACCGAGTGCCTGGGCAGCCAACCTGAGCGTCTCGATCTTGATCCTGCCCTCGGGCTCGGCTGTCTCCATCTGCGCAAGGCTCTGCGGCTTGATGCCCATTCGATCCGCGACCTCCTGAAGCGTTTGTTTCCGCCCCTCGCGCATCCAGCGAATGTAGCCCTTGTCAGGTACGGCAAAGCGCTCGGCAGAGCCGTCGCCGTCCACGATGCCCATCAGTTTGACCCGTGCTTCGAGTCCAAACTGATCAATTGTGTCCGTCTTGGCCCTCTTCGCTGACCTGCTCATGCTCAAACTCGATTTGCCGTCTCATTTTTCAGGTTAGAGACTGCAAGAACCGCGTTTCGTCCGCCTTAAGTGATCTCGTTCAATTATAACGATCGATGCATGCTACGGCGCACGACCCCATTCAGCGCGGAGGCTGATATCGTCCTGTGGAAGCGAAGTCTGTGTGCCACTACCGGGGGGCGCCGACTTTGCTCCCGGGGAAGCGATCTCTTCGAACGCGATCTGATTGAGCAGCACGAGCCGCCGCGTTCTTTGCAGATGAGCTGCCGCCGGGCACGCGAATGCGCCTCATTTCAGGTTCCAGCCTGACGCTGGGCCTTCGAAATCAGGTTTGCCCCTGAAAATATGCCGGGCATCACGTGCGCGAGGATGACGTTCTCCACGACGCGCACGAGGCGTTGCGCCTGCAGGTGCGGCTTGAAGAGGTAAACCTCCTCGGCCAGCGACAGCCGGGTGGAACCGCACATGTCGTAGCGCGTCAGGCGCCGGAAGCGCGAGGGCGACAGGCCAAACCACGCGCAGTGTGCGAGGCCGTCCGGGGAAGAGGCCCAACTGCCGAGTTCGGCGTCGGCGAGCGCTTGCCGAAGCGATCGGTCGAAGACGACCGCATCGAGGTCATGCGGCAAGATCACCTCGATGCCGCGCCCGTGCAGGACGATTGGCGCATTCGGCGATATTTTCAGACCATCAGGCAGCGTCGACAGAACCCATTCGTCGAACCCCTTGTCCTGGACGATCTCGCCATCCCGTCGGTAGCAAGAGGCGTAGCGGTCTCGCCCGAGCGCTTTCAAGCGCGGTTCGAGGCCACGAGCCTCGATCTGGGAGGTCGAGATCTTCCAGGCGCCGATGTGTAGTGCCTGACCGACAGCGACGCGCAGGCCCGCGCAACCCGGAATATAGACGGCGATCCTTTCCCCCGGCCGATAGAGCTGCCGGAAGGCTTGGCCCTCAAACCGCTCGTCAGGTTCCAGGCTGAGGGAGGCCCCGCCGATTTCAGGCCATTGGGTCGGCGCCCATTCGCCCACTGCCGCGGGCGAGAAAAGGTCCTTGAGACGTCGGGGCGACAGTGGCCGGCGCGTGAGAGCGGACGAGGTGACAGCGGTTTGGGTCATAGCGGTTCTGGTGGTTCGGGATCACGGGTTGGGGGATGGCAGCGGGTCAGTCGAGGGAGTGGCGACTACGTCCACCGAGAAAGCCGATTGGCCGGGACGTTGCGGCGAAATCCATGCAGGCCTCCGCGGCAGTGACGTCGCTTACCTCCAGGTAGCGACGTCCCTGGTCAGCGGCGTAGCCGAGCGCGAGGCCGACGAGCCGACGGATACCGCGCGGATTTGTCCGCGCCAGCCGCTCGATGACGGGCTCGCTGACCGGAGCGAACATATGCCGGTAGCCGGCGATCATGTCGGCCGCGATGCGCCGCGCGATGTCCCGCAGCGCTTCTCCGTCAGGCATGGCGATCTCGACGACGAGAAATCGGTCCAGAATGAACGTCGGGAGCGCATGGATGTCATTGGCCGTCGCGATGATCAGGCAACGCGAGAGGTCGAACTCAACCCTGAGGTACTCGTCGAGCAAGCTCGACGCATTCTCCGGCTCCAAGAGGGTCAGAAGGGAGTGAAACGGCTTCTCGCTCGAATGGGTCACGAACTTGTCCACTTCGTCGAGGATGATCAGGGGATTGCCTGTTTCACCGCCGAGCAGCGCCTCGGTGAGGACGCCCATCCGCGAACCTCGCCAGGTCGGCGGATGACCGACAAGCAGAGCCTGAGCATCGGAATTCGTCGCGCAGCTAAAGGCGTGCGTCTCGCTATTGAGCGCCGTTGCGAGGCGTCGCCCGAAATGCGTCTTTCCGAGGCCGGGCGGTCCGACAAGGAGAATTGCAGGGAAGCCAAGACCGGTGCCGGTGGCCGTCGATAGCGCTGCAGCCCGTTCGATGATTGCCGCGACGCTGCCGAAACCAGGGCATTCGATCCGCAACTGGCGGATACGGTTGATCATGACGACGTCGCCCACGACCAGCGGCCTTTGGCTATGTTGGCTGGCCAAGGCCCGAAGGCGGTCGATCCGGGCCTGCTCGTCGCTGGATGCAGCTGGTGTGACCTGGATATCGTATTCGCCGAAGGTGTCGTCGGCTGCGGCGGCCAGCCTTAGCTGTCGCAGGACGGCCGCCTGATCGAAGATCGTGATGATTGGAGCGTCGACCTCATTCGGTTCGCGGACGAAGAGAGATGTCTGCTCAGTTTCGAGCCCCACGGCCGGCGCCGATTTCGCGGGCGCGGTCGCGTCTCCGAAATCGATGCCGCTATATGGGCTGTTGCGAGGCGTCCGCCCGGTTGGGCGTTTGCGAGTTGAGGTCTTCCTTGCCTTCCGGGCTCTGTCGAGCCTTTGGTCGTCGCTCATATTGTCCATGTCGGGTCGGTCCCTGGGGTCGGCCTGTCCGCCCCTTCACGGACCTGCTTCGTCATGACGAAAGGCGCGCCATGCGGGCGCGCCTTCCATCACTCAGGTCCGGATCGGAGAGAGGCCGTCAGCCGACCGCGTCAATGTTCAGGAACCGGCTCGACTGGCCGGCCACCATCTCCCCCTGGCCGAGTGCGATCTCGAAGAGCGCCCCGAGCCGCTCGGGGTCGGCCGCTCGAGCCCGCACGAGATCGCGGGCCGCGATCTTTGCCTCGACATCCCTCTCATTGCGGGCGGGCCAGAGCGCGACGCGCAGCAGGCGTGCGTAGCTGAGGATGATGGCGCCGTCGGTCGCATCCTCGATGACCCTGGCGGGCAACCCGCTCGCGGAGAAGCCTTCACTGGCGTGCAGCAGCTTGTTGGCGCCGTCGAAGAGGCGCATCAGATCCTGCGGCGGCGCGAAGAAGGCCTTGAGGCTCTCGGCGTGTTCCAGCGGATGCACGGCAGGCGTGCCGTAAGGCGTCGCGGTGAGCGGCTTCGGCTGCAGGGCGCTCGCCCGGCGCGCCATCGTCTCGATCATATCGCGGATGCCGGCCGTGTCGGTCGGAAGCGCCTGATCACCGGGTTCGGGGACGACGGCGCTGGTGGCGCGCCGCGCCAAGGCGAGTTCTTCGCCATCGCCATGACGCTGCGTGTGCTGCAGCAGATGGAAGCCGAAGTTTCGGCTGGCCCAGGCATCGTCAATGCTGCGAGGCGGCAGAAGCAGGAGCGAGAGGTTCGAGGCGTTGACGAGGACCGTCAGCGCGTTGGCGACGTCGATCCAGTCATCGGCCAGCTCGGGCTCTCGGGCGAGACCCTTGATCAGCCGGCGGACCTCGTCGGCATTGGCCTGAGCACGGCCTCGGATCGGCAGCAGGTCGGGCAGATTGGCGCGCCAGTCTGCCAGCGCCCCGACATCGGTATCCGCCTGCGAGAGCCGCGCGTCGAGGGCGAAGAGATCGTCGGTGATCTGATGCGGCGTGGGGTCGAGGACGATGCGGCTGAGGTCGCTGCGGGCGCTGGTCGTGTTCATTGGTCGTCTTTCAGTTTTCCATGGGGGTGATCTGCTCCAGGCAGTCGCTGTTCCTTCTTCTCCGGATATCAAAAAAGGCAGCGCCGGGCTCGGAACTGCCTTCCTTGTTATTGTGCATTGATAGGTAGTTAGACAAGTTCGCTAAAGTCGAACTTTAGTTTGTCTCGCGCGTCTGGCGGCAGCGATTTGACCCAGGCGGCGTCGGCCGTGACGTGCCGGATCGCCGCCAACATGTGCGCGGGATCGCCGATCTCACCGCGCAGATTGATCAGCGCGACGACCTCCTTCTTGGTCGCCAGCGCGGCGCGGTTGTGCACCGGCCAGATCATGACCTGCGCTGCTGCCAGGTTGCCGGCGATGCGGGCGCCTTCGGCCGCGACCATCAGTTCGCTCGCGTTCTCCGGACCACGCTGGGCCAGCGCGATCAGGCGGTCGCAGGTTTCGAACATTGTCTGGGCGCGCTGCAGGAGGACGTCGAGATCGGGGGCGGCGCTCGCGTAGCCGACCCAGTTGGCGATCTCCCGATGCGCGAAGGCTGGCGGACCGCCGCGCAGCTCCAGGCCGGCGGAGAGTTCCCAGCGCTCAAGCGGCCAGGTGGCCAGCCTGCGGCTGTCGCTCTCTGGCGCCGTTTGCGCTGGAGGCAACATGAGCGCCGGCACGCTGAAGGCAGTCCGCTTCCAGCGCAAGCGGCGCGCCAGCGTCGCGTCCATCGTCGAGACAAAGCTCTGGTCGCGGCGATGGTGCAGGGCGCCGGTCGCCTCGGCGAGGGCGAGCTTGGCCTCGGCCTGGTCCAGGTCGTCGCTTGGCCAGATGGCGGTCAGCGCGACCAGGCTAAGGCTCATGATCTGAAGCCCGGCGCAGGCTAGGTCGTACTCGCGTTCGCCGAGTTCCTTCGAGAGGCTGAGCCGGAACTCCTCGTTCGACAGGCTTTTGGCGTTGCGCGCCGCCGCCTTCAGGTCGATCGGCTGGCGCCGGAACGCCACCAGCTCCGCGACGCTCGGGTCATCGCCGTTGATGATCTCGACCGCCATCGCGATCGGATCGCGCAGCGCCCGGTTGGCGGGCTCCTCCACGGGGCCTGCGCCGCGCTTGGCGAGCGAGCGCCCGCCATCCTCAGTCTTCCTGGTCATTTTGAACTTTCCTATGGGGTCGCGACCATCTGGCCGCATGTCTTCCTCCGCCCCTGAGAATCGCAGATGGCGTCCCCGCAAGGACGCCATCGCCATGTCCTCTCTCTCCGGCGATTCCGTTACACAATCGGGAGCCACTGCGGATTAAGCTCGAGCGTTGCCCCGAATCGGAACCGCCGGGCTATGAAGTTCGCCTCGCTGACCAGATGCCGGATGGCGGCTTGCATGTGCAAAGGATCATGCCGGCAGGCGCGGTCGTTGATCAGCGCCACCAGCCTGAGCTTGGCCTGCGCGTCGGCCGAGTGCAGCATCGAGGGCCAGATCGCGGCCCGGGCCGCGGCGAGGTAGGCGAGGATGCGAGCGCCCTCGGCAGCCCGGCGCATCGCCGCGCTGTCGGGCTCGTTGTGATCGGCCATCACCGTGAGGCGATCGGCGATCGCGATCATCGCGCTGAAGCGGTCGACCAGCGCGGTTAGGTCGGGATAGGCGTCGACAAAGGCCTTCCACCGGGCGATGCTGCGCGCATCCAGGCTAGGTGGACCGCCGGCGAGAGGCACCGCGTCGACGAGATCGAACCGCGACAGCGGCCAGGTCGCGAGACCCCTGTCGGAGGGCACCGGTCCGGGAGGGCCTGGGGGCACGACGAGCGCACCGACGTCGAAGGCGGCGCGGTGGAGCCTGATGCGGGCTGCGTCCTCGATCGAGAGCAGCGGAGCCATCGCGAAGTCGGTGTCTTCGTAGTGTGGCTGCGTCTCGCGGGCGAGCGCTCGCTTCGCATCGGCGTCCTCAAGCGTGTCGGTTGGCCAGATCGCGACGATGGCCGCGCAGCTCAAGCCGACGATCTGCAGGCCAACCTCTGCCATCCGCTCCTCGTAGGTCCGTTCGAGGCCAAGCGGCAGTCGGTCCGCTTCGTCGTTGCAGCGCTTCGCCTCGCGCGCGACGACCTTGAGGTCGGGCGCATGGTCGCGCACCGCGATCAACTCGGCGAGCGAGGGATCGTTACCGATGCAGCGGGTCGGCTCGGCGAGCGGGTCACGGATCGGCCCGAGCGGCCGGTCGCCGCCGCCTTGGTGATCCGTCGTCACGGGCGTGAGGTCGCGATCCTGGTTATTGTTCGTCATGGTCTTTTGAATCCTGTGGGTGACAGCCCCATCGGCTGCGCTTCACCTCGGTCCTCCTGGAATCGACGAAAGCGCCCCATGCGGGGCGCCCTTCCTGATATCGGCCACGGTGTTTTGGTTCAGGCGGTGCGCGACAATGTCCGGCCGCGCCCGGCAATCCAGCATTCGATCGAGTCGAGCTGACGGACCCGGGCATCGTTGCCCGCGCCGGTCTCGGCCTTAAGCGCGGCGATGCGCTGCAGGGCGATGGGGCGTGTGAGCCATGGCACGTCGTCCTGGGTATCGAGACGTAGCGCGAACCAGGCCGCTCCTTTCTCGCGCTCTGCGGCGGAGAACTCCTCCGGCGCTTCGAGCCAGGCCCAGCGATTGGCGAAGGCTTTCAGCCGGACGTCGCCGAGAAGCTCGCGGCCGAGCCGCACCCGCTGGTCCCATGCGACCTCATGCCAGCGTCGCGAGGTGATCGCGTCCTCGCGGCTGATGAAGCCGCCACTGTAGAGGCTATCATCCGGCCACGGGCTCGGTGTCTTGTCGGCGAAGCGCCCGGCCAGTGCGATCGCGAGGTTGTCGCGGAAGCTGGCATGGCCCCGGATCCGGGCCAGACGGGCCTGCAACTCGCCATCCGGCGGGACCTCTCCTTGTAAGACAGGTGCCGTCATCTCCCACGGCAACAAGATCGGCTGGGCATTGGTCTTGACCAGCCGGATCGGGCGCTCGCCCCTGGCGAAAAGCATTTCGCCAAGTTGCTCCGGCGTGGCATCGAGATAAGTCGGGTCGACGGTCAGATCGGCGACGGCCCAGGACGACGCGTTCCCTGGCGTAGGCATGATGCCGCCTGCCGGTATCATGCGGTTGAACAGACCGAGCCCGAGCGCTTCGGGGCGCGCCAGCATTCCCGCTGGTCCGCTCTTATGGGCATTGGCCATCATCGCCGCGATGATGGTGGGCGCGCGTTCGCGCAGGAGCCTGAAGAGCGCGATCGTGGCATGGACGTCATTCAGCGCATCATGGGCGTCCGCTTCGTCTAAGGCGATGCCGTTCGCGCGGCAGACCGGCCCCAGCCGCATCGTCGGCTTGCCATGGGGCGTCACCGGGATGGTGATGGCGCCGGGCGCCAGCATCGCCACCGCCCGCAGCATGATCAGCACATCGGCGCGCGCGAAGCCCGGCATCGAGGTGGCGTAAGGCGGGTGCAACGTCCGAAAGGCGCTGTGGCGTTGGAGCTCATCATCGTACTTTAGGTTGCTGTAGCCCAGAATCGTGGCCGGTGATGCCGCGGCGAGGATGCCGGCGATGGCTCGCATCATCTCGAGCTGCGAAAGCGGCGCGGCCTCGATACTGTCAGAGTCGAGGCCGGTGACGAGCAAGGCGTCAGGTGAAGGTACGACATAGGCGGGCAAGCGCGCCCGCAAGACAGTCTCTTGCACAGGGCGAAGGTCGCTGTCGGTCTCGATATAGGCAGCCTGCAGCGGCACATCCCACGCCGGCTCAAGACCGCTAGCCTCGAAATCCATGAAGATGAAGCTCATGGCGGCGACCTTCAGTGCCAGCTCTCGCTGCCAGGCGCGAGCGGGACGCCGGGCAGGGTGATGCCCAGATCGCCCGCGTCTTGCTGCATGGCAGCCCCCACCATCCGGGCGGTGCGCGAGCGGCGGATCTCGTCAGGGTCCGAGGCCATGTCGGCGTAGATCGAGACTTTGGCCTCGAGATGCACCTTGGTCTGCGCGGGGGCTTCCGCCAGCAAGAACGCGAAGAAACGGGCGTGAGCTCGCGCACCTTCGGCGAGCTGCAGGGCGGTCAGGCCGCCATGCTCGGGATAAGTCCGATCACCCTGCTGCTCGAGGAGCAAGGCGTGGGCCATCGCCTGCCGCCAGAGCACGTAGAACCGCTCGACCCGGTCGGTGGTCAGGCGGTAGTTGCGTTCATACTTGCTCAGATCCGCCTCACTGGGGCGGGCCTCATCCCGGGCGGTTTCGCCGCTGTTGTTCACCTTCGTCATTTAGATTCCGTCCGGGCTCGCGTGACCCGGAACGGCTCGTCGGCCTCAGTTCTCGGGGGTTCCCTTAAAGTGGGTTCCGAGGTTTGCCTGCGTCTCACTCAGCATGGTCGCCAGTTTGCCAGCCAATGCGAAAATTTGGCCCTTTTCGGATTTTGAGGACGTCCGCCTTCCGGCGTCTTGGCTCATAAGCAATTCTGCGGAGCGAGTAACGGCCAGCCAGCCAGTAGGGCTTCGCTGACCTGAGGCCCTGATCTTCCTCCAGATTTCAGCAGAGTCCGTCACTCACGAAGACGGACGATGCGCCCCTCATGATTCACCTGATAGAGGGAGTACTACAATCGCCACAGACCCCACTCAGCTCTCAGCAACATAACGATCGCCGAGTTCGCCCTAAATTCCCGCTGGAAAAACAGGCCGCCTAAGGCCAGAACGTAAGCTCAGGACCCTGCCTCAGACCGGAGGAGAAAAGGGTCTCAGGTCACCTGGTTTTGGCCGGCACGATCTCATGCCGACATGAATGGAGTTGGACGCAGTGGGCCCGACTGCTGGAGTTTTCGTTAGCTTGCGAGGTCGGCAGTGGCTTGTTGAGCAGGTCATTGCCGACAAGACCCCTGCTCGCGCTCGCCTCGCCTGCATTGACGATGATGCACAGGGCGAGAGCCTAGAGGTTATCTGGCGCGAAGAGATAGATGCCGAGATCACCGATGCCGGACAGCTGTCTGCGCTCAATCAAGCTGGCACTGACGATCCTGCAGTCTTCTCTGCCTATCTGCGGACCATCCGGTGGAGTACAGCTACAGCGGCCGATCGCAAGCTGTTCCAGGCCCCTTTCAGAGCGGGCATTCATCTCGACGCCTACCAACTCGTACCGCTCGCGAAGGCGCTTGCCCTCCCGCGCGTAAACCTACTCATCGCGGACGACGTCGGCGCTGGAAAGACCATCGAAGCCGGACTGGTATTGCGCGAACTTCTGCTGCGCCGGCGAGTCGACTTCGTCGTTGTCGCCGCACCGCCTTCGATGACCCGTCAATGGCAGGACGAACTGCAAGCAAAATTCGGGCTTCCGTTCACCATCATTGATCGAGACTACTTGGCTGCGGTGCGGCGGGAACGTGGGTTCGCCGTAAACCCTTGGGCCTCTGGATCTATGTTCCTGCTCTCGCATTCCCTCATAGGGGATGAAGGTTACACCGCTGGCCTACGCGATCTCCTAGGCGAATTCCGACCTCGATCGCTCCTGATCCTTGACGAAGCTCACCACGCCGCGCCGGCGTCGGGCTCTCGATACGCTGTCGATAGCCAGTTCACGCGTGCGATCCGAGGCTTGGCGGAACGCTTTGAGCATCGCCTATTCCTCTCTGCCACGCCACACAACGGCCATTCGAACTCCTTCACAAGCCTTCTTGAGATCCTCGATCCACAACGCTTCACCGCAGGGGTCGAGGTAAGGCCGGATGATCTAGCGCCAATTATGGTGCGACGCCTAAAATCTGAT
The DNA here is from genome assembly GCF_040546595.1 of Bosea sp. OAE506. Taxonomy (NCBI): domain Bacteria; kingdom Pseudomonadati; phylum Pseudomonadota; class Alphaproteobacteria; order Hyphomicrobiales; family Alloboseaceae; genus Allobosea; species Allobosea sp. OAE506. Next base: position 3,934,886 of record NZ_JBEPOB010000001.1, on the reverse strand, counting down.
CTGAAGCGTTTCGGCGAGCGCTTCCCCACCAGACGCGTGGAGGCGGTCATCATCGATGGCTTGCCAGCCGACGCGCCGGAACTCGTCTTGTCCAACAAGCTTGCCGCATACGACGCGCTTGTCGCCCAGCGGACCAAAGACCTGCCCGCTGCCGCAGCCGCGCGCTCGCGTCTTCTCATGGTCGGGTTGCAGCAGCGCCTCCTGTCTTCCATCGCCGCGTTCAAGCGGACACTGGAGAAGCATCGCGCCCGCCTCGAACGCGCGATCGAGGACAGGCCGGCCATATATCCCGCCGTGTCTCTCATCGAGCCTGTCATCCTCGAAGACGAGCCAGAGGACGAGGCGGAGGCCGAAGCCCGGATCGCCGCCGAAGAGGATCGCGCGGCGCAGATGATCGACGCCGGCGTAGGCGACATCGCGCTCGTCGACGAGATGGTGGAAATCGCCCGCGTCCACGCTAACCGGCCGGACGCCCGAATTAAGAAGTTGGTCGAGTGGGTTCGGGCGCACATGGTCGCCGACGGACGATGGAACGAGCGTCGTCTTCTCATCTTTACGGAGTACGAAGACACGCGCCGTTGGCTCGAACGCAAGCTGACCGAGGCCTTACACGATCTCGAACCCGAGGATCGGGTCGCCCGCTTCACCGGCGCCACGCCGACGGATCGGCGCGAGGAGCTCAAGCGCCGCTTTAATTCCGATCCCGCGGCCGATCCTCTTCGCATTCTGATCTGTACCGATGCCGCTCGTGAGGGCATCAACCTCCAGAGCCGTTGCCATGACCTGATCCACATGGATCTGCCCTGGAATCCCGCCCGCCTGGAGCAGCGTAACGGCCGGATCGACCGCAAGCTGCAGCCCTCGCCTGAAGTTTGGTGCCGCTACTTCGTCTATCGGCAGCGTCCCGAAGATCGGGTGCTGCAACGCCTCGTCGAGAAAACCGAGACGATCCACCGCCAGCTCGGCTCGGTTGGCCAGGTCCTGTCCGATCGCATTGCAGACCTGCTCGCCCGCCGAGGCCTGCGGGACGTCCGCGTGACGGACGAGATCGAGGCGCTGGAGAAGGACCCTCGCGTCGCGAAGTCGCGCGAGGAGATGGACGACCGCGAGGAGCGACGCATCCAGCGCGAGGCCCGCGAACTCGACCGCATGCGCAAGCTGTTGGAGGACTCGCGAAAGCAGGTCGGCGTCGAAACCGCCGACCTAAAGGCTGTTACCGCCGCTGCGCTCGCACGGGCCGGCTGCTCGCTCGATGAATCGCAGGACGGCAAAGTCGGTGGTGCCGAGCTGTTCCGTCTCGATCCTGCTGCGCCGATCTTCGGCCATGGCGGCTGGCAAGAGGCCCTTGATGACCTGCGCGTGCGACGTCGAGGCCGAAAGGAGCGGCTGAAAGAGTGGCGCGCCTCGGCGCCTCTGAAGGCCATCGCTTTTGAACCGGCGCGCGACCCAAGGACCGGCGTCGACGCACCCGACGTGGTGCAAGTCCATCTCGAACACAGGCTCGTGCGCCGCCTGCTGTCGCGTTTCCTTAGTCAGGGCTTCACGAGCGATCTCAAGCGGGTTTGCGCCGTCATCGGTCCAGGCGCGCAGCCCCGCGTCGTCCTTATCGGCCGCCTCGCCCTATACGGAGCCGGCGCGGCACGGCTCCACGAGGAGCTGCTGATGGTCACGGCCGCCTGGAATGAGCCGGATCGGCGGACTGGAACGCTGCGGCCGTTCGGCGAGCGCGGCGAAGAAGCAACGCTTGACCAGCTGGAGCAAGCCTTGCGGGACAATCGCACGCCGCCTCCGCCCACCGTGGATCGCCTGCGTACCTCAGCACTCCGCGACGCTGCCGATCTGGAGCCGGAGTTGAAGCGGCGCGCTGATGCCCGGCGGAAAGAGGTAGCCCGCGAGCTCGTTGCGGTCGGCGAGGAGGAGGCCGATGCGCTCCGCAAGCTCCTCGTCGATCAACGCGACCGCATCGCCAAGCGTGAGGCGTCGTTCGACGACCGGCAGCTTAGCCTCGAGTTCGATCAGGTCGAAGCCGAGCAGGTACGACGCGACCGCCGCCGCTGGCAGGCCAAGTTCGACCGCCTTGCCCGAGACATCGCCGCCGAGCCGGAACGCGTGAGGCGCGGCTATGACGTCGTCGCCGACCGACTGGAGATCGTCGGGCTGATGCACCTCTGGCCGAAAAGCAACTGACATGGCCCAAGGAGACCTCAATCGCGACCCGCATCTCGAATGGCTCGGCTATCTCCAGCCCGTCGGCCTGGTCCTCAGCCCGGCCGTTCTCGACCGCTACAATCTTCCGCCCGAGGAGCAGACGCGGGCCGATGGCGAGGCCGTAGCAGCCTGCCTGACGCCGGAAGGCGAACGTCGAGCCCTGGCAGACCCTTGGACATTCTTCCATCGGGTGTTGGGCTGGCGGAACCATCAGGTCGCGGGCTTACCCGGAACCAAGCCGCTGCCGGACGGCCTATCTGTGGCCATCGACGAAGCGGACGAGGTTCTGGAGCCGCATTGGAGCGTCATCGATCCCGAGGGCAGCCCGACCTTGCTCGTTCGCATCGAGGCGCCAGGCGTCGAACCCGACAAGCGCGGCGCGCTCGCGGGCTGGGAGGCGACCCCGCACCAGCGCTTCGAGCGGCTGCTGCGCGAGAACGAGATCGGCATGCGCGCCGGGCTGCTCGTCACCGATGACCAGATCCGGCTCGTCTACGCGCCCAAGGGCGAGACGAGCGGCTGGCTGTCCTGGCCGATCCGGGCGCTGGCGACGATCGCCGCCCGCCCGATGCTTGGGGGGCTGAAGCTCGCGCTAAACGCCTTCCGCCTGCACAATGAGCCGCCGGAGCGGCGCCTGCCGGGCCTCCTGAAGCAGAGCCGCGACGCGCAGGCCGAGGTGTCTGCCAAGCTCGCCGAGCAGGTTCTCGGCGCCCTGCATCAGCTTCTGCGCGGGCTGCACGCGGCGGACGAAGCCCGCGTCGCCAAGCTCGCGGCCGACAGGCCCGATCATCTCTATGGCGGCCTGCTCACCGTTCTGCTCAGGCTCGTCTTCCTCCTCTATGCTGAGGATCGCGGCCTCATCCCTTCGGCGACCGACGAGGAGTTGCGGCGACTCTACGATCAGGGCTACGGCGTGCGCGCCCTGCACGCGAAGCTTAACGCGGACCTGGCGCGCTACCCCGACACGATGGAAGAGCGGCGCGGCGCGTGGGCGCGGCTCCTCGTCCTGTTCCGCCTCGTACATCGGGGCGGCGGCGACGGCTTCATCCGGGGGCGCGGCGGCGATCTCTTCGATCCGACGGCCTACCCTTTCCTGATGGGCCAGGATGAGCCCACCGATCCGATCAGGCCCGCGACGGTCTCGGACGGCTGCATTCTCGGCGTGCTCGACAAGCTTCTCGTGCTCGGCGGCGAGCGGTTGTCCTACCGCACGCTCGACGTCGAGCAGATCGGCTCCGTCTACGAGACGGTGATGGGCTTCACCGTCGAGACCGCGGCCGGGCCGGCGCTCGCTTTGCGCGGCGGCAAGAACGACAAGGTGCCCGTCTTCGTCGATCTCGCCGAATTGGCCGCGTGCAAGGCCGCCGAGCGGCAGAAGCGGCTGAAGGAAGTCTATGACGTCAAGCTGCCCGACAGGGTCGCGAAGGTGCTCGCGGCGGCGAGATCGCTGCCGGAGGTCGAGGCGGCGCTCAAGCCTCGCGTCGACGAGCGCGGCTCGCCCGGCGGCACGCCGAGCGCCCCCGGCTCGCCGCTGCTCCAGCCGACCGACGAACGGCGGCACACGGGCAGCCACTACACGCCGCGCAGCCTCACCGAGCCGATCGTCCGGCACGCGCTGAAGCCGGCCTTTGAGCGGCTGGGACCGGACGCGAAGCCGGACGAGGTGCTGGCGCTGAAGGTCTGCGACCCGGCCATGGGCTCGGGCGCCTTCCTGGTTGAGGCCTGCCGGCAGCTGGCGACGCGTCTGGTGAAAGCTTGGGCCCGCTGGCCTGAGACGCGGCCCACGATCCCGCCTGACGAGGACGAAGACCTGCACGCCCGACGCCTCGTCGCGCAGCGCTGCATCTATGGGGTCGACAAGAACCCACGCGCGGTGGAGCTGGCGAAGCTCTCGCTTTGGCTCGCCACGCTCGCGCGCGACCACGAGTTCACCTTTCTCGATCACGCGCTCAAATGCGGCGACAGCCTCGTCGGGCTCGACGCGAAGCAGATTGCGGCGATGCATTGGGACGCCTCGAAGCCCGGCCTGCCGCTGTTCCGCAAGTTCGTGGCGGATCGCGTCGCTGAGGCGACGGAAGCGCGCGCAGAAATCCAGTCCGCGCCGGACGACATGCTGCGCGCCGTGCTGGAACAGAAGCACCGTTTCGTCGAGACGAAGGTCGCCGATGTGCGCGTGCTGGGCGACGCTGTGCTTTCGGCCTTTTTCGCGGAGGACAAGCCGCGCGCGAGGGAAAAGCGCCGCGCCACGGTCGAGAGCTGGGTTGCGGGCGATCCGGTCAGGTGGGACGAGTTGCGCGCCGCCGCCAAGAGCCTCCGGATGGATCCGTACCCGCTGACGCCCTTCCATTGGCCGATCGAGTTCCCGGAGGTGTTTTCGGGCGCGAACCCCGGCTTCGATGCGATCGTCGGCAACCCGCCCTTCGCAGGCAAGAACACGACCATCGCCGGCAACCGGGAGCACTACCTGCCCTGGCTTCAGACGCTGCATGAGGGCGCCCACGGCAACGCCGACCTCGTGGCGCACTTCTTCCGCCGCGCCTTTGGGCTGCTCCTGCAGGGCGGCGCCTTCGGCCTCATCGCTACAAATACGATCGGTCAGGGCGACACGCGCGATACGGGGCTCGCGGCGATTCTGGGGGAGGGCGGCGCGATTATTCGCGCCATGCGGCGGTTGAAATGGCCGGGCGAGGCGGCGGTGGTGGTCAGCGTCGTCCATGTTGCGAAGCGTGCGCCGGACGCGTCCGGCGTTGAACGGCTCGCGGTGCTCGACGGCCGCTCCGTGCGCCGCATCTCGGCCTATCTCGTCGCGGGCGATCTCGACCACGCGCCGGCGCGGCTCGCCGCCAACGCCCGCAAGGCATTCCAGGGCTCCATTGTGCTCGGCATGGGTTTCACCTTCGACGACGCGGCCGCCGCCAAAGGCGAGGCGGAGAGCCTTGAGACAATGCGCGCGCTGATTGCTAAAGACCCTCGCAACTGCGAGCGCATCTTTCCCTTCATCGGCGGCGAGGAGGTCACCACGTCACCGGCCCACGCTCATCATCGCTACGTGATCGATTTCGCGGATTTTCCGCTCAAGCGCGATGCCGCTCTGCCGTCCTGGTTCATGAATGCCGGGACGGAGGCCTGCGAGAAGCGGCGGCGCGACTGGCTTCGCGAGGGCGTCGTGCCAGGTGATTATCCGGAGCCGGTGGCGAACGACTGGCCAGACCTGCTTGAGATAGTCAAGCGGCGAGTAAAGGGGAAACGTGGTTCCCATTCGACTGCTCATTGGTGGCACTTTGAGCGTCGGAGAGGTGAGCTATACACCGCTGCTGCGCCGCTGGCGCAGGTTATGGCTAACTCAAGTAAGGCTACCCCGCATCATGCCCTAGCCTTCCTGCCGAGGAGCCTTGTGTACTCTCAGAATCTGAATGTGTTTGCAAAAGAGGGCTTTAGTACATTTGCAGTCCTACAATCGCGGCTGCATGAGGTTTGGGGGCGCTTCGTAGGTACCAGCTTTGAGGATCGCCTCACGTATGTGAAGGACGACTGCTTCGAGACCTTCCCCTTCCCGCCAGGCTTCGAGGCGCACGTGGCCCTCGAAGCCGCGGGCCAGGCCTATCATGATCACCGCGCGGCGCTGATGATCGCCCGCAACGAGGGAATGACGAAGGCCTACAACCGTTTCCACGACGAGGGCCAGCGCGCGGCCGACATCGAGCGCCTGCGCGAGCTTCACGCCGAGATGGATCGCGCCGTGCTCCGCGCTTATGGCTGGGACGATCTCGCCGAGCGCGCCGCGCCTGTTTTCCTCGAAAAGCCGGCCGACGAGAACGGCAAGGGCTATCGCACCGGCGAGCCCGAGGATGACCACACCTACCAGGGCCGCCTCTTCTGGACCTCCACCTTCCGCGACGAGGTGCTAGCCCGCCTCCTCGCCCTCAACGCCGAGAGGGCGGCCGAGGAGCGGGCGATGGGCCTCGCGCCGGCCGCAGCGGCAGGCGACGAGGGAAGCGACGAGGACGAGGCGGCGTGACGCTCTCTCCCGCAGCCGTTCTTCGGCATTTGACGATGATCGAACCGTCGAGGCTTGACGTCCTGCCAAACCAGCATGGCATATACGCGCTCCACGACCATGGTGGCGATATCCGCTACATCGGCATCACCTCGTCCGCCCAAAGCGGGTTCTTCGATCGCATCCACAATCGGCATGCAGCTGGTTCAGAGGGACGTAGCCACAAGTTCTCGCATGCCTACAATGTCGGGCGCATGTGGCGTGCAAAGAGGGACGACGGCGCCGACGCGCGTTTGGCGAAACGGCTACGAAACACTTTCATCCGACGGCACTGTCGAGCGTCGTTCTTGCCTGTCGACGCTCTCCCGGTCGACCTGCGAAACCTAGAAGCGGCCGTCCAATCTCTCGCTTCCGAAGATATGCTCGCATGGGGCCGCCGTCGGCATTTCACTGCGATGGCCGAGCCGGTCGAACTTGTCGACGAGACACTCGACGAGCTCCGCTTCTCACGCGAGCAACGTTTGGCGGTCGAGCGGCAAGCCGCGCTGCACGAAGCCTATGCTTCGTGAGACCGCTCGGCCTGCCCGCCTGGAACCTACTGTCCGGTCTTCCCCTTGCCTTCCAGCAGATCGTTCAGCGACGGCACTCCCTCGCGCTTCAGGAGGGTATCGAGGCGCATGTCGCTGCGCCGCCCCTCGGCGAAATCCTCGCCATAGGTCTTGCGCAACGTCCCGACCAGCGTGTCGCCGCGCTTGGCCCGCGCCTGCCCATCATCGTTCCTGTGCCGACCATTCAGGCCCGGCTGCTTCGCCTGTGGCATATTGGACACTCCAATTCACAGCTCGTTAAGAGATCGCAACATAATCTTGCAATCTGACTTTCGCAAGATAAATGTCCAGGTGTGGAGGATAGAGCGATGATGCAAGCGCTCATCGGACAGCGCTTGAAAGCCCTACGGGAGACCAGAAATCTCTCGCAGGACGACCTCGCGCGTGTTTTCGGCTTCAAGGACCGCCAGACAGTCTCGGCTATCGAGACGGGGGAGCGGAAGCTCTCGGCCGAGGAACTGCTCACGGCCGTCCGCGAGCTGAAGACTGATCTCGACTATTTCACGGACCCGTTCCGCCTCGTCGGCGGCGAGGGGCGGTTCAATTGGCGCCAGTCCGGCGTCGCGCCCGCTCGCCTCGATGCCTATGAGCGGATCGCCGGCCAGCTGATCGCCGCCTTCCGGGCGCTCGGCAGCGATGTCGGCGAGAAACCGGCGCTCCTGCGCCATGCCCTCACCCTGACGAAGCACTCCCGCTTCGAGGACGCCGAGGAGGCGGGCGAACGCTTCGTCGCGGCCTACGAACTAGGCGATGCTCCCGCTTTCCGGCTCGCCGAGACGATGGAGCGCGAGCTTTCGATCCTCGTGCTGATGGTCGAGCCCAACGACGACAAGATTTCCGGTGCGGCCTGCCGCCTGGCCGACCTCGATGTGGTGCTCATCAATCGGAACGAGGTTCCCGGCCGCCGACACTTCGACCTCGCGCACGAGCTTTTTCACATTCTGACCTGGGATGCGATGCCGCCGGAGCGGGTGGAGGACAATTCGGGAACCGGAAAGCGCTCGCGTGTCGAACAGCTCGCCGACTGCTTCGCGGCAGGGCTGCTGATGCCGAAGAAAGTCATAGGAGCCGCGGAGCCGTGGAAGACGCTCGGCGTCGACGTCCTGCCGGCGGCGCTCAACGCGACGGCCGATCGCCTGGGTGTCAGCTCGCTGGCGCTGAAATGGCGGCTCGTCTCGCTCGAGATGATCGACCGCGCCACGGAGCGGCTCATTCCGGGCGATGCCCTGCGCAATAACGGTCGGCAAGCAGGCCTTTTCGAAGACGCCGCCATTCGTGAGGGGCCGCCGCTGTTCTCGCGCAGGTTTGTCGAGATCGTCGCCCGCGCGATCGACGAGGGCCGCGTCTCGACTCGAAAGATCTCTGGCATCCTTGGCATGCCCGTCGATGACCTTGCTCAACTCTTCGAGCAACACGGCGTGCCGGCGCCCTACGAGCTTTGAGGCGGCCATGGCGCGCTGGCGAGGCCCTGTCCTGGTAGACACCAACGTTGTCATCGAGGCGTGGCGGGTCGACGGTTGGCGCGCGCTCTGTGGCGGCTATTCACTCGAGACCGTGGATGAGTGCGTGATCGAAACCCAGACCGGCTTCCAGAACCGCCGTCCCGAGCAGCAGATTGACGGCGCGGTACTTCGCGCGGGGCTTAAGGGCATACACGTCGTGTCCGACGCAGAGCGCGCGGCGGCCTTGTTGCAGGACGGGGACATCGCCCTGCTCGATACCGGCGAGAAAGCGCTTTGGACTCATGCACTGGCGCGCGGCGATGCGTGGGTCCTCTGCGGGCCCGACAAGGCGAGCCTACGCATCGGGGTGCGGCTCGGATTGCGCGATCGGCTTGTCTCTTTCGAGCGGCTCCTCGACGATGCGGGCTATCGTCCCAAGACGCCCCTGAAGCTCCCCTACCGTCAGGAGTGGCTTAGCCGCACCCTCGTCGAGCTTGCGCAGCGGGAAGGAAAAATCGCGTGACCTCCCCGACCTCGAAAGACATCCGTTCGCGCATGGTCGAGACGCTTCGGCGCGACCTGATCGGTCCTTGGCCGCAGGACATCGATTTGGCGCGCGAACGGCTGCGCGAGAAACCGTCAGGCTGGTACGTAACTGGATTTCTCGCGCCGGTGCCGGAGCCAGACGGCCCTACGGCCGAGGCCGAGCAAGCTGACGATCTATTCGAGGAAGGCGATCCGCTCGTCGGTGATGACCTAGGCGCGGACAGTGACGCCGGGCCTGCCCGGGCCGCTGACGATGCGCCCGAGGACTTGGGCCCAGCCGTCCGCGTCCGCGCCCCGTCATCTCTCGGCCTAACAGTTCTCCTCGACGCCTCGGTGGCTGACGTGGAAGTCGAGTTGTGCTGGGGCGATTACGTGACCTCGCCTCCACTCAGCGCAGAGCAACTGCTCGATGAGGCGGCCGACGCGCCCGAGGTCGAATGGGAGCGCGTTCCGGGCCATGCCGCGATGCGCGTACCCGTGCCGGAGGATGGGCGGCGGAGCACCATCACGGTTCCCGCCTCAGGCGGCGCGCAGCGACCGTCGGGAGCCCTTCAAATCGAGGTGCACGCGCGACCCTATGCCTTGGTTGAGCCCAACGGGATCTTGAGGTCGCTTCGCGTGCTCACGTTGATGGTCGTGAACCGCAGGAGCTCCGTGCGCCGACGGTATCAGGACGTGACCTACGCGTTCCAGGTGCGCCTCGGGGTACGATGCGAGGCGGGTCTACATCCCCGCGCAAACATGCGCGGGTTCGACTCGAAAGACTTGGACGAGGCGATAGGCGACCTGCACTACCGCGATGACTATGAATTTGCCGTCGGCGTGAATACGTCAGCCCGCTGGGAAGCCGATCTGGACGGCTTCGTGCGTGAGGCGACGACCGACCACCTGCCGACCGCCGAAGTTGAGCGCGTCGAACCGAACGAGCAGATTCCAACCGTCACCTTCGGCATGGAGGCGCTCGCGGACCTTGCTACCGTCGGACCGGCCGAACTCCGACGCGCGCTGGAAGGTTTGCCGGCGGCCTATGACATATGGATCTCGGCTCAGAACGCCGTGGTTCCAACGATCGCGGGCGCGCCGCGTCAAGCCACTGCCCAACGGCTCATCAAAGGCGCCCATGACGCGAGCCGAAGGATTGCCGACGGGATCGCGCTCCTCGCACGCGATCCACATGCGCGGCTCGCTTTCCGCGCCATGAACGAGGCGGTCGCTCGCGCCAACCGTCAGCGCGGGGCAGGCCATGGCGGTGATCCAGCTGCCCAGCGCGCCCCGGTCTGGCGCCCATTTCAGCTCGCCTTCATCCTCCTGAACCTGTCGGGGCTTCACGACCCGCTGCATGACGACCGCGAGACTGTCGACCTCCTGTTCTTCCCAACGGGAGGCGGCAAGACAGAAGCCTACCTCGGCCTCGCCGCTTGGACGATTGCGCATCGTCGCATCACGAACAGCGGCAAGCTCGGCGCCGGGGTCGCGGTGCTGATGCGTTACACCTTGCGGCTGCTCACGCTCGATCAGCTTACCCGCGCAGCAGGAGTCATCTGCGCGCTTGAGCTCATGCGCGACGAGCCCATCTGGAAGGAGGGCGAGCGGAGGACATTGGGAGACTGGCCCATCGAGATCGGCCTATGGGTCGGGTCGGCAGCAACGCCGAACAGGCTTGGGACGAAGAAGCAAGCTGGTCCTGAAACAGCGATCGGCCGCATTCGTCGCTACCGCAACGGCCGGGGTGGAGCCCCCGCGCCGATCAAGCAATGCCCCTGGTGTGCGGAGCCATTCACCGTCGACAGTTTTCGCTGCACGCCAAGCGACCTCGCGCCCAAGAACATGGAAATCGGCTGCGCGAACTCACGCTGCGCTTTCGGGTCAGGCAAGCCACTCCCAGTTCTGACCGTCGACGAAGCGATCTATCGGCGGCTCCCAGCCTTCCTGATTGCGACCGTCGACAAGTTCGCCGGCTTGCCGTTCCTCGCCAACGTGGGCGCCTTCTTCGACCATGTCGATCGCGAGGATGACAACGGGTTCTATGGCGCCGCCGAGCCTGGCGTAGGGCGCAAACTGTTCGGCAGCGCGCGACTCCTGCCGCCCACATTGATCATCCAGGACGAGCTGCATCTAATCAGCGGACCGCTCGGCACCGTCGCAGCGCTTTACGAGCTTGCGCTCGACCGCCTGTCGTCGCGCAAGCACGGTGAACAGACGGTGAGACCCAAGATCGTCGCCAGCACGGCCACGGTCCGTCGGGCGGAGACGCAAATTAAGGCTCTGTTTGATCGCCCGCGTACGGCGGTCTTCCCCCCGCCAGGACCGAATAGGCGCGACTCTTTCTTTGCCTGCACAACTCCAATTCATGGAGCACCCGGCCGCCTCTACGTCGGGCTCGCAGCGCCTGGCAAAGGACCGAAGCTCCTCTTCCTTAGAGCTTTGACCACCTTGCTCGCGGCCGGCGCCAAGGACATGCCCGTGGGAGACGCCGTCGACCCATACCTCACGGCCCTCTGCTACTTCAACGCGCTGCGGGAGCTCGGGGGCGCCAGGCGGATCGTCGAGGACGAGGTGAGGACCAAACTCGCCGACTACGGCACGCGCCGCCGTCGGGCGGATCCGAATGATCAGCCATTCGATAACCGCGCCCTGCGGGACGTGCTTGAACTCACGTCGCGAGAAAGCACCGACAAGGTCGCTGCCGCCAAAGACGCCCTTGCGCGGTCGGCCCTCGCCCCGAACGGCGTCGACGTCGCGCTCGCAACCAACATGATCTCGGTTGGCCTCGATATCGGCCGGCTGGGATTGATGGTGGTTCAAGGGCAGCCCAAGTCATCGGCCGAATACATTCAGGCGACCAGCCGCGTCGGCCGCATCGCCGATCGTCCGGGTCTCGTCCTCGCCCTCCTTAACGTCCACAAAGCTCGCGACCGCCTCCACTACGAAGGCTTTCGGCAGTTCCACGCCTCATTCTACCGAACCGTTGAGGCCACCAGCGTGACGCCTTGGGCTGCACGCGCCATTGATCGTGCTTTGGCGCCGGCAATCGTGTCGCTCGCCCGTCACCTCGAGCCGCATCTCTCTGGAGAGAGCGCCGCCGCGAGCAGTCGGAAACTACGCGTACCTGAAGCCCATTATCGCCGATGAGGTGATGCGTCGCGCGAGTGCGATGCCGGTGGTCGGCGGGCACGCGGCGCTGCGCGCCCATGTCGAGGCCCTAGTCCAAACGTGGATCGACCTCGCCGCGGACGCTACGCAGAATGGCGGACGCCTGTTCTATGGCTACCCTATGGGCGAAGCACTCGTGCGCGATCCGTTATCGCCTCTCTTGAGAGCGAGCGGTCCGGATTACGAGCGGTTCAAAGCGTCGCGCTCCATGCGCGACGTTGAGCACGTCTCATCGGTCGAGATCCTCGACCCCTTTGGCAACACAATCACCTGAGGGTTCGAGGATGGCCGAGAACGAAATTCGCCTGAGCCAGCTCGTCGGCTACTACGGTCCTGGCGCGATGCTCGATCTGCCGGATCGATCGGTCTTGGTGCTGGGTCTGGACCATTGGGATCAGCGGCGCGACGCCTTTCGGCTGATCGAGGAGCCTCGGTTGTCACGCCTCTTGCGGCTGCGTCTCGAAGGGGACAGCCGGTTGGCAACGAGCGGCGATCCGCAATTGAGAACCCCTCCGCTTAACCTGCGCGATCCGCGGAGAACTTCTCCGAAGATTAGGGCAACGATCTTCCCACGCTGGTTCGCTTGCGATGCCATTGCGGGTGATCCCCCCAATCGTCGGCGGCTCGTGCGCTTCCAACAACTTGATGCACCAAAAAGGCTTGAGCACCGAGGCGACGACGGCAAACGCCGGCAGATTTCGCCGATCCGCTTCGTGTGCGGCTGCGAGGACGGCCATCTGCAAGATGTGGACTGGCGGCGGGTGGTGCACCAGGATACTTCCGATCGGTCGAGTTGCCAGGAACCGTTGTGGCTTGAAGACGGAGGCACCTCCGGCGATCCTCGGCAGACCCGCGTCTACTGCGAATGCGGAGCGTCGTTATCGCTAAACGACCTCTTTCTGCCGGGTCGCTTGGGACCTTGCCGGGCCGAGTGGCCGTGGATCGATAACGGTCGAGATCCGAACGGCTGCAACCACATGCTCCGGCTGCTGACGCGAAGCGCTACAAACACATATTTCCCGCAAATTACCCGCGTTATTTCTCTGCCGGAGTCGGTCGACCAGCTAGCCGATCTGGTGGCAAGCGTCTGGTCGGAACTCCAAGCCTGTGAGTCAGCCGGAGACGTGAAGCAAGCACGACGCTTCAACTCCCGCATCGCTGCGACGTTGGAAGGCTATCCCGATGAAGACGTCTGGGCGCGAATCGCTGCAATGCGGAGTTCTCGCGAAAAGGGCGACGAAGCCGAGAACCCGCGCTTAGCAGAGTTCGCCGTGTTGGCTAGCGGCGAACCCACCATTGGGACTGCGGCTACCGACGCGCTCTTGCATGCCGAAACGCTTACGCGCGCAGAATGGGACCCAACGAGCTCGCCGATCTTGCGCGGCATCTCAGCCCTTGTAGCTGTGCATCGGCTACGCGAAGTGGCGTGCCTCTATGGCTTCACACGTTTCGAGCCGTCTCCCGTGGTTACTGATGAATTCGAGGATGTAGGCTTGGCTGTGCGTGGCGCTCCCCTTGCTCGGGGGCCCTCGTGGTTGCCAGCTGTCGAACAGTTTGGCGAAGGTTTGTTCCTAACGCTCGACCGGAATGTGTTGCAGAGCTGGCGCTCTCGACCCGCAGTTCGGGATCGCATCGCGTCGATCCAAGCAGGGGCTGATAGGTGGGTTCAGCAGCGCCGTCAGCGTGGCGAGAACATCTCGAACGGTGCAATCCGAGACCAGCTGCGCCCGGAATATCTGGTGGCACATTCACTCGCTCACGCCTTGATCGCCGAGGTCGCTATCGACTGCGGCTATCCTGCGAGCTCGATCCGCGAGCGCATTTATATTGGGCCCAGCTTGGGCGCCGAAGTTCCTTCTGTCGGTATCCTGATCTACACCGCTTCGGCGGGAAATCAGGGGACCCTCGGAGGGTTGGTCGAAGTTAGCCGGCGTTTCGGTCAAGTTCTGGAAGCAGCGCTCGAAAGACAAAGGTTGTGCTCGGGCGATCCGGTCTGCGCCGATCACGAGCCGGCTAGCGCAGCTGAGGATCGGACGCTTCACGGTGCGGCCTGTCATGGCTGCTTGGTAATCGCTGAGACAAGTTGCGAGGCGCGGAACCTTTTTCTTGATAGGGCGCTATTGATCGATACGGTAGCTCAAGTTGGGATAGCATACTTCTAGATTAATTTGGTAGTTTGATTTAAATTTGTGGTATCTATTATTAACAATGTTAAATTAATTTTATATTTTACGAAAGTATTTCATTTGAAAACTGTAAAACTCGCCACTGCTTAGCTCCTTAAGCAATGCTGAGAACGCGCAGGGCTGATCCCGAGGCTGATTGCCGAATCAATCGAGCGCAAAAGCTCCTTCCGTACCCATCCGTCGAGGGCCGCCTTGTAGTGTCGGCGCGAAGACGTGAAGTACTAGGGGCAATCCTAGGAGCAGTCATATGGCCATTTCGCGAGTGGAGGTGATTACATCGCTTCTGATGAACGACCATGATCATTTGACCGCCTTGCTCGGCCGTTTGAAGCTGACGGCGCTGCGCGATCAACTCGACAGCCTGATCAACGAGGCCGGCCGTCGCGAACTCACGATCCGGGAGGCGCTGACGCTCTTTGCGGGTGCGAGGTCGCGCGTCGCGACCAGCGCCGGATCGACATCTCCTTCGGCCTTGCCCGCTTCACCTTCGTGCGCGACGTCACCGGCTTCGACTTCGGGGTCCAGCCGTCCCTCGACAAGGCGCAGATCCGCGAGATCGCGACGGGCCGCTTCATCGCCAGTGGCGAGGCAGTGCTCCTCCTGGGCCCGCCGGGCGTGTGCAAGACCCAGCTGGCGGTTGCGCCTGGCGCGAAGCCATCGTCACCGGCTACTCGGTCCTGTTCACGCCGGCGACGACGCTGGTCGCGCAACTGGCCAAACCCACAACCGCCTGAAGGACGATCGGCATGGAAGTCAGTTCCTCATGACGAAAATGGGTCGGATCCGAATGTCGTTGGACACATGCCTCTTCGCCGGCTCCGACCGTGGCGCAGAGCGCACCGCCGCTATGCGACCCTGATCACCAAGGCGAAGCTAGATCTAGACGACGTCGACCCGCAGGCCTGGCTTGCCGGCGTGCTCGCCCGCATCGCGGGGCTATCCCAGGTCCGGCTCGCCAAAACATTGCCGTGGAACTGGCAAACTGTCCGCGCCGATCGCCTGGACGCCGCCTCACGGCCGCCGACGCCAATTTCCTAACCATATGCTCGCGGTCTATGTGCTGGGCGAAACCGAAGATCGGCTCTGGGCACTCGCCGATCATGTGATCCGGAGGACGCCTCGTCTGGATCCATGACACGGATGAACGCCAGGCCATGGCATTTGCGTTCCGCGGCCTCGAAACCCTCAGGGATATGATTGCCGATCGTCCCTCGACCGAAAGCTGAGTTCCCGCGGCTCTCGCCGGATACTTACCTCCGTCCGTTCTGTCGCAGATTTTCACATCGCGCCGCCGGAGGTTCGCGGTGCCTGCCTCAAATTCTGGTTCTGACCTGCCACGCCGAATAGGTGTGCGGCGAGACGAAGTCGATGCTGCGCGGGTCACCGTTGACGATCTCGCTGCACCCATGCCAGCGACGATTGTTTGTCGTGCATTGCTAGAAATCTGAGTGTAGGGCGATAGAGCCCTGCATATTCACGCTTCCGCTGCCTCCTCTTTCGACGCTTTACCCGCGGAAATGGCTCCGTAGCCGCTCATCCTCGTTGTTCGCGTGCTTGCGCTCGCAAATTACACTTTTCGAAATGGCGTGTAACCCTCATCGAAGGGTGTAACTGTCAAAGCTGGACGTGTAGGCAGCTGGTCAGCTGCGCTTCGAAGCCCTCCAGCGGCAAAAACCAGCGGTCCAGGGCAGACTGCCAGACTGCGCGTGCCATTGCCGATCAGTTCGAGGGTGTAGATTTTTCATCTTCTTCTGGCATCATAGGTCGGGTGTCGAACGTGCCGGAGATGGCAATGCCAACCACCAGAACGCTGGTCGAGAGAGTGCGCGGTTTCCGCGTCGAGGAGCAGGAGCTGGCGCGCGCGAGCTCTGATGTAAACTTGCTCGCGCACTACCCCGCGTTCCTGGATCTCATCAACCAACTTGTCGGTGGCCTTGATGGCTCGTCGCCCGGCGGTTCGCCTGAGCTGTTCCAGCCCGAGAGTATCGCCCATCTCGCTGAAGATGTCCGAGTTGCCCTGCGCGAGATACTCGAGGGGCCGAGAGGCCGCGCGGTGGTCGATGATGTCCAGGCCACCTGCTTGGCTCTGCTGTCAGAGAAGGATCGCCATGCGCTTGGGCCCTCTGCGTGCCAAGACGTCGGAGAGCTTGCCGTTCGTGACGCAATGTTGGCCGGCGTGTCCTTCTGGTTGCACGATCACGCCATGGCGCGTCCTTCTCGCGCGGCCCGTTCTGCATCCAAGCCGCGATCAGATGCCTTCCGCAAGCGAATGTCCGAGACGAGCAAGCAGGCGTGGGCGAAACGGCAGAAGCGCGATGCGAATTGAGACGCTGCGAGACCGCCACTATCGGCGCTATCGCCACGCAGCCGCGTCGCGCTCGGCGGCGACACGGACGGCGTCAGCACAGTTGACGTCCAAGACAGCGGATTGCCCGGAGCCTGGCGCGTTCGCCATCGTTGACGAGGTTTACTGGCTCCTCGTGGTCGCAGCCCAGCTGGGCTGGCCCTTTCCTGGCCTGCTCCTGTCCAAATTGCGGCCTTCGCTCAACTACGAGTTCGATATCGAGACGGTCCGCTATCTGGTTCGAAAGGAGCCCAAGGTCCATGTGCTCCTGCTGGCGAGCGCTGGGCTGAGGGTCCGCCTCCTTGATCCGAAGCTTGCAAACGAGAGGATGGCCTCAATCCAGGCGTCAGGCTCGCCGATAAGCAGGGATCCCAAGTACGGCCTTTGGCCGGTTCAATCTCCGCGAGGCGGAGGCAAACTGGGAGACCGAGCGGCGTGCGCTGCTTGATGCCGGGGATGACAATGCGCTGTCGACGAAAGCCGACCGCTGCTACTGGCTCTCCCTGGCGCTGGCGCAGGCCGGATGGCCGATGCCTGCTTCCGTCACCCGCCGATTTTCCGCTAGTTGGGTGACCTATGCCTTCTCGGGCGATAGGCTTGCAGCGTTGTTGAGTACGCGCTCCGACTTCAACGTGGCAGACGCGATACTCGCCGGCGTACGTGTAAAGGGCTTGTCCGAGGCCGCAGTAATGGCCGCAATGGCGCGCCGCTATAATCTTGATGCTCCGGACGCTTTTGTCGTCGATAAAACTGGATTTGAGCGGCTTGTTCGGAGCTTCTCCCCCGAACAGATCGGGCACGTTGATCGCGTCCTCCTGCGCGAACTGGCCGACAAGATGCGGGGTATTCTCACGGGCCGGGACCAGAACGCTGGCCAGAGGTTGACGTTGGAAATTTTCCTTAACTTGCGCGATAATGGCGCACTCTTGGAGGTTGTGCGGAATCTACCAAGCATCCCGGCCGGTCACAGCCCAGAGGCACCGGATCCGGCGATCACCGCCCGCACGGAAATGCTCGCATCTTCCGGAGAGCTGCCGGCCGAGCCTCGTCAAGGGGTCGAAGAAAATGGACCGCGCAGGCCGTCTATTGAGGAGCCGACCCGTTCCGAGGCAGCTTTAGCAGCCCCCGCGCCGCAAACGGCGGGGATGCGCCTCCGTAGCCGAGACGAGATCGAGCGAGAACGTACGAGAGCCGCAGATGAGCAATCTGCTCGACGTGTTGGGCTGATCGCCGCCGACGAGCTTACGCCCGACCACGACGAGATTTTGAGGAGGCTTCAACAGCATGAAAAGGAGCAGCGAGAGTACCAAAGCGCCTTGTACGCTAGGCATAGTGCCGGAAGGCGGTCATCGCCGGTTCTCTATGACCCGGCGTCGGCGGATCAGGGCGAAGGCGATAATGGAGGGGCTAAGGCGGACGAACCTTACGACGATGGGGCAAGCCCCACACAGACTGCTGCGTCGGGATTAGTAAACTCGGACGGAAATTTCGAAGCTGATGTCACGCAGGAGCAGGCTAAGCCTGAGATCAGCCAGCTTGAACCACCTCCGCCGACGACGGCCGGCGAGGCCTGCAAACCACCCGTTTCACCGCCGCAGGCCGATGTAGGTGGATACAACCCAACGGCATCTGTTCCACATGAACAGGTCAGCTTTGGGCACTTGCGAGATCTCGCTGTAATCCAGCATCGCCTCGGCCTGCCGATGGCGCCGGAGCTTGCGGAAGCGGTCCCGGTCGATGCGATGAATATCGGTCTGTCGACGCTTCAGATCGTCGAGGCTCTCCCGTACCCGCGCAAGCCATGCCTGAACGATGCGCTTGTAGCCTTCGGGCATCCGCCGCTACTTTCAGCAGCCGATTGTACGGGACCTATATGGGAACTCCTACAAACGCATGCTAATGCGGGGCGGCAGAAGATCAGGACTTTCGTTAACAGCGAAGAAGCCAAGGTGGTTTCTCGCCAGCACGAAGTGCCTCAGCGCTGGCAGAAGGCTTTGCGGCAGCTGAGGCTAAGCCGCCAGTTCGCCGGGTATCCACCTAAGGGGCCAGATGGGCCCGAGCCATGGGATCCCCTGTTGGAACCGCATCCAACAACGGTCAGCAAGGAAGGAAATCGCCGCGTTCTGCAGCTTGACGCCATCCTACAAACGTACTCGGCTCTGAAAGGAGACCGCGCCCGATCGGTGGTCCTTGACGCGCTGGCGGAACGCGGCGGTGTCTTCAAACGCATGGCGTCATTAGCGAAAATGGCCGCTGATCGGGAGGATTTTTTCACCCGTGCGATGAGCGCTTGGAACTCTGCACGTCAGGAATACGACATCGAGGACTTGTTGCCGGGGTTCGTCGATTGAGGGATAAGATCGTCGGCACAACTTGCTTGGGTTCTCTAGCGGCGTGCCATCCGCGTGATCTCGGGGGCCAGCGTGGGCGCCTCAGTTGCGAGGTCCGCCTCCACCGGCTGGCATGTGGCTCGCGCCGCGCGCTAAGGTAGCGGCGGGAGGGCCAAATGCTTCAAAGAATAATCGGCATCCGTAACGTCGGACATTTTTTGGGAGTTCGGCCGCCCAGCCGAATCCTCAGCTGTCTCGTCACGCGTTCATCTTCGGGCCGAACGGCTTCGGCAAGACGACCTTGTGCGCGGTGCTAAGATCCTTGGAGCGGAACGAACCGGCGCTGGTTATAGGCCGCAAGACGCTCGGCGTAGACGCGGCGCAGCAGGTGAACTTGCTATGGTCCGGCGCACAGCGGACGTTCCAAAACGGCGCCTGGCCGGGACCTGAGCCGAAGCTCTCAATCTTCGATGGGACCTTCGTCGCGGAGAATGTCCACAGCGGCGACCTAGTCGACGTCGCCAATAGGCGGAATTTGTATCGCGTCGTCGTCGGCCGGAATGGCGTAGGTCTAGCGCGGGAGGAGGCGCGGCTGGGCGAAGCGGCGAGAGTGCTCACGCAAGCCGCGACCGCCGCCGAACGCAGGCTGGAGCCGATAGCTGCCGGCCTCGCGGCCCAGGCCTTCGACCAGCTGCCAGCGGATGACGAACTGGCCGCCAAACTTACCGACGCACGTGCCGCGCTGGCCTCGCAGCAGCAGTCGACACAGATCCGGGAGCGCGCAGGCCTGCAGGCGGTGACGCTCCCGACGTTGCCAGCGCACTTGGGAGAAATGATGGGCTGCACAATCGACGGGGCCGACCCGGCGGTCGAGCAGCGCGTCGGCGCGCATCTGGCGCGTCACAAGTTCGGCGACGACGGCGAGCGCTGGCTCGAGCATGGGCTTCGTCATTTGACGGACGAGGACGAATGCCCTTTCTGTGCCCGGGACGGTGTCGGTGGGCTGCCTCTGGTTCAATCCTATCGGGCGTTGTTCGGAGAGGCTTATCGCGGCCTGCGAGATGAAATCGAGACGCTCGGACAACACATCGATCTGCAGTTCGGAGCCGAGGTCTTTGCCGAGCTTAGGGCGTCGGCGATCGCGAATGCCGCAGCTCGCCAATTCTGGGACCAGCATTGCGACTTAGGCGAGGATTTGCCCGCTTTGGCCCAGTTGCGGGACGCCTATTTGAGCGTCCATCATAAACTGCGAAGCCTTGTGGAGCGCAAAGCGGCCCGGCCGCTCGAGGTCGTTGATCGGGAGGGGGACATCGCCGAGATCGCTGAGGAGATCGATGCGATGCGAGGCCAGCTAGCGGCCTACAACCGGGCCGTCGATCGGGCTAACGTCACTATTGAGGCGACCCGCGCGCGAACGGTGGCTGCGGATGAGGCCGTCTTGCGCCGGGCGATCAGCGATTTGGAACGGGTGGCTCGCCGGCATGGTCCGGAAGGGGTCAGCGCGAGCCGAGCGTGGCGCGAGGCAGTAGAAGCGCGGACGGCGAACAATGCCGAGAAAGCAGCCGTGCGCGCGCAGCTGGAGGAGCATTGTCGCCAAGTCGTCAAACCTTATGAGCAACGCATCAACCACTTCCTGCATCTGTTCAACGCCGGCTTCGAGATCGCTGACGTCGATCACGCCTATCCTGGCGGCCTTGCGACCTGCACCTACCGACTGCGGATCGATAACGTCGAGGTGGCTTTGGGCGACGGCCGGACGAGCGACGATCGTCAGAGCTTCAAGAACACGCTGAGTGCGGGCGACCGGACGACGCTGGCGATGGCCTTCTTCCTCGCGGAGCTGGAACGCGAGGCAGATATCGCCGAGCGCGTGGTCGTCTTCGACGACCCCTTTAACAGTCAGGATTCCTATCGGCGTCGCAACACGATCCATGAGATCATGGCGGTGGCCCGCCGTGGTGCCCAAGTCATCGTGCTCTCACACGACGCAGCCTTCTTGAAGAGCCTGTGGGACAAATCGCCGCCCGCGGAACGGTCAGCCGCGCAGCTGGACTACCATCCGGCGACGGGCACGCGGCTGACAGAGTTCGATCTCGGCAACGCCTGTAGGGGCAGGGCGCAGAGCGAGCTCGACGATCTTCTGGCCTACCGCAACCTCGGGCAGGGTGAGCCGCGCGATATTATCAAGAAACTGCGGGTGGTCTTAGAGACGAAGATGCGTGATCTCTACCCGGCGAGCTTCGCTCCGGCGGACAATCTCGGCGGGATCCTCGGCAAGATCAGAGGAGGGGGAGCCGACCATCCCGCTGCCGCCCGTTACGAGGAACTCGATAGGATCAACGACTACACGCAGGACTATCACCACGGCGAGGATCCACGCGGGATGCAAGAGCCGCCGCTCGATCAGCAGGAGTTGCTCGGCTTCGTCGACCAGACATTGCGTATTGCGAATGCGGTCGTGGGCTAGACAGGCGGCTTCGTCGGACCCGAACCTTGGCGCAACGCCTTCTAACCGCGTTATCGAGCAAGCAGGCCACAGCGGCCAGGAACCGTCAGATAGCGCAGAAGGGCGACTTGCGGGTGCAGTGCTCATGACCGCTCCTGGCGCCAGTCGGCATTGACCGGAGTAGACTGGCGTTCGGCTGGGAGGCGACCTCCCAGGAGGTTAGCCATGCGCCAGTCAGATCTCTTCATCGCGCCAAGACGCCCGTCGAACGCCGGGCGGCTGATCGGACCAAAAGCTCCGCTTAAGCCGAACCGTGTCTGGGCCATTCGTCAGCAGTTGAAGATGTCTAAACGGGTCCGGAACCTCGCCATGTTCAACGGCGCGCTCGATGCGAAGTTGCGAGGGTTTGACCTGGTCAAGACCCGCGTCAGCGATGTCGCGCCGGTTGGATCCCTGCGCAAGCGATCGACGGTCATCCAGCTGAAGACCGGCCGGCCCGTGCCGTTCGAGATAGCGAAGAAGCTGCCGATGTGAGTTGCCAAGCTATGGCGCAAAGGTGTAGCACAACGCTTGGTCGCGATGTGTCAAGCGACAAGTGAAATCAGTGACTTAGCCGAGAACCGCAAATTGGCTGGGGGTCCTAGTGTCCCAGCCAATATCTCATCTACTTGGGCGTATCACGCCAGGCTGGGGGGAGCCTTGCTGACCCAACTTGCCGCGTCAAACCCGGAAGAGAGTAGGGCGGTTCGGGCGCTCACTTGCCCGATATACGCCTACCGGCTTCGCGTCTTCTGCTTCGCCATGTAGGAGCACGAAAGCGAGATCCATTCACCGACAACGACGTTGGTCTGCTTGTAATGGGCTGGCATTAGCCGCTACCGCTAAAAGAGCGGTTTCGATCGCATCGTTCTCACAGGCCTGCGAGATCCCGCGCGTCGGCCCGCCCGACGTTTCCCGAGCTCTCACGGCGCGCGCAAGGGCCTCGCCGCGCCTGCCACAAAGGCGCGGACGTTGAGCTGCGGCGGAGAGTGATCAGAACCTCTCCTTCACCGTGCTGCGCATCCGGGGCCCAACCCCACCGGAAACCTGCTGACCCAGCTCGGCAGTCGCCGGCTGGAGCATCACTCACGTTCCGACCGCCCCTCTCCCGAGTGCTTAGTCGCGCCCAAATCCGAGAGCTGCCACTGCCTGGCGCGTCGCGTTGGCGATTGCGGCATCAACCGTCTCGGGCGAAGCTTCGACTGCCCCTGTGCAGAAGACGCTGATCAACGCCGATGCTCCCTGCGGCGCCCACATGATGCCGATGTCGTTGTGGGTTTTTCTCGCGCCCGTGCCGGTCTTGTGACCGACCGTGTAACCCGCGGGAACACCTGCCTTGATCCGACCCTGGCCAGTTGGGGTCTGCGTGATCCAGCGATTGAGCAAGCTCAGATGTGCTGGAGTGAGGAGGTTACCGCGCAAGACGCGATCGAGATTGGCGACGTACTGCTCCGCCGTCGTGGTGTCGCGCAGATCTCCTGGTAAGGCGCTGTTAAGATCGGTCTCCATCCGATCGACCCGCGTGACCTCATCCCCGATGCTGCGATACCAACGGCCGAAAGCGGCAAGTCCGCCCATCTCCCGAATAAGGATATTGGCTGCCGGGTTATCGCTGATGTCGACGGTCGCCTTGCACAACTCTTCGATCGTCAAAGTTCGGCCCACCGCCGGCTGCGTCACTGGGCCGTGCGGCACCATGTCGGCAGCCGTGATGACAACCGGCCGGTCGAGGCGGTCGCGCCCTTCCTGGACGGACTGCATCACATAGGCTGCAAGGAACAGCTTGAAGGTCGAGCAGAATGCGAACCGTTCGGTGGAGCGCCAACCGACGCGTCGATCCTGGAACGTGGCGAAAACGCCGAGCCGGCATCTAATCCGGGTTTCGAGAGCCCGAAGGTCGAGTGCGTCGGCCGCTGCTGCTAAGTTGCGTCCAGCAGCCAAAACCGAGAATCCGCCGGCGAGCAAAAGAGAACGCCGATCGGGCGCCCACAAGTTCACTTTCGTCAATGTCATCGCTCTCATCCTTGTCAAGAGCTGCAGGGCTATCTAACTGCCAGGCCCTAGCCAAATGATCGCTGCTCAGCTCTGATATGAGCCAAATTGGGCCTTGGGTTTGATCATGGATGTCTCACGATTGCCTCTGAACGCTCTTCGCGCCTTCGAGGCGGCCGCGCGGCTCGGTAGCCTGACCAAGGCCGGCATGGAGCTCCACGTCGGACAGACGGCGATTAGCCATCAAATCAAATTGCTGGAAAAGGACCTGGGCTTTCCCCTCTTCGAACGCCTGCCCCGCGGCATCGCTTTGACCGAGGAGGCGCAGGCGCTGTTGCCGGTGCTGACTGATGCCTTGCGACGCGTCAGTGAGAAGCTGCATCAAATGCGCGCAGGTGGCACCGCGGAGATGATCACCATCGGTGTCCTGGGGAGCTTCGCGCTGGGATGGCTTTTGCCCCGTTTGCAAGAGTTCGCTCAGCTCCATCCGAATATCGACGTCCGGATCAAGACCAACAACAACCGGGCCGACACGCTGCTCGACGGACTTGATCTCTTCATACGGTTCGGGGACGGTGCCTGGCACGGAACCGAAGCAATCGCGCTGACGCAGGCCCCTCTGACGCCTGTCTGCAGCCCGCGGAGCGCTAACTTGATCCGTGAGCCTGCCGATCTGCTGACGCACCACTTGCTGCGCTCATATCGCCAGGACGAATGGCCGCTCTGGTTTCGCGCGGCTGAGCTAACCCCGCCCGTCGCCCGTGGCTGGATCTTCGACAACTCTCTCGCTCTGGTTGATGCCGCTGCACAAGGCCTCGGCGTCGCGCTCGTGCCAGCTGCGATGTTCACCCGCGACATCGCAGCCGGCCGGATTGTCCAACCGTTCGACCTCGGCGTGCTGACGGGCACTTACTGGCTCACGCGCCTCAAATCCCGGACTGAGACCAACGCCATGGCTGCCTTCAAGACCTGGATCACCGCTGAATTCGACAGCACGACATAGGCCCGACTTGGTTCGTGTTACGCGCCTGTCGCTCCGGCATCTGCCATGGCAAACCGTAGCCGACGGCAATACAGCTCACTGATCAACGCCTACCGGGCCCGCCGATGTCGATCCAATTCTCTGATGCTCTCCAACTCGGTAAGTGCCTTGAGCTCTGGGCTTCACAGACACGACGTTCCTATGTCGTGGCGATCGATGGGCGCAGCGGCGTCGGCAAGTCGACCCTGTCCGCGACGATTGCTGAGCCACTCCAAGCGTCCGTTATCGAGAGCGATGACTTTTTCGCCGGCGGCATCGAGATCCGCTCGGACTCGCCGGCACAACGCGCTGCCGACTGTATCGACTGGACCCGCCAGCGCGCCGTTCTGGACGCTGCCCGACAAGGAGACGATGCTGCTTGGCGTGCCTTCGACTGGGACGCCTTCGACGGCCGCTTGCGCTCGACGGCGACCACGCTGGCGCCGCGGCCCATCATCATTCTCGAAGGCGTTTACGCGGCGCGGCCGGAGCTTGCCGACCTGATCGACTGCAAAGTCATGGTCACACTGGCAGACGAGCTGCGCGAAGAGCGCCTGCTGATGAGGGAGGGAGCCATTGGTCCTTGGGAACGCCAATGGCAGGAGGCCGAAGCATACTACTTCGCGGAGGTCATGCCTGCCCGCCGGTTCGAAGTGATTTTCGATGCCTCAGGTCGCAGGCCCTGAAGGCAGCGCATCAGCTCGACCATGACTTTCAACCGAACAGCTATCTCTGCGCCAGGACAAAACGGACGAAAGCTTCGATCATGAACTGCGCCGGGATTCTAGAGCTGGCTCGGTTTATCTGAACAGTTTTGGGGCTGTCGCTAAGTGGATTTCGGCCCTTGTTATGCTGCAACCGGGATTGGCTGCAGCGCATTGAAGTAGGCCTGATCGGGCGTCTGCCGTCCCAGGCTCTGGTGAGGCCTCCGGCCGTTGTAGAAGCCCAGATACCGGCCGATCGAGGCGCGCGCGTCTGACACGCTGGCGTAGGCGCGCAGGTAGACCTCCTCGTATTTGACCGATTTCCAGATGCGCTCGACGAAGACGTTGTCGCGCCAGGCGCCCTTGCCGTCCATGCTGATCCTGATGCCCGCGCCGATCAGCAGGGCGGTGAACTTGCGGCTGGTGAACTGCGAGCCCTGGTCGGTATTGAAGATCTCCGGCTTGCCGAAGCGCGCCATCGCCTCCTCGACGGCCTCAATGCAGAAGGCGACGTCCATGGTGATCGAGAGCCGCCAGGCCAGGACCTTGCGGCTGAACCAGTCGATGACGGCCGTCAGGTAGACAAAGCCCCGCGCCATCGGGATGTAGGTGATGTCCATCGCCCAGACCTGGTTGGGACGCGTCATCGGCAGCTTGCGCAGCAGATAGGGGAAGATCTTGTGCCCTGGCGCCGGCTTCGAGGTGTTCGGCCGGGGATAGAGCGCCTCAATCCCCATGCGCTTCATCAGCGTGGCGACGTGAAGACGTCCAGCCTTATGGCCATCGGCCCGCAGCAGGCCTTGCAGCATGCGGATGCCGGCGAAGGGGTATTCCAGATGCAGCGCGTCGATCGCGCGCATCAGCGCCAGATCGGCGGCAGGAACCGCGCGGGGCAGATAATAGACGCTGCGCGGGCTGATCCCGAGCACCTTCGCCTGCCGGTTCAGGGGCAGATCATGCGCGCGGTCGATCATCGCTTTGCGCTCAGAAGGCCGGCCTTGCCGAGCGCGCCGGACAAAAAATCATTCTCCAGCGCCAGTTCCCCAATCTTCGCATGCAGCGTCTTCACGTCAATCGAGGGCGCGGTGGATTCCGACTTCGCCTCGGCCCCCAAAGACGCCGGCAGTCCCGTCAAGAAGCTTGCTGCGCCACTGTGTGATCTGGTTGGGGTGGACGTCGAACTGCTGCGCCAGGTCGGCCAGCGTCTTCTCGCCCTTGATGGCAGCCAACGCCACCTTCGCCTTGAAAGCCGGGCTGTGGTTCCGGCGCACACGTCTCGTCATATCCGCTCCTGTTCAGAGAACCTTCTCGTCGCGAAAGCGTTGTGCGACATGATGCAACTAAGCGCCGCCTATGCTCACTACCTTGTTTCGATTTCCTGGCGTCTTGAATTCGCAGGACCTTCTCGTCGCCGCAGCCATTCACGCTCGGGTATGGAGCGCTTTGGCCAACACCGCCTACGTGAGGGACAGCGACGAGACAGCCGCAAAGGCGCGCCTAGGTGGCTTCATCGTGCGCCACATGTTGGATCGATCTAGATCGATTGGAGAATTGCAGGCGGCAGTGCTCTCCGCGTTTGGCGACGGTGAGGCAGCCGTGCGGGCTCAGAGACCGCCGCCTGTCGCCACTTGAGCGGAATGTCCGATAATCGGCTGGCAGACGACGTTGCGTCCTGGCGCTTCACGGCCGCCAGGAACGACAAGGCCTAATGAGCATCATATTCTCAGCCCGGCAGGGCCGAGACCAGCTCCTCGATCAGCCTCGCAACATGCTGCACCGCTGGATCCGCCGCGCGGCGCTTGTGCCAGGCGCTGTGCAGTGCAAAGCCTTCGACGGCGATCGGCGGCTCGAAAGCGACAATCTCACTCCTCACGCGCTCCGGCAGGCAGCGGCTTGGCAGCAGCCCGATCATGTCAGACTCGGCCAGCAGTGGCAGCGCCATGATGAAGCTCGGCACCACCATGCCGACCTGGCGGACGCGGTTGATCCGCGCCAGCGCCTCATCCAGCGGGCCATGGGTATCGCCGCGCCCTGAGACCAGCACGTGCGGATAGGCGAGCCAACGGTCGAGATCGAAGGTATCGGCAGCCGGGTGGTCCCGCCGCATCGCGACTCGATAGCGCTCCTGCAAGAGTTCGCGTCGGGTGAAATCCGGATCGACCTTGGGGAAGACCGAAACGGCAAGATCGATGCTCCCGCGCCCGAGCCCGTCCAGCGCCGCGGCTGCGCCATGCCAAGGCATGATCGCGACGGTGATACTGGGCGCCGTCTGTGCCAACCGGCGTTGCAGCGCCGGGCCAGTCGCGACGGCCGGAAGATCGGCCATGACGACACGAACCGTTCGGCGGATAGTGGCCAACTCCGGCTCGCTCCTGTCGAGCAGCGCCGCCATGCCGGCAAGGACTTCCTTGACGGGGGCAGCGAGCGCCTGGGCCTTAGGTGTCAGCACCATCCCGCCGGCTCCGCGCTCCAGCAGCCTGTCCGCAAAGAGATGGCGGCAGCGCTCCAGCGCACTCGACATGGCCGGCTGCGACAAGCCGATCCGCTCGGCTGCGCGCGAGACATGCGCCTCATCAAGAAGGGCATCGAGCACCACGAGCAGGTTGAGATCGATCGACCGCAAATTCATGAAATGAATGATACGTTATATCGAACATCCATTGGAGTGATTTTATCGCAGCCGTCATGCTTCGCTTGTTCCCTGAAGGAGGATGCCGTGACCAAGACCCTGATCCTGCTGTTCCACCCGCATTTCGCCGACTCGCGGGCCAATCGCGCGCTTATCGACGCGGCCGCCACCCTGCCAGAAGCCGAGATCGTCGACATGCAGGCGCTCTACCCGGATGGGCGCTTCGACGCCGATGCGGAGGTCACCAGGCTCGTTGCCGCCGACCGCATCGTGCTGCAGTTCCCGGTGCAGTGGTATTCGACGCCGCCGCTGCTAAAGGCCTGGCAGGACGCTGTCCTGACGCGGATGTTCTACGTCGCCTATGAGGCGGAAGGCGCGAAGCTCGCCGGCAAGCCCCTATTGATCGTGGCAACCGCCGGGAACGTCGAGACAGCCTATGCGCCCGAAGGCGCCAACCGCTTCCCCTTGCGCGAACTGCTGCGCCCGTTGGAGGCTACCGCCTATCGCTGCGACCTAACCTGGGCTGAGCCTTTCCTGGTCTATGACGCCCGGCGAGCTGATGCCGAGGCGCTGCAGGCGGCAGGCGACAACTACGTCTCGCGCCTCGGCCGGCTTTCGGCTGCGGGGCCACTAAGGTCTCGCTATGGGGCTGCAAGAGTCTCAGAGCATTCCACGCAACGCCCGCCTTCCGCTCAGATTTAACGACGAGCATATGGCGCACCGCGAATAACCGCCGCCTCTCAGACAATGATCAGCTTAGGTCGTGAGCGGTCGCTCCGGGGAGGAACTGTGAACGTCCGCCTGCCGGCGATGTCCTCAATGTCCGGACCTAGCGCACTTCAGGCCCGCTGAACACCAGCTTGGTGCTGGACCCGTTGTGCAAGTGACGGAAGGCCCAACGCTCTGAGGTAGGTCGTCAGAGGGGCAATATCGATGACCGCTGACATCGGGTTCTGTCGCAGCAGCGCTCGTAATGTCGCCGACCCGGGCGGATCGCAACATTCTGCGAAACGACCATCAAGTCGACCTGTTCGAACGTTACAGCCACGTTGCACCGCCATCACCTGCAGCACCTCGCGGGTCGTTTCCGACAATCCGCGACCCGATTTTCGGCAGGTAGGCCATGGTGAGATCTGTGTACTGGTCCGGCCAGAACTCGCCTGACTAATCCACCTGAGGCTGAACGAGGCAGGGGCGTTGTCTGACCAGAGCGAGCGGGCGGCAGGATCGGTGCTTATGAGAAGCCGGCCCAATTCGCGCAGTCTGGCTGTCGTGACAAGCATTCGCTTTCCTCGCGCACGATTAGTGGCATGATGCATCAGGCTTTCGCCGAGCGTGAGATACTCGAGGCCGAATTCCCAAATGTGCTTCGAGTTGACTTCGATCTTGTCAACGGTGTGAATTGGAAAGGGCGAGGGGCCAAGGCCCAGCCCTACCTGCACCGCCTGCCAGCATTGGCCGAGCTGCCGTCCACCGAGCTGTAGCGCCAGCGCCTCGCTTCGAGCATGAACTCCACAACGGAACACAAGTCCGCCGTCGGCTGATGAAATTTCGATCTCGTACAGACGTCCATCAGGGCAATCCGCACCGAGAGGCAATGCCTCGTTTGTCGGCGCACCTGGAGTACACGCTGAGGCGAGCAGGATAGTGCGCCGGGTAGTGGCCCTCTCGTCGCAATCATCGAGACTGCGCGCGTGCCATCTGTCGGCCAGCGACTGATGATCAACGAACTGAGGTGCCAGAAGCCGATGCATCAATCGCTTCGGCGCGGTTTCGCCCTGGCTAGCAATGAATGCGCCCATGCCGCGATCAACCCCGTCCCATGCGACTCCCCCGAACTGGTCCAGCTCAACCTGCATCTCCTTGGTCGAACCGAAGCCAAAGCCCAGAGCCAGCGCAGCCGGGATGTCGTGAGGCGCAACGCTCGGGAACCACTGCCTCGCCACCGCCATCACGTCTTCGAGCGATCCACTGTCCATGCGAACGAGAACCGGAAAACTCACCACTGTTCAACTCCCAAAAACCATGCTGCGAACGCGCAGCGCTGATCCCGAGGCTGATTACCGAATCAATCGAGCGCAAGAGCTCCTTCCGGTTTGTCGCAGATTTTCACATCGCGCCGCCGAAGGTTCGCGGTGCCGGCCTCAAGTTCTGATTTTGACCTGCCACGCCGGAGGGTGCGACGCGACGACTGTCTCGACCGTCGCGACAATCGGGAATGGGATCGGGGACGGCAGCATCACGATTAGCTCGGTCCTGACATTGGTGAGGGAGCTTGAAGACGCCGCGAAACGCCAGCGAGCGGATGCCAAGATGCGGGCGGAAGCCGGCCGAAGCCTAGGCTGACGCCAACGCCTATCGTCGAAGACTGTGATAAGCAGTGTCGCGCCCTCCGATCGGATGAGCGCATTGGCAGCGAAAAACTCGTGTGCGGACGCCCAGCGTTTAGAACACCAACTGCGCCCAACCGGCGATGGCGTGCTCATGCGCCTCGTCCGAGACGTCGCCGCAGGCGTCGGCGATGACGTAGACCTTGAAACCTTTGGTCCAGCGCCGAGGGGGCAGGGCCGATGATGCAGACGCTGGTCCAGAGCCCGGCCCTCACGATGCGCGACTTTCCGATGGCGTTGACCCTGGCGATGACGCCGGCATCTTCCCAGGTATTCATCGAGGTTCGGTCGAGCAGCGCCTCGCTTGCTAACGGCAGCAGGTTCGTTCCCACCGAGCTGGACCGGCTTTGAGCGCTTCGCTCGTAAGCGGCGATGAGTCGGCCGCGCAGGAATTGGCACTCTTCGCGTGCCTTTTGGGCATCCAAGACAAGCGCTACGTCTCATTGCGCCGCACGCGCCGCGTCCGTCGCGTCTCTGATCACGGCTCGCGCGGTCCGTTGCATCGACTCGGTATCATCGAAGACCGTGATCAGCAGCGTCGCGCCTTCCAATCGAATGAGCGCATCGGCAGCGACTGTGTCGGCGGTTTCCCGAGGCATGGCTCTGGCCAGAATGTCGCTCAAGAAAGCTCGCAGCGACTGGAAGAAGTCCCGGACAGCCTCCTTCGCAACGGGAGTGTCGTCACCGACGCCATAGGCAAGGTGCAAGCCGACGCAGCGCTTGCCTGTCGAGAGATTGGCAGCAATTCCCCCGATAGCGGCTTCATATGCGACCTGCCAGGGACCCGAAATGAGCTGCTCGTCGGGAAAAGTCTCCCGGAGCGTCAGCGCAAGGACCTCGGGCACGAGCGCCTCCTTGTTCGGAAAGCGCATGTAGAGGGACGCCTTTCGCAAGCCGACGAGACTGGCAAGGTCCTGCATCGAGGCGCCGGCGTATCCCTTCTCGCGAAACAACTGCCGCGCGGCGGCGACGATCTCATCCTTCGTGACCTTCATGATCCTGCCTGGATAACGGGCTGCGCCGTTGCCGCAAGAGCGAGTGCGATACCGTAACAAGCCTAGCAGATTGCTTCCCCCTTTACAAACGACCGATCGGTAGTATTTATGCTCTGAAGTCGTTGGGCCGGACCCATACGGCGCCAATCGGTTGGAGGCGGCGATGACGGTTAGCTACAAGTCCCAGAAGGTCGGGGATGTTGATGTCTTTTACAGAGAGGCCGGTGCTAAGACGGCGCCGACGGTTCTCCTGCTTCACGGCTTTCCGACGTCCAGCCACATGTTCCGCGAGCTCATGCCGCTGCTTGCCGACAGCTACCGCGTGATCGCGCCGGATCTGCCAGGTTTTGGCCGTACGAAGGCTCCCGCGCGTGGCGAATTCGACTACACCTTCGACAATCTGGCCAAAGTTATCGAGGGCTTCACGCAAGCCCTGAAGCTCGACCGCTATGCGCTCTATGTTTTTGACTATGGCGCGCCCGTCGGATACAGGCTGGCGGCCGCGCATCCCGACCGCGTGACGGCGCTGATCAGCCAGAATGGCAACGCCTATCTGGACGGCTTCAGCAACGAGTGGGGACCGTGGCAAGCCTATTGGCACGACGACAGCGCGGAGAACCGCGAGGCCTGCAGGGCATCGCTGTCCGCCGATGTGATCGAGAACTGGCAGTATCGCACCGGCGCCGATCCGCGCCGCCTCGGCCCCGACGGATACACGCTCGACATCGCTTTGATGGCCAGGCCAGGAGCCGAAGACATCCAGCTCGATCTCATACGAGACTATCGCACCAATCTGGAGCGCTATCCCGAGTTCCAGGCGTATTTTCGTGATCATCAACCGCCTCTACTTGCGGTCTGGGGCCGGCACGATCCGGCGTTCATCCCGGCTGGCGCCGAGGCCTATAAGCGCGACCTGCCGGACGCCGAAGTTCATCTGCTCGACACCGGGCACTTTGCGCTTGAGACACATGCCGGTGAGATTGCTCAGCTAATCGGGGTTTTCCTCGGTCGGCACCTCTAGCGCCCAGCATCGACGGTGGCGCGATTTGCCCGGGAGTGGTGACGGCGGACGACGCTGGAGACGAGCCCGATCTGGCCGAGGCACACCAAACCGCAGTACCGATGTTCCCGCAGCAAGATCTGCCACGCAGTCGCGTAGGGCTGCCGCTAGAGTCCAACGACGTAGCCGAGCCGTTCCCATCAACCACAACGCACGAATGGCCGGCGGGACGACCGGCTCGCCGAGACACAACCCGGGCGTTGCAACGTAGACGACTTCAGCCTGACCGCGCCTGAGCGCGTCTATCCCGAGAAAGGAAAAAGTCATGCCCAACCTCGCAGCGACAGTCGCCGTCGCGACCGCGCTTATCTCTGGCGGCGCAATGGCGCAGCCTGCCAAGCCTATGATCGTCCTTGTCCATGGCGCTTTCGCTGACTCGTCAAGCTGGAATGGCGTTATCGCGCATCTTCAGAAGGAAGGTTACCCGACGGTCGCGATCGCCAATCCGCTCCGCAGCCTGTCAGGTGACGCGCGGGTCGTATCCGACGTCATCAAGAGCATCGAGGGTCCAGTGATACTGGTCGGCCATTCCTATGGCGGTCAGGTCATCACAAATGCAGCCAAGGGGCACGAAAACGTCAAGTCACTGGTCTTTGTCGCGGCCTTCGCGCCTGACGCCGGCGAGGCGGCGGCCGATCTCGCGGGCAAGTTCCCCGGCGGGACACTCGGCGAGGCGCTCGTGCCTCCGGTCAAGCTCACCGACGGCGGCGTCGACCTCTATATCGACCAGGCGAAGTTCCACGCCCAGTTCGCTCATGACGTTCCGGCCGGGGCGGCCGCGCTGATGGCGGCAGGCCAGCGCCCGATCACCGAAGGCGCCTTGACCGAGAAATCCGGCCAGCCGGCCTGGAAATCGCTGCCCTCCTTCTTCATCTACGGCGACGGCGACAAGAACATCCCGGCCCAGGCGCTCGGCTTCATGGCCGAGCGTGCCGGCTCGAAGCGAACGGTCGTGATCAAGGGGGCGTCACATGTCGTGATGGTCTCGCAGCCCGAAGCCGTCGCGGAACTGATCAGGGAAGCCGCGCGATCGGCAGCGCTCCAACGTCCCTAATGGGCCGGGGGCGAATGGTGCGGAGGCGTGCGGCAGTGATGATGGCTGCCGCCGTCATGCAACCAACTCGCATGCTAGGATCTTCCGAGCGGGACCGCTCGCGTGAGGAGGTGATCGCGATGCAGCAAAACTCAGAACTGCCCGAGAACGTCGTGAGCGTCTCGGCCCTTCAGAGCCGGTCCAGCGGCGTGCGTCTCGAAGTCACCAGCTTTCATTGCACGGGGCGCGCGATCCACCGGTTCAAGCAAGCCGACGAGACGCGGCTGAGCGTCGTGCTCGACGAGATCGGCGGGCGATGCGAGCCGCGGCTTCATCCCGACAGGCCAAACCCCATCGACCATATGCCGCGCCATATGCACTTCGCCCCCGCGGGGCTGGAGCTGTGGGGCTATAGCGACGATGTCAGGTTCGTGAGAGACGCGATCTTCAGCTTCGACCTCAAGGTGTTGAGCGAGAGCATGGCGGACGCCTTGTCCGAAGACCTGATCAGCTCGCCGCGCCTGCGCTTCGCGGATGATCGCATCTGGAGTCTCGCGCGTCTCTTGGCGGACGCCATCGACGACGACAGCGATCCCGCGACCCAGCTCTATTGCGACGGCCTGACCACCGCCATTGCCGCGAGGTTGTTCTCGCGCCCGTCAGCGCGCGTTGAGCAAGCCAGCGGCCTAGCGCCGTGGCGCCTCCGGCGGGTCATCGATTATCTGGAAGCGAACTTGCCGGAGCGGGTGAATCTCGCCGATCTAGCTGAGCTGGCGGGCCTGTCGCCCGCGCACTTCAGCCGAGCCTTCAAGACTTCCACCGGAATGGCGCCGTATCAATGGCAGTTGGATGCGCGCATCCGGCAAGCGCAGGCGCTGCTGCTCGACACCGACGCATCGCTCGAAGACGTCGCGGAGGCGACGGGTTTCGCTGACGCGGTTCATTTCGGACGGACGTTCCGAAAGCTCGCAGGCGCGACACCCGCGACCTGGCGGCGCGACCTCAAAAGCTGAAGCGATCGTTCGCAGCAGGATCGAACTGCCGACCGCAGGATCCGACAGGGCCTTCGGTCATTCACCACGATACCTAACCGGCACTCGGGACAGCCTGTCCCGTCGACGGAACCGGCTCTTCATGGTGGTGAATGACATTCGACGTAGCTGATGACGACAGCGTCCTGCAAGCCAATCTCAAGCGCGTCTTCGGCGAACGTGACGCAAGCCTGCGCATTGCTGCAATCAGCGACCTCTACGCGCCGGACGCCGTTCTGTACGAGCCTGCCCGTATCGCGACGGGCCATCAGGCTATCGCGCAGGCGGTCGAGGAGCTCCTGGCCAGTCTGCCACCTGCTTTCGACTTCTCGCCGATAGGCCCGGCCGTGGCCCACCACGGACTCGCCCGCCTGCGCTGGCGAGCGGGACCACCGGAGGGACCGGTCGCGGTCACCGGAACGGACGTCGCCCGCATCGAGGCCGGACGCATCGCGAGCCTCCACGTCTTCATCGATCCGCCGGACGCCTGAGGCGTCACATCATCGAAAGGAACTCATCATGGCCGCCAAGAACGGACTCGACGCCCTCCTGCGTCCCGAGGACAGCATTCTCGTCCTGATCGACCATCAGCCCTATCAGTTCGCGAACCTGAACAGCCACGAGCCGATGATGATCGTCAACAACGTCGTCGGGCTTGCCAAGGCGGCGAAGGTTTTCGACGTCCCCACGATCCTGACCACGGTGCTCGAAGAGCGTGGCGGCTACCTCATCAAGGGCCTGCAGGACGTCTTCCCGGACCAGAAGCCGATCGACCGGACCTTCATCAACACTTGGCAGGACCCGGCGGTTACCGACATCGTCAAGAAAAGCGGCCGCAAGCAGCTGATCCTCGCTGCGCTGTGGACAGAAGTCTGCCTGGCCATGCCGACGATCCAGGCGCTCGCCGAGGGCTACGACGTCTTCATCGTCACGGACGCCTCTGGCGGCGTATCGAAGGAAGCCCACGACATGGCCGTGCGCCGCATGGTCGCCGCAGGCGCCGTGCCGATCACCTGGATGGCGGTGGCGTCCGAATGGCAGCGCGACTGGGCGCGCGAGAAGACGGCTTCCGGGCTCTCCAGCGTCGTTCTCGAGCATGGCGGTGCCAGCGGCGTGGCCTTCGCATGGGAGCTCCAGCTCCTCGCGGCGACGCCCCCCGCGCAGGGCTGACCTGGCATGGCTGGATCTCGCCCCGTTCGCATCGGCTACTGCCTGTCGCTGTCGGGTCCGCTCGCGGGCAACAGCAGGTCGGCGCGGCTGGCGCACGAGATCTGGCGCGACGACGTCAACGCTCGGGGCGGCCTGCTGGGCCGCCCCGTGGAACTCGTCTGTCATGATGACGGGGCCGATGCGTCGCGCGTCCCCGAGCTGTATCGGCGACTGATCGATGTCGACGGCGTCGAGCTCGTCATCGGCGGCTACGGCACCAACACCATCCTGCCGGCGATGCCCCTCATCATGGACCGTGGCCGTTTCTTCACTGGGCTGATGGGCCTGGGGGTCAACAACGCGCTGAACTACTCGAACTACTTCGCGATGATCCCGACGGGGCCCGACCCGAATGCGGCGCTGACCGAAGGGTTCTTCGCGCTCGCCGCGCAGCAGACGCCGTGCCCCCGGACGGTGGCCCTGCTCTCGGCCGACGCGGAGTTCTCCCGCAATCCCGTTCTGGGCGCCAAAGCCAATGCCGCGGCACACGGTTTCGACGTGGTCTTCGAGCAGACCTATGCCCTCACGACGGACAATTTCGAGCCCGTCCTCGACGCGGTCGCGCAGAGCCGTTGCGACCTGCTCTGGCTGTGCTCCTATCTGAACGATTCCGTCGGGCTCGTGCGTGCCATCCGGGCCCACGCGTTTCGCCCGAAGATGGTGGGCGGCGCCATGATCGGGCCGCAGAACACCACGGTGAAGACGACGCTCGGCCCGCTTCTCAACGGCTTCGTCAACTACGAATACTGGGCTCCGGCACCGAGCCTGATGTTCGCCGGCGTGGCCGCACTGCTCGAAACCTATCGGGCCCGTACGGCAGCAACGGATGTAGATGCGCTGGGGCACTACATGGCGCCGCTCGCCTATGCCCAGATGCAGGTCGTCGCCCAAGCTGTGGAGGCGACCGGGGGCTTCGACGACGAGCGCCTGGCCGCCCATGCGCGCGAAGCGACGTTCCAGACCGTGATGGGGCCCGTCCGCTTTGGCGCCAAGGGTGAATGGCGGGAGCCGCGCGTCCTCCAAGTGCAGTTCCAAGGCATCGAGGGCAGCGGCGTCGCCCAGTTCGCCGATGGCTCCCGGCAGGTCGTGCTGTCACCGCCCGGATTTGCGGCCGGACGGCTGCGCTATCCCTTTGCCTGAGGCACGCATTGGCGCCGCGCGGCCATCCGTGGCGGATCGCGCCGGCCACGCCTCCACAGAAAGGACGCTGTCGATGTCGCTCGATTGCTTTCCCGTCGGACTCCAAATGGACGTTTCGTATCCCGAATTCCGGGTCAGCCTGACGCTGCTCTCCGCAGCGCGGCTGAGGTTCGAGATCAAGGACGGAACGCTCGCCCGGACGGAGACGGTCGATATCCATGTCGTGCCGCTCGGCAACAGCCTCTTTGCCGTCAGCTGGCAGGAGTTGGATGGCGCAACCGTCACCAACGTCCAGGATTACGACCGCGGCCTGATCCATTCGCATGCGACGCTGCCCGACGGCCGGTTCCTGCAGATGACCGGGACAATCGAGGTCACCCGTCGCGCCGACCGGGCGCTCGACGATCGCCCTCATCGCAACAAAGAACTGGTCCTCGAGGCGATGACCGCGCTGTTCCAGCGGCATGATGCGTCGGCGGTCGACCGGCTCTATGCCCCCCATTACATCCAGCACAATCCCGAAATCCCCCAGGGCCGCGACGCCTTGCGGGCGCTGGTCTCCCGCCTCTCGAAAGACGTCTTCTACGAGCCCGGTCTCATGGTGGCCGAGCGTGATCTCGTCGCCATCCACGGCCGCATCCGCGGCTGGGCGGACCGGCCTCAGATCGTGGTCGACCTGTTCCGGATCAAGGACGGGCGGCTCGCTGAACATTGGGATGTCCTGCAGGACGAAGTGGCTGCTTCCGACGCGGCGGCGGGCACCACGATGTTCGACCCGAGCGAAGCCGGACGCCGGCCGTCTCCCGAAAGCGCTGCCCCGGCGGCGGAAAGGTGATCTGATGGCCGAAGCAAGCCTGGGACAAACGATCGCGCCGGCGATCGTGCTGATGGGAGCGGCGGTGGTCGCCGTGCCGTTGTTTCGGCGGCTCGGCCTCGGCTCTGTCCTTGGCTATTTCGCCGCCGGCCTGCTGGTGGGGCCGTCGGTGTTCGGCCTGTTCACCGACGCGCAGACCATCCTGCATTTCTCCGAGCTCGGCGTGGTGATGTTCCTGTTCGTGATCGGGCTGGAGCTGCGCCCGCCCAAGCTTTGGGCGATGCGCGGCCAGATCTTCGGGCTGGGACTGGTTCAGGTTGCCGTCGCGACTACGGCTCTGGCCCTGACAGGAGCGGTCGTCTTCGGCCTGCCGGCGCAGGTGGCTTTCATCGCGGGGGCGGGCTTCGTCCTGTCCTCGACCGCCGTGATCATGTCAGTGCTGCAGGAGCGCGGCGAGGTGGCGAGCCCGGAGGGGCAGAAGTCGGTCTCGATCCTCCTGTTCGAGGATCTGATGATCGTGCCGCTGCTGGCGGTGGTCGCCCTTTTGTCGCCCTTGTCGCAGGGGCAAGGGGGATGGACGGATGGTCTGATGTCGATCGCCGCCCTTGCTGCGCTGCTTGGCGTGTCGCACTGGGGTCTGAACCAGTTCTTCGCGCTGCTGGCGCGAGCGCGGACACGCGAAGTCCTGACAGCGGGTGCGCTCCTGGTCGTCCTCGGCGCAGCACTGCTTATGGAGGTCGCGGGCTTGTCGATGGCGATGGGTGCCTTCCTTGCCGGCGTGATTTTGTCGAGTTCAAGTTACCGCCACCAGATCGAGAGCGACATCGAGCCGTTTCGCGGCTTGCTGATGGGGCTCTTCTTCCTGGCCGTGGGCATGTCGCTCGACCTCGGTGTGGTCGCGGCCGAATGGTCGCTCCTGCTGGCCATGCTGGGCGCTTTCACGGTCGCGAAGGGTGTCGTGGTCTATGCCGTCGCCCGGCTTTTCGGTGGCTCCAATCACGGGGCGCTGCACCGGACCTCTATGTTTCTGCAGGGCGGCGAGTTCGCGTTCGTGCTCTACGCCGCGGCGGCGACGGGCGGCATGATCGACGCACGGGAGAACGCGCTGTTCTCCACTGTGGTGATCCTGTCGATGGCCCTCACGCCTTTGCTGATGATCGCGACAGACAGGCTATTGCGTAGCCACAAGTCGATGGAAGGCGTCGATGCCGCCCGCGACCTCAAGGGGCGGATCCTCCTCATCGGCTTCGGACGCTTCGGCCAGATCGCGTCGCAGGCGCTACTGTCTAGGGGCGTGGATCTTGCCGTCATCGACAGGGAGCCCGACCGGATCCGCGACGCGGCACGCTATGGCTTCAAGGTCTACTTTGGCGACGGTGCCCGGCTCGACGTCCTGCGCCAGTCCGGTGCGGGAGAGGCCGATGCAATCATGATTTGCATCGATGACGCGAAGGCCGCGCTGCAGATCGTGGAACTGGCGAAGCATGAATTTCCGCAGGCCAAGCTGCTCGTGCGTAGTTACGACCGTGACCACGCCGCGGATCTGATCCGCGCCGGCGTCGACTATCAGATCCGTGAGACGGTGGAGTCCGCCTATCTGATGGGGGTCGAGGGCTTGCGGGCGCTGGGCTTTGCCAATGTGGACATCGACGAGGCCGCCGAGGATATCCGTCGGCGTGATACCGCGCGCCTGGCCGAGCAGGTTCAGGGCGACGCGATGTCTGGCCGCGACCGTCTCCATACTCAGCCCGCCCGGGAGCCACTGAGCGAGGCATCGCGACGCGGCGCCTCCCATGACTGACGACACTGGCAGCAGCAACCCTAAAGGTCGATACCCTTGATGCGCACGCTTTTTTACGTTCCCGGCGCCTGTTCGCTGGCTCCCCACATCACGCTCGAATGGATCGGTCGGCCATACGAGGCCATTAGGGTGCAATACGGCTCCGACAAGTTACTCGCGGTGAACCCCGCAGGCGCGGTGCCGACGCTGCGAGAGGATGACGGCTGGATTCTCACGCAGGCAGGAGCCATCCTGGATTATCTCGCGCACCAACATCCCGAGGCTGGGCTCGCCGGCGGCGACGGCGCAAGGGCCAAGGCCGAAGGGCATCGCTGGTCGGCCTTCTTCACCTCCGACATGCACGCCGCCTTCTGGCCGGTCTTCATGCCTGATCGCTACACGACGGACCAAAGCAAGGCGGCCAAAGCAGCGGTGGTCGAAGCAGGGCATCGGCTGGTCGCCAAGCAACTGGCCGTCCTGGAGCGGCATCTCGACGGGCGGGCGTACATCCTCGATGGAGGGCGCTCGGTCATTGACGCCTACGCCTTCCCGATGATCCGATGGGCGATCAAGCTCCTGCCAGGCGGCCTCGAGAGCTTCCCGACGGTCCAAGCGCTGCATGACCGGCTGGCGGCCGATCCGAACGTGCAGAAGGTTCTGGCCCGCGAGGCGGGCGGCTGACCGTCGAGGGACATCGAGAAAATGACCAGCGGCATCCACCACCTTACCGGCATCACGGCCAGTGTTCAGGCGAATGTCGATTTCTACGTCGGCTTTCTCGGCCTCCGGTTGGTAAAGCAGACCGGAGGTTTTGCCGATGCCGAGCAGTTGCACCTAATCTATGGAGATGGGCTCGGCAGCCCCGGCTCGCTGCTGACCTTTCTCGTCTGGGAGGCCGCCGGCCGTGGCGGCACTGGCATCGGGCAGGTCGCTGAGGTTGCGCTGGCTGTGCCGCCAGGCTCACTTGGCGATTGGCTCACCAGAGCGCTGGCCGCCAGCATTCCGCTCGAGGGACCGACGCGCGAGTTCGGCGAGTCGGTCCTGCGGTTGAAGGACCCGGACGGACTGATCGTGAAGCTGGTCGGCGTCGAGATGTTGACGCCGGCTCCGATCGCCGGCTCACCAGCCCGAATTCGGGGTATCACGCTTCTTACGGACACGGCGGCCGATACCGCGGGCTTTCTGACGCACTTCGGCTATAGGAACGGCCAGCGCGTCGGCCAGACGCAACGCATGGTCTCCGATACCGATATTGTCGACGTCAGGGAGGTGTCGGGCTTCGTGCGGTCCGTCCCGGGGGCGGGCGTGCCGGATCATGTTGCCTTTCGTGCACTGGACGCCAACGCGATCCGTTCGATGCGACTTTCGCTGAAGCAGCACGGATCAACCGAGGTCCACGACCGAAAGTACTTTCTGTCGCTCTACGTCCGCGACCCGGCCGGCATCCTCATGGAGTATGCGACCGATGGGCCGGGCATGACCGTCGACGAGGCTCCCGACGAACTCGGGCGGACCCTGTTTCTGCCACCGCATGAGGCAGGCCGTGCCCAGAACCTGAGAGCAATGCTGCCTCAGTTCGCCTTGCCTGGCGAGGAGAGGTTCCCGGTTCGCGACCTCCCGTTCGTCCATCGCTTCAATCGGCCGGAAGACCCCGACGGCACGACCCTGGTCCTGCTTCATGGCACCGGCGGGAGCGAGGCCGACCTGATGCCGATCGCCCGCCGGGTCGCGCCACGTGCGACACTGCTGGGTGTGCGCGGCCGGGCGACTGAGGAAGGGACCAATCGCTGGTTCCGCCGTCTTGATGCCAAGACCTTCGACCAAGCGGATATCCGCAGCGAAGCTGAGGCGTTCTCGGCCTTCTTCGAAGGCGCTTTGACGGGTTACGGGCTTGACGCGGAGAGGCTCGTTTTTCTGGGCTATTCTAACGGCGCAAACTTCCTGGCGGCGGTCATTCAGCTTCATCCCGGACTAGTGCGCCGCGCCGTGCTGCTGCGCGGCCTACAGACGCTGGAGAGCCCGCCGGACGTAGACCTCTCAGACATCGATGTGCTGGTGCTCGGTGGGCGCGAGGATCCCTATGCCCGCTTTGCACCTCAACTGGAGGGTCCCTTGATCCGCCGTGGCGCCCGCGTGGATGTCCGGGACATTCCAGCGGGTCACGAACTAGGAGACGAAGACGTCGTGGAAACAACCCGTTGGCTTAGAGACATTTTGTCACCAGTATAAGGACACGGAGGTGCGCCCTTCCGTTGGCAGATACCTGAGCCCGAGAGGGTGGATTGGGCCCCGCCGCGCTTGCGGCAACCAACGCCGGCTGGCCGGTTTGGCACTGAATTCCGCTGTTGCGCTGCCCAGCAAGATGAACTCCCTTTTGTTAGGTCAGGGACACGTCGGGCGATGGCCAGGAGATCAGCGCCTGCTCCACAACCTGATGAAGCAGATCGCGACTTAAGCCTGCCTTCGCCTGGACTGCGATCCCTTGGGTGATCGTCATCACGAAGGCAGCGAGCGCTTCAGCGCTAGCCGACGCCGGCAGGTCACCCTCAGCTTTCGCACGTTCCAGGCGCTCGCGTAGCCGTTCGCGACCTGCCGCCCTGAAATCCGCTAACGCCTGCCTGATAGGCTCGGCGCTGTCCGACGCGGCGATTGCGCCGTTGATGCCGAGACATCCCCTTCGTTCCGGGAACCGCGTGTTGTGCTCCACCGCCTCGCGCAAGATACCCGCCGCCACCCCGAGCGCCGTCCGCGCCTTCAGGGCTTCGCGCGTGTATGCGAGGAACTGCTCGTCGTAGCGGACGAGAGCCTTTCGGAAGAGCGATTCCTTGTTGCCGAAGGCGGAGTAGAAGGCGGGCCGCTCGATACCGGCGGCCTCCACAAGATCAGCGTACGTAGTGCCCTCGTAGCCCTTGCGCCAGAATACGCAAAGGGCCGCGTCCAGCACCTTTTCCTCGTCGAACTCACGATGGCGACCCATCAAGGCAGCTCCCTAATTTAATAATGACCGTTCTAAAAAGATTGACACGCGCTGTCGATTTCCATAACAGACGTTATCATAACAATCGTTATGTTATTTCTGCGGCTCAGGCCGATGAAAGCCAAGGCATTCGAAAAGGTGTGAAAATGTCTGATGAACTGAGAGGCAAGGTTGCGCTGGTAACCGGCGGGTCACGAGGCTTAGGGGCCGCGATCGCGCAATCTCTGGCGGCTCGCGGTGCAGACGTGGCGATCAGCTATGTCGCATCCGCGGACAAGGCGGAGCAGGTCGTCGCGAAGCTCGAGGCCGAGGGCGTCCGGGCCGCTGCATTCCGCAGCGACCAGTCCGACCACGCGGCCGCGAAGGCGCTAATAGGCGAGGTCGTCAGCCGCTTCGGCAAGCTCGATATCCTGGTCAACAACGCTGCGATCGTGGTGAGCGGGAAGAAGATCGACGACCCCGATCTCGACACGGCCGCGCTTGACCGGATGTGGCAGGTCAACGTCATGGGTCCGGTGGCCACGACCCGTGCGGCCGCGCCGGTGATGTCGGATGGAGGGCGCATCATCTTCATCGGTTCGCTCAACGGCAGCCACGCCCTGTTCCCTGGGGTGGCCGACTATGCGGGGTCGAAGGCGGCACTCAACGGCTATGCGAGGGGCGTGGCCCGGGACCTGGGCTCGCGCAGCATCACTGTGAACGTGGTGCAGCCGGGCGCCATGCCAACCGATATGATGGTGGACGCTCTCGGCAGCACCGAAGCGCCGGACGCCTTCCTCGACATGCACCCGGTGCGCCGCATCGCACATGTCGACGAAGTCGCCGCCCTGGTCTGCTACCTAGCGGGAGCGGACGCCGGCTACATCACTGGCGGAACGCACGACATCGCCGGCGGCCTCGGCATCTGACAACCGACCGGCGGTCCGCGTTTCACGGCTGTCGGTCGTTTCAACTTAGAGATGATCCTCATGCGCAGATCATTGAGGTCAAAAAAATCGTCAGACAAAGGCGCCTAAATCAGTCGGCCATAGCAACGCTGGAACTCACCGATGGTAGCTGAACCATCCCGCTCTGGAACGCGGCGCTAACTCTCCGCCTCGCGCCAGTGTGGAAAAGTGACATACGCCGTGATTGCTTCCTGTTCGAAGGCACGGATCGTTACCCGCTCGCCCTTCGGCATATAGGCAATCTCGCCCGGGCCGATCTCTAGAGTCTCAGACGCGCTTGAAACCGACAGCCGCCCTGTCAGCACGATCATGATATCGTCGACCGCCATGACCTGCTCGAGCATGGAGTTTGCGCTCCAGCGGCCGTAGCCGACCGTGACAGGCCCGCCATGACGTTCATCGACGAGGTTGCCTGCGAATATCTCGCCCCTTTCGCCGGGTGTGGCTTCCATCTTCGCCTCGCCGAACATGAGTTTCCGGAGTTTCATTGAAGTCTCCTGGGTTGCGTTACCTAGCCGAGGCAGCGCTCGACGCGGGAGAACGGCAAGGTCACACGGATGTTCCCGAAGCCAGCGTCGCCGGCCGTCCTGCTATGGTGGTGGGGGTCACCACCCACACTAACCCCTATAGCCTGGCTCGAAATGACCTCGACTGACATGTCACGGAGGCTGTTTTACTTGCATAAATCCTTGCCAACAGGTCGGGCTTTAAGACCTGCCCGGCGCGGCAGGAGAGGCTTGCCCGTGTCACCTCGGCTCCGCTTGCTGCGGATATATCCATCGTCGCGAATTTCGCCACCCTTCGAAGCAGCGCAACGACGACGGGGCTGATCGTGGACTATGGAGTTTCCGCTACACGGATTTCCTAGCAAGTCGGCGGGCTCGATCGGAAGCGGCACTATTCTGATCTTTTCGCCTTCACCACATCGAGGAAGGCACGCAGTGGCGGAGGAACAGCCCGATGTCCGGGATAATAGATACCGATTTTTTCTGAGGCCGGCGTCCAGGCCAATAGAATTTGGCGCAGTCGGCCATCCTGGAGGGCTGGGTCGGCTGCGGGACTTGCGACATAGGCAATGCCAAGCCCGTTGATT
This sequence comes from Bosea sp. OAE506, assembly GCF_040546595.1. Lineage (NCBI taxonomy): Bacteria > Pseudomonadati > Pseudomonadota > Alphaproteobacteria > Hyphomicrobiales > Alloboseaceae > Allobosea > Allobosea sp. OAE506. The sequence continues at coordinate 3,890,772 of NZ_JBEPOB010000001.1, read as the reverse complement.
GCGGCATCAACCATCAATTCCTCGTCGTCGAGGATAAGCGAGCTGTTCAGGTCAAGCGTCAGTGTTTGTCCGCCCCGCTCCAACTCCCAGCGGTAGAGCTTGCCGCCGGGTACGCGGTGACCGATGCAGCGATGTCGTCTCAGGTCATCGGGCGTGGCCGGCTCGCCGAAGCGCTCGAGATAGGCAGGCGACGCGACGCAGATGAAGCTGACCGCGCTGGCGAAGGGCAAGGCGATCATGTCCTTGGGAATGGAATCGACCAAGCGCACGCCGGCATCGAACCCTGCCGCCACGATGTCGATCAGCTTGCCTTCAACGACCAGGTCGACGACTACATCAGGGTAGCGCTCGGACATCGCCGGCAGGGTGTCGCGGACGAAAAGCGTCGCCGCCAGCCGCGGCGCGTTGATCCTGACGGTGCCGCTGATAGTGCCGCGGAAAGCCTGAACGGCGTCGAGCGCTTCGTCGAGGCCCGCAATCACCGGTTGAAGACGACCAAGCAGTTCGAAGCCAGCTTCCGTCAGCGCGACGCTGCGCGTTGTGCGGTTAAGCAGGCGGACGCCCAGGCGCTCCTCCAGCGCACGCATCGCATGGCTCAAGGTCGACGGGGCGGTGCCGAGATCGTCTGCCGCGCGCCGAAAACTGCGACGCGTCGCGACAGTCACGAAAGCCTGAAGGTCGTTGAGCGAAGGGCGAGTCATTGCTGGCGATTTTGCACCAGCCTATGCCGATTTCAACGGCTAATCGGATCAATCATCACCCGCTATTTCAAATCGGCCAGAGCGAAGCTTGCGGATCGGCCGCTTGCTTCCAGTCCGTGAGAGGAACCGCCATGACCAAACGCGACGCCATTTTCCCTGCGGACCGGCACGCGCTCTACGACATCCATCAGTATTCTGCCGCGATCCGATCCGGCAATCTGCTCTTCGTTTCCGGGCAAGTGGGCAGCCGCGAGGACGGAACGCCCGAACCTGTTTACGAGGATCAGGTTCGCCGAGCCTTTGCCAATCTGCGCGACGTGCTTGCTGCAGCGGGAGCGACATTCGACGACGTGATCGATGTCATCACCTTCCACACGGATCCGCAGACACAGTTCGAGAGGATGCTCGCCATTCGAGCCGAGGAAATCGGTGAGCCCCCCTATCCGACCTGGACGGCCGTCGGCGTGACCTGGCTCTCTGGGTTCGACTTTGAGATCAAGGTGATCGCCCGGATCCCCGATAAGGCATCAACCAAATGAAGCATCGGGGACTGCGCGTGCGACGCACAAACAAGGCGTAGTGTGCTGGTCGGTTTCAGCAGAGGCACCCGGGCGCTCCCTAATACCTTGGATCTTCCTGCGCCGGCTGGCTCACTCTCGCCCGACCCGGTCGTCCGGCCAAATCCGTGGCGTGACCGGGTCGCAGAAGGGCAGGGTGCTGGCTTGGCGGATGGCCTGAGCCAGATATGCGTTCACCTCCGCGGTCGTCGTCTTCAGCCCATGCTTGACCGCCGCCAGGCTGACAGTCTCATCGACGATCCTGATCGCGGCGGTCACGGTCGCCGCGCACAGGCGCACGTCGAACTCGCCGCTTGGGCGATCGAGGCGTTCGGCGATGATTTCGATCAGATGCTCCTCACTGATGTGGCAGGACATCAGCCAGGCGCTTCTCAGCGCCGGCTCATCCGGCAGCCTGGCGAGGAGCCTGACGACGAGAATGTCGTCCGCGGTGTCTTCAGCGGCCTGCCTGTCGGGCCCGAGATGTGCGGCGAACAGCTCCTCGATCGAGAGGTGCCGGGGCCACCGTCGGAGGATCGCAGCGAAGCGTAGCGACGATTGGGCAAATAGCGGCTCGACCGCGCTTTCCTTGGATCGGAAGTGCCGCCAAAGCGTGCGCGTCGCAACGCCGGCCGCCGCGGCGATCTCGTCGCCGGTCGTATCGGCGACACCCTGAGACAGGAATAGCCGGGCCGCGTGGCGCGCGAGATCAAGCCGTGTGTTCTCTCGGGCAACGCTCCGGCTCATGGCGCTCTCATCTGCTCGTCAGGGACACACCATTCAAGCCGTCATATCAAAGACATTTCAAGTCGCATTATATGTCACATGGTGACAAATCAGTCTGCCGCACGCGAGGCAGTCAGGAGTGTATGAGGCAATGCGAATGAACATTCATCGAGTTCCGAACTATGTCGATTATCCGCACACGCGTCGCGTCGAGGTCAGTGAGAGCCATTTTGGGCGTAAGGTCGAAGATCCGTATCATTGGCTGGAGAACGATGGGCGCTTTGACAGTGAGGTCGCCGCCTGGGTCCGGGAGCAGGACGCGCTAGCGCGCGGCTATCTCGACGGCCTTCCGGCACGGCCTGTGTTTCGCCGGCAGATCGAAGCGCTGTTCGACTTCACCCAGTCCAGCGTTCCCCAGAAGCGCGGCGATCGCTATTTCCACACGCTGCGTCTGCCGGGTCAGCAGCAGGCGCGGCTCTATGTCCGGGAAGGGGTGGACGGGCCGGCCCGGCTCCTGATCGATCCCAACGGCTGGTCGCAGGACGGCGCCGATGCCATGGCCGAGTGGGACGCGTCGCATGACGGCTCGCATGTGGTCTACGCAGTGCAGCGTGGCGGCGTCGACTGGCGCGAGATCAGGGTGCTGGAGGTCGCCACGGGCGAAACGCTCGACGACCGGGTGGAATGGGCCCGCTTCGGCGTCGTCTCCTGGGCCAAGGACGGCATGGGCTTCTTCTATTCGCGCTATCCGGAGCCCGAGCCGGGTACGGCGTCGCAGGCCGCCATCGCCAATCACGCGGTCTACTTCCACCGTTTGGGAACCAGTCAAACCGACGACAGGCTCGTCCATGCCACGCCGCACCGTCCCGATCTGCTCCACATCTCCGGCGTGACCGAGGACGGGCGCTACCTCGTCATCCAGTCGACGCCAGGCTCGTCGATGATGATGCTAAGCGTCGTCGACCTGACGACGGACCACTGGACTGTCCGAACCATCGCCGGCGCGGATTTCACTGCCGAATGGACGGCCTTCGGTAATGCCGGGCAGACCTTGTTCGTCGTGACGAGCCAGGACGCGCCGCGCCGCAGGATCGTCAACTTCGATCTCGCGCAGACCGAGCCGGAGCCGGTCGACCTGCTCGGCGAGGACAGGGCGGTCCTGCAGCATGCCTGGCTCGTCGGCGGTCGTCTTGTGACCAGCTATCTGGTCGACGCCAGCACACAACTGCGCCGCCATGCGCTCGACGGAACGCAGGACGGTAAAATCGAACTTCCCGGCATCGGCAGCGCCGGCATCCGCGGCACGCTGGCCGACGACGAGGCATTTATCGCCTTCACCAGCTTCGACGCACCGTTGACGGTCTACCGCTACGACGTTGCGACGGGGACGCAGTCAGAGTGGGCCAAACCCGAGCTCGGCTTGGACTTCGGCGAGATCGCCGTCGAGCAGCACTTCTATGCCTCGAAGGACGGCACGAGGATCCCGATCTTCGTCATCCGGGGCAAGGGCGTGCAGGCGCCAGCGCCGACCCTGCTCTATGGCTATGGCGGCTATGGCATCAGCCTGACGCCCTATTACGATCCGACGAAACTGGCCTGGGTCGCGCAGGGCGGCACCCTGGCAATCGCCAATATCCGCGGCGGCGGCGAATACGGCCGGGACTGGCACGATGCCGGTCGCCTCGCCAACAAGCAGAAGTCCTATGACGACTTCATCGCCGCTGCCGAGTTCCTGCGCGATTCAGGCATCGCCAAGCACGACGGCATCGCGATCCAGGGCGAGTCCAATGGCGGGCTGCTCGTCGGCGTGGTGACGAACCAGCGCCCGGAGCTGTTCGCGGCCGCCCTGCCGGGCGTCGGCGTCATGGATCTGCTGCGCTTCCACCATTTCACCGGCGGGGGTTTCTGGACATATGATTTCGGCGATCCGCGCGAGGAGCAGGCGTTTAACAACCTGCTGGCGCTCTCGCCCTACCACAACATCGCGTCCGGCAAGCCCTATCCCGCCATTCTCGTCACCACCGCGGATGCCGACGATCGCGTCGTGCCGGCGCACAGCTACAAATACGCCGCCGCGATCCAGGCCGCCGACCTCGGCCCGAAACCGCGCCTGCTGCGCGTCGAGACCCGCGCGGGCCACGGCGCCGGCAAGCCGCTGGACAAGGTCGTCATTGAAGCCGCAGACATGTGGGCCTTTGCAGCCCGTTGGACCGGGCTCGAGACCCTGATGCCCTGAGGACCAGAACCGAGATGACGGTATCAAGTGATGAGGACCTCACGAGGCTGAGGCAGATCGGGCGCATCGTTGCCGATACGCTCGCGTACATGGAGAGGGCAATCGAGCCCGGCATGACCACACGCGAACTCGATCAGATCGGGCGAGCTTTCATGGAAACAGCCGGAGCTCGCCCGGCTCCGGAGTTGGAATACGGCTTTCCCGGAGCGACCTGCATCAGCGTGAACGAGGAGATCGCGCATGGCATCCCCGGTTCTCGCAAGATCAGCCGGGGCGATCTGATAAACATCGACGTTTCGGCGGAGAAGGATGGCTTCTTCGCCGATACCGGAGCGTCGTTTGCCGTGCCGCCAGTCACAAGGGCGGTTGAGCGGCTGTGCCGGGATGGACGCCGGGCGATGTGGATGGGATTGCGCCAGGTTGGCGCCAACAAGCCTCTGGCAGACATCGGGCGCGCTGTGGGCGCGTTTGCGCGGAGGAATGGCTATACGCTCGTGCGCAACCTCGCCAGCCACGGCGTAGGATTGTCCTTGCACGAGGATCCGAAGGAAATCGCGACCTGGCCCGATGCCTCCGAACGGCGGATCATGAGCGAGGGGCTGGTCTTCACCGTCGAGCCCTTCCTGTCGCTGGGCGCCGACTTCGCCGATGATGGCAACGACCCCTGGACCCTCTACAGCCAGCCGCGAGCTCCCACGGTTCAGTTTGAGCACACGGTTGTCGCCACGCGACATGGGCCCTTGGTTCTCACTCTGCCTGGGCAGTAGACGCGCTAAGGGTCGAAAGTTTTTATTGGTCGAATATGGCCGGCGTCCAGGCGCGGCGCCATCGTAGGAAACATATGGACAAGCGAGTTTCGTTTGTGGGCATGAGCCGCGCCGCTAATGCGACAGCTTCATTCGCTGCACATGCTCGACCAGTGCGCGAAGCTTTGGCGAGAGGTTCCGGCGGCTTGGATAGTAAAGGTAAAAGCCGGCGAACGGTGAGAAGTAGTCGCCCAGGATCGGCACCAACTCGCCGCGCGCAACGGCCGGCGCGAATGTCTCCTCCATGCCGAAGGTGATGCCGGCACCGGCGATGGCGAGCTTTATCATCAGAGTCATGTCGTTGGTCGTAATTTCCGGCGCGACCGCGATGTCGAACTCCCTTCCACCTTCTTTGAACTCCCAGCGATAGGGCGCCGCCTTCGGCGCGGGACGCCAGCCGATGCAGCGATGCGCCACGAGATCGCGGGGATGATGCGGCGCCCCGAAGCGCTCCAGATAGGATGGTGCGCAGACGGCGCTTTGGCGCTGCTCGCCGGAGACCGGCACCGCGATCATGTCTTGCTCGATCACCTCCCCCAGCCGCACGCCGGCATCATAGCCTTCGGCAACAATGTCGAATTCGTCATCCGTCACGGTGACGTCAAGCTGGATCTCCGGATAAGAGTTGGCGAAATCCCCGAGGAACGACCCGGCCAGAAACCGTTCTGCGATGGATGTGACGGCGAGCCGCAGCTGCCCGCGCGGACGGCTCTCGAGGCTCCCGACGACCTCGAAGGCCGAGCGCATTTCGGCGATCGCCGGTGCGACGGCGGCCACGAGACGCTGTCCCGCCTCTGTCAGGCCGACGCTGCGCGTCGTGCGCCTGACAAGAGCCACGCCCAAGGACTCCTCCAGCCGCCGGACCGTCTGGCTGACAGCCGAACGCGTCACGCCTAGTCGGTCCGCTACGGCCCGAAAGTTCCTCTCCTCCGCGACGAGCGCAAAGACAGCGAGGGCGTTCAGATCGGGGGGCATTGGTTAGTCAGACTTTCCAGCTTGTCATTTGTGAGACGGCTTATCGCGACAATGCGCCGTGGTTAAGTCCATGCCAAGCCCGAGCGATTGACCCGGTGCGGATCAGCAACGGGTTGGCAGCGATCAAGGTGCCGAACCGCTCGCCGACATGCTGCCTCCAAGGCGGGATGTCGGCGCCTCCCCGAAGGCCCGCCGGCAGCCACGCGCTGCTGTTCAAAGATCAGAGGAACTGGCCATGCAGGAACTCCGACTTCTCGCTTTGTCCCTTGTCGCCGGCACCACGTTGATGGCGATCGAAGAGGCCAGGCCCCAATCCACTGAACCATCCATGACGCGTACTCCGCCTGCTCAATCCCATCCGTATGTCGGCATATGGGTTACTAACGACGGCCATATCCGGCACCAGCTGCTGCCGGACGGCCGCTACGACGAGTCACGCGGCTCTCGCAAGAGCGCGTATCGCGGCCGCTACGAGGTACGGGGCAAGCACATCGACTATTGGGACGACACCGGTTTCACCGCCGATGGCGAGTTCGTCGATGAAAATACCCTCCACCACGGCGGCATGGTGTTTCGGCGAGCCCCCTGAGGGCCATCATGTCGAGCTCGCGCTTCGCTGGCGCGCCGGCCGCGCCAGCCTCTCCCCTCGCAACCCATGAGGGGTGAATACCAAGACAGCTCTCGGCACCGACCAAAGGACGGTTCTCATACCTGCGCGCTGCGAGGCGTCGTTATCGGGACGGAACATGCGACAGCGCTGGCGCATCTCCACCGCCATCCGTCACTACTCAGCATCAGATCACCACCCGGCTGACGATGAACGCGGACGCCGCTGAGTTGACCGCGGATATGCACACGACTCTGCTCGACTGCCTGCATGGCAAACGGCAAGCAATGTTGAGTCTGATGCATTTGCGCTGACAATAGGCATCATTGAGCGTAGACCAGCCTTGCCTGGAGAAGGTCGATCGTCCCGCGGCCGTGTATATGGCATTTGACGAGCTTGAGACGGGTGATCTCGCTTGCGATCCGACTCTTTGGCCACGTGGATCAGATTGCCGCCCGCAGGCGACCAGGGATCGCGGCTGGTGGTCATCAGCCTTGCGATGATCCAGGTCGATTGGCCGCTAGCTTGGCAGCTGGCGTCCATTTTTTGGCACGCCCGTGCGACGTAGGATCTGTGTTATTGGCGTGCCCTCCTTCCAGAGCGTGTGGCCGCGTTTGTCTCCTCGCGCCGACAATATCCGTCATGTTGAGGTTTTCCTGCCGCCGTCAGGAGCGTAGGTCCACGATCATTGCATCGACGATGGTGCGAATCTGGCGCATGCATCAGACGCCGCCTACTGCAGACACGACGCAAAGCGTCTGTGATCGAGGAACCATTGAGGCGCAACGGACCGCGTGGCCCCGAGCCGCGATGGTGGGCGGCCGTCAGCGCCGCGCAGATGTCCGCCAGGCATTCGGCGACATCGACGTCAAGTCGCTCATGCGCTTCCAGGGGTCCCACGCTCCGCTCGGTTCGATGGGCTAAAAGCGACCCCAATCTGGTTATCCACCACTTGATCACTTGACTGACAGGAGAACAGGAAACGCCGAGCCTGTCAGCCGCCACCCGGACATTCCAGTCATTACCGAGGAGGACAAGCGCGGCCCGTGCGTCGAGATCGAGTGCTATTGGTTAGTAAAGCTAACCATCGTGTCGCCAAATGGCCAGCTACCAGCGACGCTGGCCGTCACCCATTGTTCTGTCCATGGGATCCGCACGTCGAAGTGGATCGAACCGAAAGGTTTGAAACAGATGATGGACAAGACAGTATTGATTACGGGCGCGTCGAGCGGCATCGGCGTTGGCATCGCTCGCGAACTGGCAGCCGCCGGTGCTCGTCTTATGCTGGGCGCGCGCCGCACAGACCGGCTGGACGCACTGGCGACCGAGCTCAGGCGGCTGGGTGGGCTGGTCGAGTACCGCGGTCTCGACGTTACGCGTCGCGACGACGTCGCAGCCTTCGCTGAAGCGTCACGCGTGAAGTTTGGCCAGATCGACGCCATCGTCAACAATGCCGGCGTTATGCCGCTCTCGCTTATGGCCTCGCTGAAGGTCGACGAGTGGGACCGTATGGTCGACGTCAATATCAAAGGCGTCTTATACGGCATCGCAGCAGTTCTTCCGGAGATGACGTCCCGCGGCGCAGGCCATATCGTCAACATTGCTTCGATCGGCGCGCTGAGCGTCTCGCCTACAGCAGCCGTCTATTGCGCCACCAAATATGCCGTTCGTGCGATCTCGGACGGGCTGCGCCAGGAACGGACCGACATCAGGGTGACCTGCATCCATCCCGGCGTTGTCGAGAGCGAACTCGCTGGCACGATCACCGATCCCGTGGCGGTCGACGCCATGAAGGCCTACCGGGCGATCGCGCTCCAGCCTGACGCTATCGGGCGCGCGGTGCGCTACGCGCTAGAGCAACCGAAAGACGTTGACGTCAACGAGATCGTCATTCGCCCGACGAAGGCACCGCACTGATGCGGCCGGCACGCCTCATCCTGACGACCAGCCTCATGGCGGCTTTCGCAACTCTCACCTCGGCTGAAACGACAATGCGGCAGGCAAATCATCCTTTTGTCGGCATGTGGGCCACTGCCGACAACGCGGTCCGCCACGAACTCTTGCCCAACGGCCGCTACATCGAGGCCCGCGGCAACCGCGAGGGTGCTTATCGCGGGCGCTATGTCGTGACCGTCACCCACATCGAGTACTGGGACGACACGGGCTTCACGGCCGACGGCGACTTCGTTGAGCCTGACACCCTGCATCACGGCGGCATGGTCCTGCACCGGCGGGCGCGGCCACCGATGCCGACCCCAACCTGATCTTGCCTACCACCTCGCGGCTAGCGTCTTCATGCGGAGCCGCTTCTATTTCCCCTTTTTTCGTAGAAGGAGACTTTCGATGGCACTCAAGACCCTGCACCGCCGTCTGGCGAATGCCGCGTTCTGTGGTGGGCTGCTTGGCCTTGCCGTCGTGACCGTCGTTCCAATGGTCGCGACGCCGTTGCGCGCCGACGCATCCGCCACTGCGCGCAACGAGATGATCGTCCGCGATGCGTTTCAGCGTTGGGCGGCCGGAGAAAATGTGTTCCAACATCTCCTGGCGGCAGACATCGTCTGGACGATTCCGGGCTCAGGCTCCGTCGCCCGTACGTATCGTGGCATGATAGATTTCGTCGAGAATGCCTCCGTTCCACTGGTCAGCCGCCTTGCAACGCCGCTTGTCCCCCAGGTCCAATATATCTGGGCGGTCGACGACCGCGTGATGATCCGTTTCAACGCAGCGGCGACGACGACCGGCGGTCACCCCTATCGCAACCAGTTCGTCTGGTTCTTCCGAATGAAGGACGGAAAGGTCGTGGAGGCCGAGGCGTTCCTTGATCTCGTTGCTTATGAGCAGGTCGTCGCCAACAACATGCCCCGGGCCCGTTGAAGTACCCGCCGTGCAGACGGCGGAAAGCTGCCGGGCGCTTTGGGCGGAGTGATACGCTAATCCGCGTCTTGCGAAATGGTCGTATGTCCTACTTGGGATCATGGATGAAACAGAAGGTAGCATTGTGTATCGTCGCCAGCCTCGTAGCGCCGGCCATTTCTCGCCCGGGGATAGCGCAGATGAGTGACCCCAGGATGATCGAAGCACCCGGTCCCGCCGGGCCGCTTGCGGGAAGCGTACTGGGTCCTTCAGACACCGATGCTCCCGTCGTTCTGATTGTCCCGGGTTCCGGACCGACCGACCGTGATGGCAACAATCCGCTCGGTGTCCGGGCATTCTCGTACCGCTTGATCGCCGAAGGGTTGGCAGCGCGCGGGATAAGGAGCGTCCGTATCGACAAGCGGGGCATGTTCGGGAGCAACCGTGCCATCCCAGACGCCAACGCCGTCACCATTGAGGACTACGCCGAAGACATCCACACTTGGGCTGCCACAATCCGTGAAACGATGCGTGCCCCATGCGTATGGGTGCTCGGCCACAGTGAAGGCGGTCTGTCGGCGCTGGTCGCAGCCCAACAACCCGACGGCATCTGCGGATTGCTGCTGGTGTCGGCGGCGGGACGCCGGCTGGGTGACGTGCTTCGTGAACAGATCGCGGCCAACCCTGCCAACGCACCAGTCCGTGAAGAGGCTGAAGCCATTATTGCCAAGCTGGAGGCAGGCCAGCGGGTGGAAGAAGGAGACATTAATCCGGCGTTGCGCCCACTGTTTCGACCTGAGGTCCAAGGCTTCTTGGCGAGCACGTTTGCACTTGATCCGGCCAAGCTGATCGCGGCGTACGCGGGACCGGTGCTGATCCTCCAAGGGCTGCGCGATATACAAGTGGGACGGGCAGACGCGGAGCGATTGCACCACTCTCGTCCGGACGCGGATCTTGTCCTGCTACCTAACGCCAATCACGTTCTGAAGGCAGTCGCATCCGACGATCGTGCTGCTAACATCGCGACTTACCAAGACCCGGACAGTCCCCTTGCTGAAGGCGTGATAGAAGCTATAGCCGGCTTTGTCCTCGCACGGAGATGAGTCCGCGACAATCACTTCGTCCGCTACTCAAATCCAGAGCTTGATAGGTCGGTGATCCCGCGTATGGCTTAACCCGGCGCGACTTCGGCGTGGCCTGCCAGCAGCGTCTCAAAGTCTCAAAGATGCCGTCATCGACGCGAGTTCGTGGTCAGATAAAGTCTGCAACTCTAGGAGTTTAACGTAGGCATCACCCTTCAGGCCTATCGCAGCGGCGAAAGCCGGCTCCGTCTTCAATCCGGCCAGTCTAAGCTGCATGACGTCACTGCGTAAACCTGGTCCGACCAAGTCGAGCAGACGCCTCTCGATGTCGAAGTGCCGCCAGGCAGGCTGCTCCCTGACCGGCACATGTGCTCCAAAGATCTCTATGTCCCAGTCGAGAATGCGAAACGAGGCGACGACCGGCCTCCCGCCACCAACCCATTGATCGATTGAAAATCGTTCGCATGAGGCGAAGGCCGTCCACACTGCCGATGCGAATGCCAGGGGATCGGGAGCATGGCAGGCGATGTCGATATCGCTACCAGGGATGGCGATGTCGAGCGGCAGTGTCCCAACAATGTGGGGATCATAGGCTGCCAGAACCTCAAGCGCGCCTGACCGGGCGAGGGCAGTCTCGTATGTAACATCTTGCATTCGAGCATCCATCTCGACCCATCTTATGCGATCTGGCCCGAACGGAGCGTGCCGTTGTAGCTGACGGCGTCGATATCGCGATGCCGGAGATGTGCCAGAGGGATGCGCTTCACCTGCAGATTTCGAACGCGCCGTCCCCAGTTCGGGCTCGTCTTGGCGAGCTCTAAGGTCCTGGTAGCCGAACCCGGTTCCTGCGGAAGACGATGCTTTGGCGGTTCCGGCCGTTGACGAGGAAGATCGTAATGGACCGTTCGGCCTTCCCGATCGGAAGTGCGGGCGAGCCGTGTCGGACATGGCATCGATGCCGCCCTGTCCCTCCCGTGGGGTCACGGCTTCCGACCAGGCGAAGGAGGCGCGCGAACGCTCAAGAAAGATCGGCGGCTCCCTCCAGATCGGGACATGGCGGAGCCAAGCTCCCAATCGGCGTGCAAATTGCTCAGCGTCTCGCAGCCGAACTGGCCGGACGCGGCAAAGGAGCCGTCATCGACGAGCTGCGCAGAAATTGGCGCGTACGGTGCCGCTAGGGATAAAGCGACCCTCTACGCCAGCGCGCGCAAACCGGCGGTGATGGCAGAGGCCAACTTGATCACCTCCGCGCGCGAGGGTGTCGCTCCGACGATGACCATCCTCCAGTAGAGCGGCGCCGGGATCAGATCGAGTGCGAGCTCCGTATCGAGTGTCGATGGGAGCTCCCGACGCGCCATCGCGCGCTCCAAGAGGACCAGGCCGTGCGCACGCCTTTGCAGGGCTACGTGCGCGTTCAGCGCTCGCATCTCTGGCGACCGCGCCGCCTCCGCGTGCAAATCCGGCAGGATGCGCCGGATTAGCGGGTGCCTGAGCACGGCACGGAGTCGAAACAGAAAGCCTCTCACGTCGGCATCGAGCGACCCCTGATCCTCGATCGTGGCAATCTGCAGGCTGAGGGCCTCGACCGCCTCCGCGGCGAAGGCGTTGCGAGACGACCACCGCCTATAGATCGCGGCCTTCCCGGCCCCTGCGCGGGCCGCGACCCGTTCGAGGCTGATGGCGGCAAATCCCGTCTCCGCCCACTCAATGAAGAACGCGCGATAGAGCGCATCAGTCAGCTCCGCCCGGGGCACGGCGGCGCCCGACGGAGTTCGTTTTTTTCTTGCGTCGGAACGCTTGTGTTCCATCCGCTATGCCCTCATATGGTCGATACGATGCCGTTCCAACCAATAGAGGAGCCCTCAATGGCTGGCAAGTTCAAGACGTTTGGAGACCTCCTAAAGGGGGCGCTCGGCCCCGCTCTGATCGCGACTGACGACGTTCTCAACCTCTTCGCCGAGGATGTGGCGTTTGAATTCCCCTACGCCCCGGACGGGTTTCCAAAGAGGTTTGACGGGCGCGACCAACTCGCAGCGCATCTAGCGCGGCTCGGCCCGCTGCTAGTGTTCGACAGGTTCGATCTCGAGGCCTCCCATATTGCCGGAGACACAGCGGTGCTGGAATTCACCTGCAAGGGGCGCGGCGTGGACACGGGCATTGCCTACGATCAGACCTACATCTCAGTGGTCACACTCCGGGGAGGACGCATCGCGCGATACAAGGATTACTGGAACCCGCTGGTCGTTCTTGCAGCGCTCGGAGGCATCGAGGCGGCTGCCGCTTTGGCTGGAGGAGATGTAGCCAATGTCTGAGCGCATACTCGTCACTGGCGGGACCGGAACAACAGGAAGCCGCGTTGCCCGGCTTCTGGCGGCACGGGACATTCCCATCGCGGTTGCCACGCGCCGCCCATCCGCGGGCCACGAGGTGCGGTTCGACTGGGCCGATCCCGCGTCGGCCACCGCTTTCGAGAATACGCGAGCCGCCTACCTCATTGCCCCGACGGACCGGACGGATCACCTGTCGCTGATGAAGCCGATCCTCGAGCAGGCGATGGCAAGCGGCACGCGGCGCTTCGTGCTGCTTAGTTCGTCACAGCTCCTGCCCGGCGACCCTATGATGGGCGAGGTTCATGCGTGGCTTGCCGATAACGCGCTCGAATGGGCGGTGCTGCGGCCCTCATGGTTCATGCAGAACTTCTCGGAAGGTCCGCATGGCCACACCATTCGCGATGAGAGGACGATATACAGCGCGACCGCCACCGGACGGGTTGGCTTCATCAGCGCCGATGACATTGCCGAGGTGGCGCTCGCCTTGCTGACCTCCGAGCGCTCTCTGGATGGGGATGTGGTGCTCACCGGCCCCGAGGCCATAAGCTACGACGAAGTCGCGAGCCTTGCCTCCGAGATGCTCTCACTCCCTGTTCGGCACGTGAAGCTCGACACCGAGGAGCTCATCCGGCGCCATATGGCGCTCGGTATGCCGCGGAGCTACGCAGAGGTTCTGGCGCGGCTTGATGAGGTCATCCGCCTCGGGGGCGAGGATCGGACGACGGATCAGGTGACACGGCTGACAGGTCGTGAAGCGACATCATTCCGGCAATTTGCAGAAGCCAACCTGCATTTCTGGCGATAGAGCAAAACTCCACGAGCCAGTTGCGATCGCATCTACAGCCCGATGCAAAGATCGATGGCCGGCCTCGTCAGGCATTGCCATCCGCATCGGCTCATGAAATCGCCGGGCGGTGGCACAGTTTCGTCTGCGCCCTCACGCCCATGCGGCGGTCACGGTATCGACATCCGTGACCACGCAGACGTTCTGCATCGCGTAGTTCACCGAAGCCGTGTGCCATTCGGCGTTCATAGTCGAACAAGCGTCCTCCGGCACCAGCATGAAATAGCCCTTGTCGGCGCCTGTGCGGGCGGTGTGCTCGATCGACATGTTTGTCCAGGCGCCGGTGACGATGACGACGTCGCGGCCCAGCGCCTTCAGCACCGTTTCCAGCCGCGTGCCCTCCCAGGCGCTCATGCGGCATTTCTCGACGATATGGTCGCCGGCCTGGGCCTCCAACCCCGGTACCGGGGCGCAGCCCCAGGTCCCGCGCACCAGCGCCTTCGCGTCGGCAAGCCCCTCAAAGAGCGGGGCGTTCATGGTCACGCCCGGCGCGCCGGGCTCGACCACAAACCAGACGTGGATGACCGGAATGCCGCGGGTGCGCGCCGCCTGCGCCAGCCTGGAGGCGTTGGCGATCGCGTTCTGTTGTCGGCAATGCTCCGGGGATCCCGAGGAGGCGAAGGCGCCGCCCTCCATGACGACGTCGTTCTGCATGTCCTGGATGATCAGGGCGCAGCGGGTCGGGTCGAGACGGTAGCCAGCCGCGGCCTTCTTCGCGCCGCTGGCGGCGACGGTCGCCGCGGGCTTGACGCCCGAAACGGGCTCGGCTGGAGCGCTGCCGTTATGGCCGCGCGCCGCGCCGCCGGCCTTCATATAGGGCTCCATTCGCGGGCCGATCTTGGTCTCGACGGCATAGAGCGAATGAGTCGCGGTAAGGAACAGCGTGCGCCAGTCCGGGCCGCCCCAGGTCAGGTTACCGACAAGTTCGGGCACGCGCAGCCTGCCGATCAGCTCGCCCTTGAGTGTATAGATCCAGACGCCGCCCGGTCCGCACACCCAGAGATTGCCCTGGGCGTCGCATTTCATGCCGTCCGGGACGCCGGGCTCGCTCGCCGAGACGATGCCGGAAGCGAAGACGCGTCCCGGTCCGAGCCGTCCGTCGGAGAGGATCGGGAAGACCCGGATATTGTGCTGCACGGTATCGTTGACGAAGAGCCGATCCTCTGTCGGGCAGAAGCACAGCCCGTTGGGCTGGTCGAAGAGATAGCGATCGACCAGAAGCTGGGGTTCGCCCCCGCCAGGTGGGATGCGGTAGACGCCCTGGAAGCCGAGCTGCCGCGGGCGCTCCACGCCGAAGACCGGCATGCGGCCATACCAGGGATCGGAAAAATAGATCGAGCCGTCGGACTTCACCACGACATCATTGGGGCTGTTGAGCTCCTGCCCCTCGAAATGCGAGGCCAGCACCTCGCGGCGCCCATCCGGCCGCTCACGGATCAAGGAGGAGGTCGCGTGCTCGCAGACGATCAGGTTGAGGTCGGCATCATAGGTCATGCCGTTGCATTTGTTCGCCGGTCGTCTGATCTCGCGCACGCCGGTCTTGTCCCAGCGGCGGCGGACGTCGCCCGGCATGTCGGAGAAGAGCAGGTGCTGCTCGCGCGGATGCCAGACCGGCCCTTCGCAGAATTCGAAGCCCGTGCCGAGCTGCCGGACCGGCGCCCAGGGATCGACGAGATCGGCGAAGGCGGGGCGGACTGCGATGTGCGTGGTCATCGGAGCCCCGCTCAAGCCGCGAACCAGTTGCGCGGCGGTAGCGACTGCACGACGGGTCCGGGTACCGCCATGTCCATCCGGCCGACGACCTGGCCATGGGCGATCTTGGCCGGCTTGTCATGGACCGGCAGCAGGAATTTGCCGACCGAGAGCAGCTTCTTGATGGCGGCCTTTTCCTCGCGCTTGGAGACGCCGTGATTGCCGGTGGTGCGCGGCTCATTGGCGCTGATCTCGTGGAAGGGGCTGACGATCTGGTCGTTGAAGTCGTAGATCACATCGCCGCAGAGGATGGCGCGCCCTTCGATCGTGTCGACATGGACGTTCATCGAGCCCTCGGTATGAGCTCCGGCGGCCTCCAGATAGCAACCCGGGAAGAGCTCGATCATCCCCGACAATTCGAGGTCTTCGAAGCGCAGCGCGTCGCGCGTGTGGAGCCGATCGATCAGATGCTTGATGTCGGGGGCGGGGTATTGCGGGTGCATCAGGCCGGAGACGGAATATTCCAGCTCGCGCCGGTTCACGATCACCGTCGTGTTCATCGGGAAGAGTTCGTCTTTTCCGGCGTGGTCGATATGGAGATGGGTATGCATGACATAGCGCACGTCGCCCATGCGCACGCCGTATTTGGCGAGCTGGTTCTCGATCATGTTCTCGTGGAACTGGAGACCGCGCATACCGAGCGTCTCCATGATCTGGTTGTGGCGATACCCGGTGTCGACGACGACCGGCCAAGGGCCGCCGAGGATCAGGAAGCCATAGGTCGGCACGCGCCGCACGCGGCCGCAATCGCGGCCTAGGACGAGGAAGCTCGACTCCAGCTCGATGTCGCCATAGTCGAGGATTTTGATTTCGAGCGCCATTCTAGGTTCTCCCGTCAGGGCTGGGCGAGGCAGTAGACCCGCCGCGCCGTGTGATTGAAGACATGGTCCGCCGCGCTCGCGGGCACGGCGGCGCGATGGGCGCCGATCAGCTCGGCATAGCTCGTCCAGAGCTTCTCGATCGGGAAATTGGAGCCGAAAAGGCAGCGCTCGGGCCCGAACAGTGCGATCGTTTCCATGGCGACGAAGGCGATGTGCTGCGGGTCGTTCCGGCGCAGGAAGGTGCCGAGGCCCGAGAGCTTGCTCACGATGTTGGGCTGGGCGGCCAGCGCGCTCATGCCCGTCCGCCATTGCTCCACGCCCTCCGGCGACAGGTCCTCCAGCATCCCGGCATGCTGGAGGACGAAACTCACCCGCGGACAGGCGGCGGCGAGTTCAGCCGCTCCCGGCATCTGCGGCGCGAAGACCTGCAGGTCGAAGCTGAAGCCATAATCCGCGAGCCAGCCGAGATTTTCCTGCAGTTGCGGGTCCCGGCAGAGATCGGGGCCGCTCGCGAAGCGGTAGAGCGGGTTGGCGTGCCAGTGCAGCTGCATCCGCACCCCGCGCACCCGCGGATTGAGCGCCAGCGCATCGAGCTGCGGGCGGACGTCCTCGGCCAGCATGTCGGCATAGGCGACGATGGCGATCGGGAAGCCCGTCTCTTCCGACGCCTGCGTGACGAAGGCGACCTCGTCGAGATGGCGCGCCGGCGCCCAGTTCGCCTGGACGTAGACCGCCTCGGTGACGCCGCAGGCCCGGCAGTCTGCGAGGTATTCGGCGACTGGGTAATCGCGCCGGATCGGCTCATAGGGGCCGAAGATGCGCGGCTGCATTGGACCGAGCAGCCAGGGCAGATCAGCCTGGCGCCAGATATGGAAATGCGAGTCGACGATGCCGGTCATGCTGCGGCCGAGCCTCCGAGCAATAGGATGTGGCGGCAAATCCGCGCCGTGCTGCCGCCATTACTCAGGCTCGCGAGCGCAGGCGCGATCAGGCGCAGCGCCTCGGTCTCGGGGCGATAGCCGGGATCGGCGGCGAGCGGCGTCAGCCAGTCGATGCGGTGGGCGCGGGCCGCCAGCCTCGCCACGGCGGAGACCAGCGCCGCGGGGTCGCCACGCTCCAGCCCGTCCGATAGCACGACGACGACGGCGCCGCGCGCATATGAGGCGAAGCGCGGCACCGCGAGAAAGGCCTGGAGCGCATCGCCGATGCGGGTGCCGCCATCCCAGTCGGCGACGAGGCCGGCCGCTTCGCTCAGCGCCTGCTCGCGCCGCCTCAGGCGCAGCGCGCGGGTCACCCGCGTCAGCCTGGTGCCGAAGGTGAAGATTTCGGCGCGCGGCGCCGCCTGCACCACCGCATGGGCGAGGGCGAGATTGGCGTCGCTGCGCTGTTTCATCGAGCCGGAGATGTCGATCAGCAGCAGGATCGGGCGGGGCCGCGTGACGCGCCGGAGTTTCTTCAGGCTCATCACCTCGCCGTCATGCCGGATCGCGGCGCGGAGGCTGCGGGCGAGATCGACGCTCTGGCCACGCCTGGCGCCGCGGTGCCGGTAGCCGCGGCGGCGGGGCAGGGCCGTGGGCAGCACGCGGGCGAAGCGGCGCAGCACCTCGGTTTCGTCGGCAGGCTGCAGCGCCCGCACCGACAGGGCCTCCGCTCCCGTCGCGGCCTGTCCGGTCTCGTTGACTTCTTCGCCGACCAGGATTTCTCGCGAGCCTGCATCCTCCTGGACCGCCATCTCCTCGTCGGGTGCGAAATCCTCGTCGCCCGGCTCGGCGATGGCGCCGAGGAAATGCAGGTCGAACAGCGCGTCGAACAGGATGCGCTGCTCAGGCTGGGGTGCGAGCGTCGCCACGGCTGCCTTGCGCACATGCTCGATGCTACGCGGGCCGAGCAGCTCGACCGCCATCAGGAAACTCGTCGTCTGCTCGGGCGCGACCGAAAATCCATGCCCGCGCAGCAGCGTGGGAAAGGCGACCAACAGGCGCGCGGCGGCGGGGAGGGCAGCGATCATGCCGCCAGCCCCGGGATGATCAACGGCAGGCGGGGGCGCAAGTGGACGAAATCCTCCTCGTCCTTGATCGCCGCGCCGAGCGAGCGGCGGAAGGCCTCCGGCCACGGCGCTCCGGCCTGGGCGAGCGCCGTCGCGGCTTCCGCCCAGTCCACGGCCTCCGCCACGCCCGGCGGCTTGGCCAGCGGCTCCTGCCGCAGCAGCCCGATCGCGTGGACGACGGCGCGGGCAGTCCCTTCCGCGACGGCGGAGGAGCGCATCATGATGATCTGCGCTTCCCGCTCGGGCTCTGGATACGCGATGTAATGGTAGACGCAGCGGCGCCGAAGCGCCTCGTGCAGCTCCCGTGTGCGGTTTGAGGTCAGGACGACGACTGGGCGTTCGGCTGCCCGCAAGGTCCCGCGCTCCGGGATCGATATCGAGAAATCAGAGAGGAATTCGAGCAGGAAGGCCTCGAATTCATGATCCGATCGGTCAATTTCGTCGATCAGCAGCACGGTCGACTCCGGGCGCCGCAGCGCGGTGAGCATCGGCCGCTCGATCAGGAAATCGTCGCGGTAGATGTCGAGCGTCTCGCCCTCGCGCGCCTGGCGGATCGCCAGCATCTGGCGCGGATAGTTCCATTCGTAGAGCGCAGCCGAAGCGTCGATCCCCTCGAAGCATTGCAGCCGGATCAACTGGCGCCCCAGGATCCCGGCGATCGCCTTGGCGGCCTCGGTCTTGCCGACGCCAGGTGCGCCCTCGAGCAGCAGCGGCTTGCCGAGCGCGAGCGAAAGGTAGCCGGCCGTGGCAATGCCGTCATCGGCGAGATACATCGCTCCCGTCAGCGCCCGGGCGAGGTCCTCGGGGCTGGATAGGCCGGCGACGGTGGTCCTGAGGGCCATTCGCTTACCGCCAGTTCACGGGACCGCCGCGGCGCGGGCCGGGTTTGACTCCGCCATTGGACTTGAGACCACGCAGGATTTTCTCGGGCGTGATCGGCAGCTCGTCGACGCGCACGCCGACCGCGTTGTAGACGGCGTTGGCGATGGCCGGCAGGACCGGATTGGCACACATCTCGCCGGGGCCCTTGCCGCCGAAGGGCCCGTCGGGCGCCGGGCGCTCCAACACCGTGACGTGATAGGGCGCGATCTCTCCCGGCCCGGGCATCAGATATTCGTTGAAGTCGCGCGGGCCATGAGCCGGATCGGGATAATAGGGTTCGGGCGTCTCGTAGAGCGCGTGGCTGATGCCCATCCAGGCGCCGCCGACGAGCTGCTGCTCGACCATGCGCGGATTGATCACCCGGCCGAGTTCATAGGCGCTGGTCATCCTAAGCACCTCGACTTCGCCGGTCTCGTCGTCCACCGCGACATCCGCCACCAGGCAGGCATGGGCGAAGGCGGTATTGGGGTTCATCTCGCCGGTCTCGGCATCGACCGCCGAGAGTGGAATCAGGAAGATGCCGCGCCCGGCAATGGTCTTGCCCTGCTTGAACTGCGCGGCCTGGGCGGTGGCCTTGACCGTGATCGAACGGGATGGCGCGCCACGCACATGGATGTTGCCGCGCCCGTCGGTGACGAGGTCGCCGGCGTCGACCTCGAGCTCCTCGGCGGCTGCTTCCAGCAACACGCCGCGTGCCTCGCGGGCCGCAACGATGATCGCGTTGCCCATGCGATGCGTGCCGCGTGACGCGAAGGACCCCATATCGTGCGGCCCGGTATCGCTGTCAGCCGTATCGACATAGACGTCTTCCACGGGCACGCCGAGGGTTTCCGCCGCGATCTGCCGCGAGACCTGCTTCATGCCCTGGCCGAGATCGATCGCCGACAGCGCGACCGTGAACTTGCCGTCGGGATTGGAATGGATCAGCGCCTGGCTGGGATCTCCGCCGAGATTCATTCCGATGGGATAATTGACCGAAGCCATGCCGCGACCTTCGTGACGGGCCATGTCAGCGCCTCCTCGTGCCGAAGACGGATGAAAAGCGCACCGCGCCATGCTGTGTCTGGCTGGGGCCGGATGGAGCGGGTGAGGTCGGCACGGGCGGCGGCTGGTAGGCCGGCGCCTGCTGGCCGGCTACGGGCTCGTAGGGCGAGGGTGGCGCCGGCGGTGCCTGCGCCGGCTGCGCCGCATAGGCTGGCGGTGCCGCCGCGGCCGGCCCAGCGGGTTCGTAGCGGGGCACCTGCGTCGGCGCGGCGCGGCTGTCTCGCGCCCCTTCCATCACGGGCTGCTTGCTGAGGGCGATGCGAGAGGTGCCGGCTGGCAGGGTCTGCGTGGGGCCCGAATTGCGGGTGTCGGGCCGGCCGATCTGGCCGCGCGCATCCAGAACGGTCGCAGGGATCTGGCCGCGCTCGGCGGCACCGCCGCCCACCAAAGACGATTGCCGCTTGCCCTGTTCCGAGATTGGCCAGTTCGCCTTCCCTGCCGCGACCTGGACGCATTCGATCAGCGCCGTGTTGGAGGCCTTCCGGCGATGGGGCTTCATGTCGCCGTCGCGATAGGCGTTGAGGAGGCGGAACTCCATCGGATCCATGGCGGCCGCTTCCGCGAGCCGGTCCATCTGGACCTCGAGTGCGAAATCCACGGCCGTGATGCCGAAGCCGCGCATGGCGGTGGACGGGCAGCGATTGGTGTAGGCGACATGGACGTCGGAGGCGACGTTGGGGATCCAGTACGGCCCCGGCAGATGCGCCGTGCACTTGATGGCGGCATAACTGGAGAGCCGCGTATACGCGCCGGCGTCGAAATAGCTGCGGATGTAGCGGCCGATGATGCGCCCGTCGCGCATCAGCCCATCCTTGATGTAGATGCGCTCGGCACCGCGCGGCGAGCCGTAGAGCATCTCCTCTTCGCGATCGAGCACGAAGCGGACCGGGCGACCCGTCATCATGGCGCCGAGCACGGCCAGCGGCTCGGTCAGCGAATCCACCTTACCGCCGAAGCCGCCGCCGACCGTGCCACCGATGAAATGCAGGCGGTTTGACTCCACCGCGACGATTTTCGCCGTCGTTCCGAGCGAGAAGAACAGTCCTTGCGCGCAGGAATGCACGACGAAACGGCCATTCTGTTCCGGTGCCGCGATCGAGCCGTTGGTCTCGGTTGGCGCATGCTCGATCGGCGACATCTGGTAGCGATGCTCGATCACCATGTCCGCACTGGCGAAAGCGCGCTCGACGTCGCCGAAGCGCAGCTTCTGATGGTCGAAACGCTCATGATATTCGAAATAATTGGCGGGATAGGTCTCGTTGACGACGGGCGAGCCCGGCTTCAGCGCCTCCTCGACATCGAACACAGCCGGCATCGGCTCGTAGTCGATGCGGACCAGCGCCTTCGCGGCCAGCGCCTGGGCCTCGGTCTCGGCGATGATGGCGACCACCGGCTCGCCCTTGTAATGCACCTTGTCGACCGCGAGCGACGGTTCGTCATCCTTGCCGAAGCCGATCAGGCTCAGCAGCGTGTTCTTGTTGACCGGCACGTCGGCGGCGCGCAGCACGCGCTTGACGCCCGGCGCCCGCATCGCCGCCGAGACGTCGATCGACCGGATACGGGCGCTCGCATGGGGGCTGCGCACCACCTTGAGATGCAGCAGCCCATCGAAGGCGTGATCATCGAAATAGCGTGTCAGCCCGGTCACGTGACCCGGCATGTCCTGACGCTGGATGGGTTTGCCGACGACGTTGAGATTGTCGTCGCGCTCGTCGGCGAAGAGGTCCTTGCGCATTTCCAGCATGTCGGCCTCCCTCAGGCGCGGCGCAGGCCGGGCGAACCGGCTGCGGCGAGGATCGCGGCGACGATCGGCTCATAGCCGGTGCAGCGGCAGATATTGCCGCTGATCGCCTCGATGACCTCGTCGCGCGTGGGGTTCGGGTTGTTGTCGAGAAGGGCCCGTGCCGCCGTCAGCATGCCCGGCGTACAGAATCCGCACTGGGCTGCGAAATGCTCCATAAACTGCGCTTGCAACGGATGCAGCTCGGGCCCATCCGCCATCCCGGAGGCCGTTTCGACCTTCCGGCCCTCGCAGGCGATCGAGAGCGTCAGGCAGGACAGATGCGGCTCGCCGTCGATCAGCACGGTGCAGACGCCACATGCGCCCTGGCCGCAGCCATATTTCGGGGCGAAATCACCGAGGCTCCTGCGCAATGTGTTGAGGAGCGTCTCCGGTGCGTCGACGAAGGCGGCGCGGTCGGTGCCGTTGAGGCGGAACTGCACGGGGATCTTGGCCATCGCGCGCTCCTCAGCGGGGTTGACCGGCGAGCAGCCGGCCGAGATGAACGGGCAGGACCTCGCGGCGATACCATTCGCTGGCGATCGCATCGGTCGCGGGGCGGCATCCTTCGAGCGCAGCCTGCTGCGCCGCGGCGATGGCGGCGGCGTCGAGCGCCTTGCCCTCCAGCGTCCGCTCGACGCCGCGCGCCCGGATCGGCGTCGGAGCCATGGCGCCATAGGCCACGCGCGCCTGGCTCACCCGCCCGCCGGCCAGCGGCAGATGCGCGGCAATCGACAGCAGCGAGAGACCCTTCGGCTTCACCCGGCTGATCTTGCGGAAATGAAAATCACCGGGATTGGCCGGCCGCGAGAACTGGATTGCGGTCACCAGCCCGGGGCTCGCGCGATCGCGGGAGGCGAGCAGCTCTTCCAGGGGTGTCGCCCGCCCGGAGCCGAAGCCGGCCTGCACCACGACCTGCGCATCCAGCGCGAGCAGTGCCACGGTGAAATCGCCATAGGGTGCCGGCGCGAAGAGATTGCCTCCGACACTCGCCATGTTGCGCACGGCCGGGCCGCCGATGGCCCGCGCGGGAGCGTGCAGGAAGGCCAGTTCGCGGCTGGCCAGGATCTGGCCCATGGTGACGCCGGCGCCGATCTCGATACGGGCTCCGCCAGCCTCGATGCGCCGAAAGGCGGGATCGGTGACGCGGAGCAGCGTGCCCTCCGTCAGGCGCCCCTCGTTGACGTCACGCATGACCAGCGTCCCACCGCCGAGCAGCACGGCCTGCCTGTCGCCGGACAGCAGACCGGCGGCTTCCGCTAGCGTGGCGCAGCTTCTCACGGCGAGCATGTCAGACCGCCTCCCGCGTCAGTTCGGGGAGGCGACGCACCGCCTCGATGCCGTTCGTGTAGACCTCGTCGCCGACGATTTTTGCGAGCTCCGCCTCGCGGCCGCGCGGCGTGGTAAAGCGGCTTTCCCAGTGCCAGAAGGCGCGGTTTCCGTCGGTGACCGGCAGCAGCCGCACATGAGCGACGTAGTTGAACAGCGGGATAGGCGTATCCAGCAGACAGTAGCTGAAGGTCATTTCGAGGTCCGAAAGCGTGAGGAGTTGCTCGCGCAGCTCGCTGCCGTCCTGCAGCCAGAACCGGCGCACGCAGCCGATCCGGTCCGACGGGTGCCCGCGTTCGATCTCGCTGCGCGCGACGATCGGATGCCAGCGGTCATGGCCATTGAAGTCGCGCAGCACCGACCAGAGCAGGTCGACCGGCGCGTCGATGATCGTGCTGCGGACGACATGGGGCATGGTCTCATCCCCCGAATGCGCGCTTGAGCGCGTCGAAGCCGCCCTGGAAGACGTTGGTGCCGATGCTGTCGACCAATTCGGCCTCGCGCTCCGGCGCACAGTCGAAATCGGCCGACCATTCGATGAAGGTGCGCTCCTGATCGGTGATCGGCGTCAACCGCAGCGTCGCGACGTAGTTGGTCAGCGGCATCGGCGAATCCAGGATCGAATAGGTGCAGAACATGTCGTAGTCCGAGAGGCCGAGCAGCTGCTCGCGCAGCCGGTCGCCGCTGCGCAGCGAGAAGGCGCGGATGCAGCCGACCTTGTCGGCCGGTTCGCCGTTCTCGATCCGGCTTTCCGCGATGCGCGGATGCCAGTTCGGCAAGCCGTTGAAATCGCGCACGCGGGCCCAGACCTTGGCGGCGGGGGCGGAGATGACGCTGGAGACGTAGACACGGGCCATGATGCTGTGCGCCTCAAGAGGTCTTGCCGGGGCCGGCATCGGGGGCAGGCGCTTCGCCGCCGCCGCCGCTCTTGGCATCCCCGCCGCTCTTCGGCTTGGCCGGCTGCGCATCCTTGGCGACGCGCTGCATGTCCGAGGCCTCGCGCATCAGCCCGCCCATCTTAGCAAGGTTCCCGCCCTCGATGCCGATCTCCTTCAACACCTGGTCGATCATCGGCGCCTGGACGCGATAGCGTAGCGCGGACTCGATGACCTCGTCGGTGGGCGAGCGCGCCGCACCTCCCGCTCCGCCCGGGCCCCCGCCACCGGCGAGACCATCGACATGCAGGATCCGGATGCCCTCGATCTTCTCCATCGGTTTGACGCTCTCGCGCACGATGCCCTCGATCTTGTCGAGCAGGCGGCGCCGGAACAGCCCGTAGCGGGCGCCATCGCTGAGGACGTTCTCGGCCTCGTACAGCAGCTTCTGGGCCTCGGCTTCGACCGTGCGGCGCACCTTGTCGGCTGCGGCGGCGATGTTGGATTCCTCGGCTGCCTTCTCGGCAAGCAGGACCTCGACTGTCTTGCGCCGCCGCGCGCCTTCGCTCTCGCGGATCGTCTTGACCTGTTCCTCGGCCTCGACCGCCTTGGCGCGAGCGCTCTCGGCGCTGGCCTGGGCGGCGGATTCCTCGAGCGATTTGGTGTAGAGCGCGATCGCCTTGTCCATGGCCGCTGCCTCGACATCACGCTCGCGGGCGATCTCCAGCTTGCGCAGCTCGCGCTGGCGCCCGACGCGGGCCTCGTCGAGACCGCGATCCGACGAGATCCGCGCCCGCTCGACCTCCTCGTTGGACGCGATCTGCGCCTCCTGCAGGGCCTGTGTCCGGGCGATTTCAAGCTGTTCCAGCGCGCGCCGGCGCTCGATCCGCGCCGCCTCCAGCGCCTGCTCGCGGACGATGTCGACGGACTCCACCTGCTGCTTCGCGGTGATCTCTGCCTGGCGCAGCGCGCTGTCGGCATCGGTGCGCTCGACCCGCTTGGCGGCAAGCACGATGGCGCGGTCCTCCTCGGCCACCTCGACCGCCTTCTTCTGGGCGATTTGCAGCATTTCCCGCGACTTGGCCGAGTTGATGCGCTCCTCGTCGAGTTTCAGCTCGGTTGCGATGCGCTGCCGCTCGACCGCGTCGCGGCGCTTGAGCTCGGCCGTGTCGAGATCGGCGTTGCGGCGGATCTCCAGCTCCTTCGTGGCGAGCTCGGCCGCGATCCGCTCGGCAGCGACGACCTTCTCCTGAGCGATGCGGGCGGCTTCCGTGGCCTCGCGCGCCGCGATCTCGGCCGTGTCGATCGCCTGGTTGCGGGCGATCTCGAGGTTACGGACCTCCTCGTCGCGGCGGATACGGGCGCTGGCGACGACCCGTTCCTGGCTGATGCGGGCCTGTTCGACCGCCTCCCGCGCCGAAATCTCGGCCGCCTCGATCGTTTCGGTCTGCTCGATCTCGAGCAGGCGCTTGCGCTGGTCCAACGCGATCCGCTCGGCGGTCAGCACGTTCTCCTGGGCGATGCGCGCCTTCTCGACGGCTTCACGCGCGGCGATCTCCGCCTCGTCGAGCGCGCGGTTGCGGGCGATCGACAGCGCGCGGACGCGCTCCTCCTGGCCGATGCGCGCGGTGTCCACCGCCTCGCGCGCCGCAATATCCTCCTGGTCGAGAATGCGCGTGCGCTCGATCTCCCGGTTGCGGATCTCCTGCTCGCGGATGATGCGCTCGGCACTGATCGCGGTTTCCTGGAGAATCCGCGCCTTTTCGGTCGCTTCGCGGGCTGCGATCTCGGCCGCCTCCAGCGTCTGCGCGCGCTCGATCTCCTTCTGCCGGATGTCACGCTCGGAGGCGATGCGGGCTGCGCTGATCGCCTGCTCATTGGCGATGCGCGCCTTTTCGATCAGCTCGCGCGAGGCGATCTCCGCCTCCTCGACCGCCTGCGTCCGGGCGATCTCTTGCTGGCGGATGTCCCTGTCCGACGCGATGCGCGCCTCGCTGATCGCCCGTTCATTCGAAATCCGCGACTTCTCGATCGCCTCGCGAGACAGGATCTGCGCCTGTTCAGCCTCGGTATCGCGAGCTGCACGCTCGCGAGCGACCTCCGCCCGCTGCACAGCGCGCTTGATCTCGATCTCGCGCTGCTGTTCGAGCCGGGCCGCCTCGCTCTCGCGCTCCAGGTCGAGCGCCTGGCGCTCCGCCTCGAGATTGCGGGTGCGGATGCGGATCATCGATTCCTGCTCGATGTCGTTGCGCAGCTTCCGCTTGTCCTCGATCTCCTCGATGATCCGCGTCAGACCCGCGGCATCGAAGCGATTGGACGGGTTGAAATATTGCAGGTCCGTCTGGTCGAGATCGGTGAGCGCGACCGATTCAAGCAGCAGGCCATTCTGGTCCAGCGCCTCGGCGGCGGCTTCCTTGACGCGCTGGACATACATGCCGCGCTGCTCATGCATCTCCTCCATCGTCATTTCGGAGGCCACGGTCCGCAGCGCCGAGATGAACTTTCCGGAGAGGAGAGCGTGGAGCTGGTCGGGCTGCAGCGTCCGGCGGCCCAGCGTCGCGGCCGCGATCGCAACCGAATCCCGCTCCGGCTTCACCCGCACATAAAACTCCGCGTCGATGTCGACGCGCATGCGGTCGCGGGTGATCAGCGCGTCGTTGCTGGCACGGGTCACGGCAAGCTGCAGCACGTTCATGTTGACGGGCGTGACATCATGGATGATCGGCAGCACGAAGGCGCCGCCATTGATTACCACTCTTTCGCCGAACAGGCCGGTGCGGACGAAGGACACCTCCTTCGACGAGCGCCGATACAGCCAGTTCACCAGATAGACGACAATGGCGATGATGATCACCGCCACGATCAGCCAGAGGATCAGCGATCCGATCAGCTGTCCCGTCATGTCCTCATCCTCCCACCCGTTGCCCGGGTCACTTCGCCTTGCCAGCCTTCCCGGCCGGCTTTTTGTCCGTGAGATCGCGCCCGATGCGCTTGAAGGCGCGCGTCTGGTCGCGGATCGCGACCTCGACCGGCAGCCGCTCCATCGAGGAGGCGCCGTAGAAGCCGTGGCAGTGCTTGGTGTGCTTCATGATGAAGTCGGCATCCGCCGGCTCGGCCACCGGGCCGCCATGCACGAGGATCAGCGCATCGGGCTTCACCGCCAGCGCGGCGGCGGCCCAGGCATCGACCAGCGCCGGGCAGTCGGCGAGCTTGAGCGCCGTCTCGGCGCCGATCGCCCCGCCGGTCGTCAGCCCGAGATGGCAGACGATGATGTCGGCGCCCGCCTTGGCCATCGCGCGCGCATCGGCCTCACAGAAGATGTAAGGAGTCGTCAGCAGGCCCTTGGCGTTGGCGAGACGGATCATTTCGACCTCGAGGCCGAAGCCCATGCCCGTCTCTTCGAGGTTCTTGCGGAAGACGCCGTCGATCAGCCCGACGGTTGGGAAGTTCTGCACCCCGGCAAAGCCGATCCGCGCGACCTCGTCGAGGAAGACATCCATGCGCCGGAACGGATCGGTGCCGCAGACGCCGGCGATCACCGGCGTGGTCTTCACCACCGGCAGCACCTCGGCCGCCATCTCCATAACGATGGCATTGGCGTCGCCATAGGGCATCATGCCTGACAGCGAGCCGCGGCCGGCCATGCGGTAGCGGCCGGAATTGTAGATGACGATGAGGTCGATCCCGCCGGCCTCCTCGCATTTGGCCGATAGCCCTGTGCCGGCACCACCTCCGACAATCGGTTCGCCGGCCTTCACCATCGCCCGGAAGCGCTTTAGCAGGCTCTTCTTGTCGAAGCTGGCCATCATGCTCCTCCCGCCTTCGCCCGCTCGCGACGACGCCCGGCATGCAGCGTGCGGAACTGCTGCACGAGGGCTGCCGCGAAGGCCGGGTCGTTGATGTGATGCGGGCTGCGGATCAGCTGCCGCGTCGGCGTCGGGCGGACCGTCTGCTCTAGCGCCTGGAACAGGGCGGTATCCGCAGCCGGATCGTAGAAGGGCTGGCCGGGGGCATCGAGCGCCGAGACACCGCGCTCGGGCAGGAGAAAGCGCACTGGCCCCTCCATCAGGTTCAGTCGCTCGCCGATCCAGCGCCCCATCCGCGCATTCTCGTCAGGCGTCGTGCGCATCAGCGTGATCTGCGGGTTGTGCGGGTATAGATTGCGGCTTCGATAGCGCTCCGGCACCGTCTCGGGCGCGAAGAAATTGACCATGTCGAGCGCACCGACCGAGCCGACATAGGGAATGCGCGTGCGGATGATCGCGCCGAACCGGTCCTCCGTCGCCGGCAGGAAACCGCCCATCATCATATCGCAGACTTCGGTGGTCGAGACATCGATGACGGCTCCGACCAGGCCGGACTCGACCAATTTTTCGAGAGAGCGCCCGCCCGTTCCGGTGGCATGGAAGACGAGCGGTTCCCATTCGGCCTCCAGCAGCCGCGAGACCTGCTGGACGCAGGGCGTCGTCACGCCGAACATGGTGAGGCCGACCAGCGGCTTCTCGGGCTCGCCGCGGCGTGCCGTCGCCGGTTTGGTCAACTCGGCCAGGCGCGCCTTGGCCATCGCAGCCACCGCGCGCGCGCCATTGCCGAGCACCAGCCGCGAGACCCGGTTCAGCCCCTGCACATCGGTGACGGCCGGCATCATGGTGATGTCGGAGGATCCGACATAGGCCGCGACATCGCCCGAGGCCATGGTCGAGATCATGATCTTTGGCAGGCCGACGGGCAAAGCCTGCATGGCAGGGGTTACCATCGCGGTCGCGCCCGAACCGCCGGCCGAAATCACGCCGAGCACGCCCTGTTGACGCGGCAGCCACGCCTTGAACGCCTCGGTCATCGCAGCCACTGCCGCGCCGCGGTCGCCGGACGCGATGCCCGCCGGAGCGCGGGGATGGGCGAGGGCAATCTCCTGCGGCGAGACGTCGCCGCCGGCGCTGCGGCCCGAGGTTGAGATGTCCACGAGCCGCACCCTCAGACCTTCGGCCCGGATAAGGTCGCGGATGAACCGCAGTTCCTCGCCCTTGGTGTCGAGCGTTCCGACGACAACGACATGCGGTTCGACGGCGGCGGAGGCGGCGCTGCGCCGCGCCTCGACCACGCTGCGGCCGTCCAGCGTCGCCAGCGTCGGGCGCGAGATCGTCCGCGCCTGCGCCTCGATGCGCTGCGCCGGCACAGGCTGCGACCAGCGCGTCGGGATCACCGGGTTGGCATTGTAGACCCGAATCGGCCCCGCGGCTGCGGGGGCAGGGCGCTCCGGCGTGCCAGCAGAGGTTGAGTCTGCGCCAGCCGTTCCGTCGGTCTCGTCGTGACCATGCCGACCCACACCAAGCAGGCGCTGCTGCAATTCGCGATCGCCGGCCAGCGTCGCCGAGGCGATGATGCGGTTGATCCGGCCATTGACCATGATCGCGACCGGATCGGACATTTCCGTCGCGACGCCGATATTCTGCTCGATGACGAGGATTGCGACGTCGCCCTGCTCGGCGAGCCGCACCAGCATCTCCTCGACATGGGCGACGATGACGGGCGCAAGCCCTTCCGTCGGCTCATCCATGATCAGCAGGCGCGGATTCATCAACAGCGCTCGGCTGATCGCCAGCATCTGCTGCTCGCCCCCCGAAAGCTGTGCGCCGCCATTGTTGCGGCGCTCGGCCAGCCGCGGAAAGGCCTCGTAGATCCGCTCCGGCGTCCAGGCGCCGCGCTTGCCGCGCTGCATCAGGCGCAGATGCTCGTCGACCGTGAGCGAGCGCCAGAGCCGGCGCCCCTGCGGCACATAGCCGATGCCGAGCCGCGCGATTTCGGCCGGGCTGCGACCCGCGATCTCCTCGCCGAAGAAGCGGATCGAGCCTGAGCTGACCGGCACCAGCCCCATGATCGCCTTGCACATGGTCGTCTTGCCCATGCCGTTGCGGCCGACGACCGATAGCACACCGCTCTGCAGTGTGAGGTCGACGCCCTGCAGCGCATGGGAGCGGCCATAGAAGACGTTGAGGCCGGCGATCTGCAGGATCGGTACGCCGACGCCAGCCGGGGCCTTGAAGCGCTCAGCCATGGACGCCTCCGCCATGACCGCCGCCGAGATAAAGCTCTTGGACCTCGGGGTCGGTCTCGATCTCTTGCGGCGCGCCTTCCTTGAAGATGCGGCCGTTATGCATCATCGTGACGCTTTCGACGACGCGCAGCGCCACATCCATGTCGTGCTCGATGATGATGTAGCCGATATGGCTCGGCAGCGAGGTCAGGATGTGGACAAGGTCGCGCCGCTCGGTGGGCGAAAGGCCGGCCGCCGGCTCGTCGAACAGGATGAAGCGCGGCGCGCCCGACAAGGCGAGGGCGATTTCGAGTTGGCGCTGCTGGCCGTAGGCGAGTTCGCCGACCAGCCGATCCTTCACCGCGGTAAGATGCACCGCCTCGACCAGAGTCTCGGCCGCCTGGACCAACGTGTCGTCGCGGCGCGGCCGCAGCAGAGAGAAGCGGTTCCGCGACACGCCCCGGCAGGCGAGATAGACGTTGTCCAGCACTGACAGTCCGGCGAACAGCGAGGAGATCTGATAGGTGCGGCGCAGACCCCGACGGATGCGCTCCTGCGGTGGAAAGGCGGTAACATCCTCGCCGAAGAAGCGGATCACGCCCGAACTCGGCGCAAAATCTCCCGTGATGCAGTTGAACAGCGTCGTCTTGCCGGCCCCGTTCGAGCCGAGCACGGCCCGACGCTCGCCGGGCTTCACCGACAGCGTGATGTCGGTGAGCGCCGCCAGCGCCCCGAAGAGCCGCGACACGCCGCGCAGCTCCAGCGCATTGGCCGAACCCGCCGCTGTCAGCCTTTCGCGGGACACGATGGCGCTCATCGCGCGCCTCCGCCGCCCATGGCGCCGTCGCGGGCTTCGTCGCTGCGGCGATAGCGCTCGCGCAGGCGCTGCCAGATGCCGATCAGCCCGTCGGGCGAGAACAGCACGATGATCAGGAAGCCGAGCCCGATCAGCAGCTGGTAGCGGCGCCCGTCGAGCCCGAGGCCCTCGAGCACGTCGAGCGCGAAGGTCCGCAGCAGGACATACACCAGCGCGCCGATGAAGGGCCCGAGCGGGCGGCTCAGGCCCCCAACCACAGCGATGATCAGCATGTCGACGACAGGGCCGACGCCGGCCGTGCCGGGCGAGATCTGGCGCTGGTACCAGACCAGCAGCACACCCGCGCAAGCCGCGATCAGCGAGGCGAAGCCATAGGCGGCGATGCGGTGCGCCACGACGTCGAAGCCGAGCGCCGCCATGCGGCGAGGATTGTCGCGGGTGCCCTGCAGGGCCAGCCCGAAGGGCGCGCGTGAAACATAGATCACGGCGCCATAGGCAAGGGCTACGCAGCACAAGGTGAGATAGTAGAAGGGGATGCCCTGACCCCAGTCGACGCCGAGGAAGACCGGGGGCAGGATGCCGTTGAAGCCGCTGAAACCGTTGAAGATCGTGTAGTTCTGCAGCGTCAGGTAGTAGAAGGCCGAGGCGATCGCCAGCGTGATCATGATCGTGTAGATGCCCTCGGTGCGCACCGACAGCGCGCCGCACAGCGTGCCGAATACCGTCGCCACGAGGATCGCGATCGGTACCGCTGCCCACCAGGGCCAGTTCAGGCTGATCTGGGTGATGGCGCTGCTGCCGAGGATCGCGACGAGGTAGCCGGCCAGCCCAGCCACCGTCATCTGCACCAGGCTGACGATGCCGCCATAGCCGGCGAGGAACATCAGGCTCAGTGCGATCATGCCGAGGATCAGCGCGTAGGCGATGATCTGCACCAGCCAGAACGGGCTGGCGATCGCCGGCATCAGCACGAGCAGGGCAGCGACCACCCAGAAGGCTGTGCCGCGCCGCGCCACCCACTCGCCGAAGCTCTCGCGAGGCCGCGCGCGCTGCTCGATGTCGAGACCCGCCAGCGCCATGGTCAGCGCCTCGCCGCCAGGCCCTGGGGCCGGATCGCGAGCACCGCGACCATGATGATGAAGGTCAGCATCACCGCATAGGTCGGCATGTAGACCGAGCCGAACTGCTCGGCGAGGCCGACGATCAGTGCTCCGACCGCGGCGCCCGGTATCGAGCCCATGCCGCCGACAATGACGACGACCAGCGAGGAGAGCAGGATGCGCGTGTCCTCACCCGGTTGCAGCGACTGGAAGGTTCCGCCAACGACGCCGGCCAGCCCGGCCAGGCCCGCTCCGAATGCGAAGACCATGACGAAGACGAGCTGCACGCGCACCCCGGTCGCCGAGAGCATGTCGCGGTCGTCGACGCCGGCGCGCACGAGCATGCCGACCCGGGTTCGGTTCAGCGCCAGCCACATCAGCACGCCGACGATGATCGCCCCGCAGAGGATGGCGATGCGAACCAGCGGATAGGTCATCATCACGGCTTCGCCATTGCTGCGAAGCGCGACGGCGAAGGGCAGGGTGACCGGGCCAGAGAGCCAGTCCGGCGCCGTGACCTGGAAGGTGTCGCCGCCATAGCCCCAGAGCAGCAGGTCGGCGAAGATGATCGAGAGGCCGATGGTGACCAGCGTCTGGCGCAGGTCCTGCCCCTCCATCCAGCGGAACAGCAGCACCTGCATCAGAATGCCGACGATCGCGACCACCAGGAAGGCGACGAGCAGGGCCACCAGCCAGGAGCCGGTCCATTCGCCGACGCTGTAGCCGAGATAGCCGCCGAACAGATAGAGCGAGCCATGCGCCAGATTGACGTTGCGCATCAGCCCGAAGATCAGCGTGAAGCCGCTCGCGACGAGGAAGTAGAGCGCACCGAGCGTGATGCCGTTGAACAGGGCGCTCAGGAAGACCCGCTTGCGCCCGAAGCTGGCTTCCATGCCCGGCGTCCAGATCGCGAAGATGAGCCAGACCAGGATGGCCACCGCCAGGATGATGATCAGCGACCAGATCGGCCGGCGCCCGATGAAGTCAGCCATGTCGGACCTGCAAGGGCATCGGGCCGACGCGGCGCAGGACGCGGCGGTAGTCGCGCGGCGCCATGCCCATATGTGAGGTGAAGAAGCGGGTGAAGACGCTCTGACAGGAAAAGCCCAGCACCTGGCTGATCCGCGTGACAGGGTCGCGCGAGGCGACCAGGCGATCCAGCGCAGCGTCGAGCCGGACCGTATTGGCGAAGACGGTGGGCGTGACGCCGACCTGCTCGCGGAAGAGCTTGAAGAAATGCGCGCGCGACAGTCCGGCCTCGCGAGCGACGCGCTCTAGCGCGCCATCATAGGTCGGGTGGGCCTCGATCAGCCGGCGGGCGCGCAGCACGCGACGATCGATGGCGCTCTCGGGGGCGATGTGAATCAGGTCGGAGGCTAGGTTCTGTCCGATCGGCTCGCTCGAGGCTTGCGCCAGCGCCATCAGCACGGGCGCGAGGTTGAGCTCATGATGTTCGGAGAGCAGCATGTCGACGACCTCGTCGCGCCACGCGGCGAGCTCGCGCGTCACGACGAGTTCGGAAGCCGGAAAGACGAGTGCGCCCGGCAATGTCATGGTCTGGGCCGCGAGCCATTCCGGCTTGAGGTAAACGACGAGGAACAGTCCGAGCGAGCCCGGCCGCAGGGGCTGGAAGTTGTGCGGCTCCCAGGGGTTGATGGCGACGCCCATGAAGGGATCGACGACGGTTGTGCGGCCATTGACCGTGACGAGGCCGCGCGAACCTTCGAGGAAGAAGATCAGGTGGGCTTCGCGGTGGGCATGCAGCACCAGCGGGCGGTCGAGATCGTAGATCGCGACGCGGCCGAAGGGACCGTGGCAGACCGCAACTGCGCGACTCATGATGCCTCGCGAAAGTAGGTCCGACGCAGGAAGCTGGGCCTCGTCAGGCAAGCCGCCGGCTTGGCACCGCGAGATCCGCTCGAAGGGGCCGGGAGTCGGGACGTGACGGGAGCGGAGAGGGCACGCGCATCCGCGCGTCCTCTCCATCGGGCGCTCGAGCGCCTATTGCTTGCATTCCGGGTTGGTGCGGGACGGCAGCCCGATGGCCTTGAACGCGTCCAGCGAGAGCCCCAGCGTCTGCGTCACGTCCGGCACGGCGCGCACGAACTTGTTCGTCAGGTCGCCATTGGGCAGTTCCGCGACTTCCGTGATGAAGGTCGTGGCGATCGCCTGCCGGTTGTCGTCGAGCTTGATCTTGCCATTGGGCGCGTCGAGTTCGACCTTGGCGAGCTCCGCCCGCAATTTGGCGCCGCCATCCGAGAGATCGCCATTGACCTTCTCCATCGCCACGGCGAGGGCCTTGACGGCGTTGTAGTAGTTGGTCGCGAAGAGCGAGGGGCTCGCAAAGCGCTTATCGGCCGGGAAGGCCTCCTGATAAGTCTTGACCCAGGCCTTCCAGCGCGGGTCGTCCCAGGCATCGGCGACGCCGCCGGAGGAGGGTGTGCCGACGAGGAGCCGCTTGGCCGCGCCCTTGGACGACAGGACCGTCTGGTCGACCATGATCGAGCCGCCGATGAACTTCGCCTTGCCGCCGGTCTGGCTGTACTGGTTCAGGAAGTTGACCGCGTCGCCGCCGCCGAGCCCGAGGAAGACCGCATCGACATCGTCCGGGATGTTGGCGATCACCGAGCCGAAATCCTTGGTGCCGAGCGGCACCCATTGGCGCTGCGCGATCTGGCCGCCCGCGCGGCAATATCCGATCGCGAAGCCGAAGACCTGCGTGTAGGGGAACGAATAATCCTCCGCGATGACCGAGATCTTCTTGAAGCCCTTGTCCTTCAGCACGTATTCGCCGAGGCCGGCCATCCACATGGCGCCGTCGCTGTTGAACCGGAAGAAATTCGGCGACGGGTTGACGAAGGTGGTCTCGAGCGCGCCCGACGAGCCGTTGATCATCACCAGGTTCGGGACGGTCTTGCTGTAGTCGCGCATCGCGATGCCTTCGGAGCCGGAGAGCGGTCCGATGATGATCTGCACCTTGTCTTGCTCGACGAGCTTGCGCGCGGCCCGCAGGGCGGAATCCGGGCTGGCGTCGGTGGCCGTCACGATCAGCTCGAAATCGCGTCCGCCGAGCTTGTTGCCGAGTTCCTTCGCCGCGATCTGTACGCCGCGGACGCCGTCCTCGCCGCCTGATGTGAGCGCGCCCGAGAGCGTCGCCATCACACCGATCTTGAGTTTCTCTTGGGCATGTGCGGCCGGTGCAGCCGCGACTAGACAGGCCGCGATTGCGGCCGCAAGCGTCTTGCGCATCGTAATCCTCCCTGCGAGTGGCCGCGCCGAAGGTACTGACGGCGAAGCCGGTGGCGGCTTTTCAATCCGCTCTAAACTCACGGTATCATAGCGCAGGGCGCTGCCAAGGCCGCGGATATTGCGCTGGGTCTGCTTTTTCGGATCCGTAGCTCTAGGGTTCAAGGCTCGGCGGCCTTGCCCAATATCTGCTCGCGAACAGTAGCCCCGAAGCCAACACCTCGAGCTCGACCGGTTGCTGCAGCATTTTGCGAGCATCGACCTGTCGAGTTGGGGGCGCCCACATACGTGGCTCGGCCGCGCAGTCAGCTACGAACAGACGCCTAAGGTGGTATCAATTATGGTATGAATGATGGTAACATACAGTGGCAAGAAGCGATGCAACAGACTGATTTA
This sequence comes from Bosea sp. OAE506, assembly GCF_040546595.1. Classification (NCBI taxonomy): domain Bacteria; kingdom Pseudomonadati; phylum Pseudomonadota; class Alphaproteobacteria; order Hyphomicrobiales; family Alloboseaceae; genus Allobosea; species Allobosea sp. OAE506. The sequence continues at coordinate 3,854,932 of NZ_JBEPOB010000001.1, read as the reverse complement.
ATTAGTATTTTCCCGCGATGACTTAGACTCCCGTAGGTCGCGCCACTCATGTGGCACCAAAAAGATATCAACATGTTCAACGTGTTAGCGCCTCTTGATTCAGGGGTGGGCCCCTCGTAATGGGCAAAGTTGGCCCCCAAGTCTTAGGGGACTTCGCCGGCATGTGGCGGCCATCACGGGCTGCCCGGTCATCTTCCCGTCGGCTCATGGGGCACGGCTTAACGCCGTCCCACTGCGAACAGGCAGATGCAGACTCGAGCAAGAAGGCCTGTGAGGCTGCGCCGCGGCGGTTAGATTACTTGGGCCGGTATAGCTGACGTGACGAAAGCAGGGCGCGCCAGGTCAAGGCCATGGCCGAGGAACTCAGGCGGTTGCGCGCCAAAAGAGCAGCTTGCCGATGGCATATCGATGATTTCGATCAATGCCTCAATGCAACTGCTTTGCCCCGCGGGTGAGCCCGGTCGAGGACGCTGTCGGTGATGGTCAAGGACGGCAACTGTCCTATCCGCCGCTGCGCTGGCCGGAGGCTCCTCCTTCTTCGCAACGAAGTCAGTACCGGTTGCCCCGCCTAGCGCTCTCCAACTGGCAACGGTCGAAGCCCATCGTCTTGTGCTAAAGATCAGCGCAGCATCCGTGGCAGCCACAGCGTCAGATCGGGCCAGAAGGTGATGATCGCCAGCGCGCCGAAGAGCGGGATGTAGAACGGGATCACCGCCTTCAGCACCGAAGGCATCGAGGTCTTGGCGATGTCCGACAACAGGAACAGTGCCAGGCCCATTGGGGGTGTCAGCAGGCCGATCATGAGGTTGAAGACGAAGATGATCCCGAGATGGACCGGGTCAACGCCCGCCAGCACCAGCGGCGCCGTCACCAGCGGGGCCACCAGAAGCGTGGCCGTCGTGCTGTCGAGGAACATTCCCACGATCAAGAGCAGCATATTCACGATGAGCAGCAGCACGATCGGATCGGTCGAGATCGAGAGCAGGCTGCGCGTGAAGGTTTGCGGCAATTGCTCGACGGTCAGGATCCAGCCGAATAACGCCGCAGCCGAGACGATGATCAGCACGGCCGAACTGGTCTTGACCGTATCGAACAACGCGAAGCGCAATCGCTCCCACGTCAAGCCTCCGTAGAACGCCATGGCGATCAGCAGGATATAGGCAACTGTGATCGATGTGGCCTCCGTCGGCGTGAAATAACCGCCCAACATGCCGCCGATCAGCAGGAGAGGCGTCATCAGCGCCGGTGCGGCGGGCCAGAACGTGGTCCACAGTTCGCGGAACGTTGGCCAGCGCTTCGAGCGCGGATGGTTGTGACGCTTGGCTAGCCAGGCCACCGTCAGCATCAGCAAGGCGACGTAGAGCAGCGCCGGCATGATGCCGGCCACCAGCAACTGCACGATCGAGACGCTGGTCGCGGAGCCATAGATGATCAGAGGGATAGAGGGCGGAAAGATCGGTCCGACGACAGCAGATGCGCCGGTGATGGCCGCCGAATAGGCGCGGGTGAAGCCCGCCCGCACCATGGCGCGAATTTCAATCCGACCGAGGCCGCCGATATCGGCAAGCGCTGCGCCGGAGGTTCCCGAGAAGACAAGCGAGCCGATCACATTGACCTGCGCCAGCCCGCCGGGGACGCGCCCGCCCAGCGTATGGGCGAAGCGGTAGATGTGGCTGGTGATGCCGGCCTGGTTCATCAGGCTGCCGACGAAGATAAACACCGGCACGGCCACGAGGGGAAAGGAATCGAGCGCATAGGTCATGCGTTGTGCAACCAGCTCAAGCGGGAAGCCCGACAGCATGACATAGAGCAGGGCCGGCACCGCGATCGCGACCACGACGGGAAGCCCGAAAATGAAGAGCGCCACAAAGGCGAGAATAATCGTAATGGCCATGGATTTTCCGCCTCAGTGCTTCATCTCTTCGGGGAGATCGAGCTCTTCGTCGGGCTCGTGCTCTTGCGGAAATGTGACGTAGAGCGGCCGGTCCTGAATGGCCTTGAGGGCCTGGATGCCGCATTCGAGCGTGCTCATGGCAAAGCTGATGAACGCGGCGCCCAGGAAGACCCAATAGGGGATGCCAAGAGTCGGGGTGGAGTTGTCGAGATTGCCACCGATGGCGACAAAGCTGGCTCCAGTGATCGCTGCGAAGGTCACGGTGGCGGCGATTGCGGCGGTTATTCGCGCGGCTCGCACCACGGAGGCCGGCAGCAGCGCCACGATCTCCTCCATCCGGATATTGGCGCCGGCAGAGATGACATAGGGCAATGCCATAAAGACCGAACAGATGAGCATGAACCGCGCCAGTTCCTCCACGCCAATTATCGGGGTCGCGAAGATTTCGCGCGAGACGACTTGGACGAAGGGCAGCGACACCATCGCAACCAGCATCGCCAGGCTGCCCCAGCGAAAAAACCAGCGCAGAGGTTCGACGGCGCGGTCGATCGCGTAGGTTCTGCTGTCCACGGCGACGGTCGTGACGGGAGCGTCAAAGACGAGATTAGAGCTTTGCAAGACAGCCTCGTTGGAAGCGGACGGCGGCCGCGGATCAGATCGGCAGGGCGGAAAGCCGGGGCGTGACGCCCCGGCTCCGGCCTCACTTGATGGCGCTGATGCGGGCGATGATGGGTGCCCAGGTCGGGAAATCAGCGTTGACCTGCGCGCTCACTGATTTCCGGAACTCTTCCACCTTCAGGCCGTCTTTCTCGGTGACGAAGGTCATGCCCTTCTTTTTGAGCTCGTCGATCAGCTTGACCTCGGCCTCGAGCCCGAGCTTCAGGGTTTCCTCGCCGACTTCCGCCGCGACTGCCGACACCACGGCTCGGTCTTTCTCGGGGATCGACTGCCAGGTCTTCTCATTGATGAAGACCGGCAGCACGTTCTGCATGTGCCCCGTGAGCATCACATGGGTCTGCACCTCATAGAGCTTGTTGGCGTTGATCATGGTGAGAGGGTTTTCCTGGCCGATCACCATGCCCGTCATGAGAGCGGTGGGGAGTTCGGCGACCTCGACAGGCGTCGGCACCGCGCCCATGCCCTTGATCATCGTCGTCCAGAGCTGCAGCGGCACGCCACGGAACCGCTTGTCCTTGAGATCGGCGGGAGAATAGACCGCCATCTTCGCCGTCATCTGGCGGGCGCCGCGATAGAGCCGGCCGATGATGCGGATGTTTGCCTGCTTGACCAGCTGCTCGGACATCTCCTTCATGATTTCGGAGTTGGCCGGGTCCGTGGCGGCCATCGCATGCGTGCCATCGCGATAGATGAAGGGCGCGGCGAAGGCTGCAATCTCCGGCATCAGCCGCGATAGCGAAGCAAATTCGTGGTGGGCCAGCGGGATCGCGCCGCTTCGAACGCCGTCGACCGTCTCCTGCGCACCACCGAGTTGCGAATTCGGGAAGACCTGAACCTTGACGCGGCCTTCGGTGCGCGCCTGGACGCGTTTGGCAAATTCGTCGGCATACCAGTACTGAATGTCGCCCTCGGAGCCGACATGGGCGTAACGAATCGTGACCTGGGCGGCCGCCGGCACGGCGAAACCCGCCGCGAGTGCCAACGCTGCGACCATGCTTTTGAGCGTCTGCCTCTTGTTGATTGTGGTCATCGGTTCCTCCTCCGTTTTTTTATGATGAGCTTGGGTGGTTCGGCGGCTTACAGCCGGTAGATGCGCCGGGCATTGTCGTGAAACAGCCGGTCGCGGTCGCTTCTAGGCAAGGTCGCCGTCGCGGCGAGAAAGCCCGAGAAGATCGTATCGAAATCGCCGACGAGGCTGTCGGCCGGGAAGTTGCTGGCAAACATGGCCCGGTCCAGGCCGAAGATGGCGAGCGCATCGCGAATGACCGGCCCATTGGCCGCGACCCTCCACGGTCGGCCCGACAAACCGGGTCCTGAGATCTTAAGCGCGACATCGGGCTGCGCAGCCGCGCCCTCCAGGCTCGTCGCCAGGCCGCCAGCCCCTCGGGGGAACGATCGGCGGGCAAGCGGGTGTGGTTGATGATCATCTGCGTCGCCGGGAAATCCTTGGCCAGATCAACCGCCGCTTCGAGATGCCGCCAGGGCGTTTGCAGATGAACCCGATGCGGGGCAGGGCGGATGTGCTCATGCGAACACGCTCCCGTCCTGGTTATGGGCGTCGATTGCATGCCAAGGCACTGGCCGAATGCCGGTCTCGCTCATCGTATTTTCTCCTGTTGGCATGGCTCGCGTCGAACCGACAATCTTGCATGCCAGATACGAGATGTCAGTAGGCTGCGCGGCCCAGGGGCTCACATCGGGCGTGGCGATACGGAAGTCGCAAGCAGCCGCGATGTTTAACCGACCGCCGACAGCCCAGCCATCGACGAAAGCGATGGTCGTGACGGGAATGGCGTCGAGCGCGCGCATGCAGTCGTTGATCTCCTGCTCATAAGCGACGCCGTCAGCATCGCCTGAGAAGTTGGCAAAGCCCGAGATATCGGTGCCCGAGACGAAGCCTTGCCGCCCATGCCATGGAGCACCGTGACGCGGGCCGCCGGATCGGCGGCGACAGCAAGTGCGGCGCCGCTGCGACCACGGATCCGTCTGTCCGAAGCCCGAGATGCTTGCATAGATCAGATGGTTCCTATTCAGCGCATCACTCAGGGTTGACTATTCTTGCATGCAAGAATGGCATAGGGCATTCTTAGCCAGAGGAGCCGTCGTGAATTTCCATCAGCACTATGCGCGCATCGCGCGCCCCGTTGAGACCTGCTTGGTCGGCAGCGGCAGCTTCGGTCGCTCCTTCCTGGCCCAGGCAGCTCGCATTCCTCTCGTCAACGCGCGTATCGCGGTGGACAAAACCATGGAGGCGGCGGGAGAGGCTTTCGCTTCAGCCGGGTTCGCGCGTCGGGACATCGCGCTCTGCGCAACGGCGGCCGAGGCGCGGGCGGCCTGGTCTTCTGGCAGGCGGATCGCGGCCGACGCGCTGGCGGCTGTCATCGACTTGCCGTTCGACATTCTGATTGAGGCCACCGGCGCGCCGGTCGCCGCGGCGCGTCACGCGCTGTTTGCCATCGAGGCAGGCCGCCACGTTGCGCTCGTTTCCAAGGAGGCCGACTCGGTCATCGGGCCAGGCCTTGCCCATCTGGCGGCTGAAAGGGGTGTCGTCGTCACTCCTGTCGACGGGGATCAGCCCAGCCTTCTGATCGGGCTCGTGACCTGGGCGGAGTTGCTCGGCTTGGAGGTGATCGGCGCCGGCAAGTCGAGCGAATACGATTTCGTCTTCGATCCGGCGTCGGGCGAGGTCACCTGCAACGGCGTCACTCGGACCCTCCCCGCGCTTGCAGCGCATTGGTCTCTGGGCGGACCTGACGCGGTTGCGCGGTCCTCTGCTCGCGCCGGCGTGCTGGGTACAGCTTTTCCGCTGCGCACCGTGCCCGATCTGTGCGAGATGACGGTCGTCGCCAATGCGACCGGGCTTTGTGCGGACACCGCGCGCTTCCATGCGCCGCCCGCACGCATAGCGGAACTCGGCGACCTGTTTTGCGAGCGAGGGCAGGGCGGCTTGCTGGGCGGTACCCGGCGGGTCGACGTGTTCCATCACCTCCGGCGGGCAGACGAGGCGAGCTTTGCGGGCGGAGTGTTTGTCACGGTTCGTTGCGAGGATCCGGCCAGCTGGGCGCTGCTCGCTGACAAGGGCCATGTCGTGGCATCGGGCGGGCACACGGCCGCACTCTATCTGCCGCGCCATCTTCTCGGTCTGGAGGCGGCGACCTCCATGCTGGATGCCGCCGGCCTTGGACAATCCGGTTATGGCACTGATTACCGCCCGCGGCAGGATCTCGTGGCGGTGGCCGAGGCTGATCTGGCTGTTGGCACCGTGCTGAGCATGGGCGGCCATCATCACAGCATCACCAATGTCGGTGGTGCGATGATTCCTGCAGGTCCGCTGGGCGAGGGTAATCCTGCGCCGTTCTATCTGGTCGCCGACGCGACACTGGTCCGGCCAGTTCGGGCGGGCGAGGCGATCCGGCTCAGCGATGTGGCGCTAGACGGCGCCTCTCCGCTTCTGGCGGCCCGCATGAGGCAAGATACGATGTTTTTCGGCAATTCTCTGTCGCTTTGACAGCGGCTTATGGCAACGGCGCAGCGCCCCATGAAGCAGCTAACAGCTGATGAGCGAGGCTGCCGAGGCCTATCCCCGCATCCCGCGACGCACGCTTCATGAAGAGGTGCTCGAGTGCCTGCGCGACATGATTATCGAGGGCCGGTTGGAGCCGGGTCAGCGGATTAACCAGGGCGCGGTCGGGGTCCGGCGCGACGCCGACGCTCTCGCCGCCGAAATCGCTTGGCTCTTTTCGACTGCGCGCCGCCTCGAACCGCGGCCGTGAATGGGCGAAGGCTTTTCACCATCGCCGTGCCGTCGGGTCGGGAGGGTTATCAGGGTTCTCTCATCGCCAGCTGTACCGGCCCGGAGCTCAGAGAAGCGGCGTGCTTCTTCGGCAGCCCATTCTTCGGTCAGACCGCCAGGCCCTCGATCGCGTAGAACCGAGCCGGAGCGCCGTCGGCATTCGGAATCAGCAACGGCGCGGCGGAAAACAGGTTGCGCGGAGCCGTCAGTCGGCTGGTGTTGACGACGTATTCGATCAACGTGACACCGTTGGAGAGGAGGACGTCATGGGTGACATGCTCGGTCTTTGGCACCTCCTTGCCGTCCAGGAGCAAGCGGATCGGGAAGTCCTGCGGGAAGTCGAAGGCCACCGCGCTGGGCTTGCGGGCGGCCAGCCATTCCGCTGAGGCACGGGTGAGCCACGGCGCCTGCGTCCAGAATTCGCGGGCGTTGTAGTCGCGGCGGTCGGACCAGTGGGCAGCCAGCAGCAAAATCTCGCCCTCAGCACCGCCGGGGTCGGCGGCGGCAAGGTGTTCGGGCTCGATGGCGGCGTCGGCGGGCCGGTGGCTCAGGTTGAGCACGCGGCAGGGCCCGACCACGGCCGAGAGCGGAGTGGTCTCGATCGTTGGACCGTCGGCAACGAAATGCGCCGCCGCATCGACGTGAGAGAAGCCGTGGCAGGTCGCCGACAGCCGCGAAACGCGGAACTGGTCCCCCTGTGAGATGTCCCCCTTGATCGCAAGTTCGACCGGCCAGCGGAAATGTTGCCCGATGGGCATTGAAAGGTCGATAATCTGCATGGCTGAGGGTTCCCAAGACGCGCAGGACTGCTGACGTCACTTGAAGGGGAAAAAATTGCATGCAAGCAGTGACGGCGGTCAAGGTGCCGGACGCAGGTTCGCTAAGACCGACACGCAGCTCCAGACCGACCTCCCTTCGATGATGATCGTCCCGACATGACGCTTCCCCAGACCCCTACGCCTCTCGCCGCGTTGATTGCCCGTACCCAGAGCCTCGATGGCGGTCGTAGGAAGGGCGCGCTGCATGGGGGAGTTGTGACCCAGCTGCGAAATCTGATCGTAACCGGCGTGCTTGCTCCAGGCGCCAAGCTCAACGAACGGGAGATCTGCGAGCAACTGGCAGTCTCGCGCACTCCGGTGCGGGAGGCGATCAAAACACTGATTCAGGACGGTCTGTTGCGCGCGCTGCCGAACCAGTCGGCTGTGGTCGCCGAACTTGATCTCGACCACGTCACCGCGCTGATCGACGTTGTGACCACCATTGAGGGGCTTGCCGGCGAGCTTGCCGCGCGAAACATGACAGAGGAAGCCATCGCCGAAATCGGCTTGCTGCACTACCGCATGCGCCTCCATCACGCGCGCGACGAATTGCCGGGCTATTTTGAGGTCAACACCGCGTTTCATCGCAAGATCGTCGAGCTCGCGGCCAACCCCGTTTTACTCTGGGTTTGGGATCTGCTGGCCTTGCAGGTCGACCGCGCGCGCTACTCCTCCAATCTCTGGCCAACACGCTGGAAGGCGGCGATCCAGGAACATCAGGGCATCCTTGACGCCCTGTCTGCGCGCGATTCCGCCAAGGCTGGTGAAGCGTTGCGTCAGCACGTGCGCAACGGTCTCTCGGGTCTGGTCGCTGCTCTCTCTGGCGAGGAGCCAGCGCCAATGACCGCCAGCGCTGACAATCAACCCATCGATTGACGTCGGCGTTTCTTGCATGCAAGTTTGCGCCAGGCTTCGCAGAAAGCCGGCGGAGCCCGCTCCACGCAGAGGGCAGCTCACGCGCGACTAAGAGGCCGTGCGTCGTGCGGTCGGGAGCGGAGGAAACAGCCATGATCGCCAGCAACGTTACGCGGCGCACGCTTCTTGGCGGGGGCACGGCCCTTGCTGTCAGCGCGCCCTTCATCCGGCCGGCCTTCGCGGCGGTCGAGCTCAAGCTCACCCACCCGGCCGATCAGAGCCATCCGGTCCACATCGAGGCCGATGCGATGGTCAAGCGCATCGCCGAGCGAACCAAGGGCGAGGTCAAGATTACGATCTTCCCCAACAATGCGCTCGGTTCGCCGGTCGAGGCGGCGCAGCAGACTAGGCTCGGCGCCATCGACATGATGCTGCTGAACCCCGCCAATATCGAGGCGCTGTCGAAGACGATCGGCGTCATCAACATCCCCTACCAGTTCGATTCCTACGAGCACGCGCACCGCACGCTCGACGTCACGGGCCGCGACTTCATCGCCGAGCAGCTCAAGGCTGCCGGTTTCACTTGGATCGCTAATTTCGAATGGGGTTTTCGCGCGCTGACCAACAGCCGCCGGCCGATCAACGGCCCCCAGGACGTGCAGGGGCTGAAGCTGCGTGTGCCTCCCGAACTCGCCATCAAGGCCGCCTTCGAGGCGCTGGGCGCCAGCACCCAGACAATCGCCTTCCAGGAGGTCTATCTCGCGCTAGCCAACAACCTCGTCGACGGCCAGGACAACCCCGTCGGGACGACCTTCGCGGCGAAGTTCTTCGAGGTCCAGAAACACATTGCGCTGACCCGGCACATCTATGCCTCGATCATGTTCTGCGCCAATCCGCGCAGCTGGTCGAACAAGCTCAACGAGGCGCAGCGCCAGATCGTCAGCGAGGAGGCGGCAACCGCCGGTGCGGCAGCGCGCAAGGCCGTGCGCGACAGCGAGGAGCGCAATCTCGCCGAGATGCAGAAATCCGGCGTCGCGGTAACACGGCCCGATGTCGGCCCCTTCCGCGACAAGATGGAGCCGGCCTATGCGCAGCTGCGCAAGGCGCTGAGCGACGACACCTGGAACACCTGGACCAAGCTCGTCGCCGCTGCCCGCGTCGCCTGATCCTGCGCAGAACGACCCTGCCACCGTCGATCGAACGGCGGCGGGGGCTCTTGCACAAGCGTCTGATCGCTTCGGGGCGACGACGCATGTGCCCTTTGCCCGAGGATCGTAGCCCATATGCTGGTTTCCGCCGTCCTGATCGGCGTCTGCGTCGTCATCATGCTGGGCGTCCCGATCGCGGTGGCGCTCGGACTCGTGGCCATCGGCACCATGGTCGCCACGGTCGGCCCCGATCTGCTGGTGATCTTCATCCAGCGTACCTATGCAGGGACGACATCGTTCCCGCTGCTGGCGATCCCCTTCTTCGTGCTCGCCGGCAACCTGATGAATGTCGGCGGCACGACCGAGCGCATCTTCCAGGTCGCCCAGCTCTGCATGGGGCGCGTCCGCGGCGGGCTGGCGCATGTGAACGTCATCGGCAGCGTGATCTTCGCCGGCATGTCGGGCTCGGCGGTGGCGGATGCGGCGGGCCTGGGCGTGATCGAGCATCGCGCCATGACCAAGGCCGGCTACACGGGTCGTTTTGCAGCGACCATCACGGCCGTGTCGGCGACGATTGGTCCCGTCATTCCGCCCAGCATCCCCTTCGTGATCTATGGCAGCCTCGCCAATGTCTCGGTCGGCGCGCTGTTCCTGGCCGGCATCGTGCCGGGGCTGCTGATGGCGTTGTCGCTGATGGCGGTGATCGCGCTGGTCGCCAGGAAGATGAACCTGCCGCGCGGCGAGGGGCTGCCGCCGCTGCGCGACATCGGACGCATCGTCCTGCGCGCCATGCCGGCGCTGCTGCTGCCGCCGGCGATCCTGGCCGTCATCTTCACAGGCATCGCGACGCCGACCGAAGCCGCGGTGGTCGCGGCCGGTTACGCCTTCGTGCTCGGGCGCTTCGTCTATCGCGAACTCAGCTGGACCGACACGCTGGCGGTGCTCTGGGACAGTGCGCGTCAGACCGCGCAGGTCATGTTCATCATCGCGCTCGCCGCGCCCTTCGGCTGGGTCCTGGTCCAGCAGCAGATCCCGAACGCGGTGCTCGCCTCGCTGCTGACGCTGTCCTCCGAGCCCTGGGTGATCCTGCTCGTCATCAATCTCGCGCTGCTGCTGTTTGGGATGTTCATCGAGGGCATCGCGATCATGATCATCGCTTATCCGGTGCTGCTGCCGGTGATCACCCAGATCGGCGTCGATCCGGTGCATTTCGGCGTCATCCTGGTGCTCAACATCATGATCGGCCTGGTGACGCCGCCGGTCGGCCTGTGCCTCTACGTGGTCGCGGGCATCGCCAAGATCTCGATCGCCGAGATCACGCGGGAGATCTGGCCCTATGTGCTGGCGCTGATCGGAGTGTTGCTGCTCATCACCTATGTCCCGGCCGTCTCGCTGTGGCTGCCGCACACGCTCGGTTACGGGGTGGCGCGATGATCGGAATGCTGAGTGTCCTCGATCGGTTCGTCGCTGGCTTCTGCAAGGCCGCCGCGATCGCCTGCCTGCTTGGCCTGTTCGTGCTGCTGGCGCTTGCCATCGTGCTCAGGCTGCTGCCGCTCTTCACCATCCCCGGCTACGACGAACTGGTCGAGCTTTTGTTCATCTGGCTGGTGATGCTGACTTCGCTGGCCCTGTGGCGCGAGGGCATCCTTTACCGCGTCATGCTGTTTGAGGATCTGCTTCCGGCCGCCGCCAAACGGCTGGTCGAGATCGGCATCAACCTGGCGATGTTCGGCTTCGCGGTGGTGCTGAGCGTTTACGGGTTGGATTTCACGCAAAATTCCGGTGAGACGACGCCGTTCCTGCGCCTCGACAAGGCCTGGTTCTACGGCGCGATCCCGGCCTGTGCCGCCTTGATGGCGGTCTACAGCCTCGTCTGGCTCTGGCGTGTCGCCACCGGCCGGGGCGCGCTGGAATCGAGTGCGACGCTCGCCGGCTGACGGCAACATCTCGAAAGGGTAAGACCATGGCCCGTCTCAGCGGCAAGAGCGCGATCATCACCGGAGCGGCGGGGGGCATCGGCGCCGCCACGGCCCAACTCTTCGCGGAGGAGGGCGCACGCCTTGCCCTCGTCGACATCGACGAAGCCGTCCTCGCCGAGGTCGAGGCCATGGTGCAGGCGGCCGTGCCCGGCGTTGAGGTGATCGCGATCCCCGCTGATGTCGGCCAGGAGAGTGCGGCGGCCGAGATCGTCGCGCGCACACTCGAGGCCTTCGGCGGCGTCGATGTGCTCGTCAACAATGCCGGCATCCGCTCCTACGAGCCGCTCGACGCGGCCAAGGCTGAGACCTGGCAAAAGATCCTTTCGGTCAATCTGCTGAGCTATGCCTATCTGGCGCGCGAGGCGCTGCCTGAGCTGCGGCGCTCCGGCAAGGGCGCCATCGTCAACATTTCCTCGACCCACGCCTTCAACCCGCGCGGCGGGATGGGACAGTACGACGTCGCCAAGGCCGGCATCATCTCGATGACCAAGACGCTCGCCTTCGAGGAGGTTGGGCACGGGGTCCGCGTCAATGCGGTCTGCCCCGGACTGACCCTGACGCCCTTCCATGTCCGGCGCTTCGCGCCCCAGGGCAAGAGCGAGCAGGATCTGCGGACCGAGAAGGTCGACCACAACATCATGCAGCGCTGGGCCGATCCGCGCGAAGTTGCTTGGCCGATCCTTTGGCTCGCTTCCGACGAGGCATCGTTTTGCACAGCCTCGGTGATCATGGCTGATGGAGGCACACGTGTCTGACCTGCATGTTGCGACGTTTAGACCATGCTTTGTCTCATGGTGGAAGGCTAAGATTTAAAGCTAGAGATCAAGCCAGGGGCAGTCACGACTTTCCTGGACCGCAGTCATCGGTGAAAAGGTCATCTGTGAAAAGGAGAGGGAGCAGCAGGCGCTACTTGGGAACCAAGTCCTCCGCCTGCGTGGTTGCCCATGCGAGCAATCTTCGTAGCAGAAAACGCCGCATACACGATCGCGACGTCTAGCGAAGGCCGCGCCACGTTTCACTCGACGGCGGCAATGACCGCATCGACATCTGTGACGATGCAGACGTTCTGCAGCGCGTAATTGACCGAGGCCGCGTGCCATTCGGCGTTCATGGTCGAGCAGGCATCTTCCGGCACCAGCATGAAATAGCCCTTGTCGGCGCCGCTGCGCGCCGTGTGCTCGATCGACATGTTGGTCCAGGCGCCGGTGACGATGACGACGTCGCGGCCCAGCGCCTTGAGCACGGTCTCCAGCCTCGTCCCCTCCCAGGCGCTCATGCGACACTTCTCGACGACATGGTCGCCGGCTTGAGCCTCCAGCCCGGGCACGGGGGCGCAACACCAGGTCCCGCGCACCAGCGCCTTGGCGTCGGCCAGCCCCTCGAACAGCGGTGCGTTCATGGTGACGCCCGGCGCGCCGGGCTCGACCACGAACCAGACATGGATCACCGGGATGCCGCGGGCACGCGCCGCCTGCGCCAGACGGGCCGCGTTAGCGATCGCGTTCTGCTGCTTGCAGTGCTCCGGCGATCCCGAGGACGCGAAGGCGCCGCCCTCCATCACGACATCGTTCTGCATGTCCTGAATGATCAGCGCGCAGCGCGCCGGATCAAGGCGGTAGCCGGCGGCGGCTTTCTTCGCGCCGCCGGTGGCGGCTTTTGGATCCGCTCTAAACGCACGGTAACATAGCGCAGGGCGCTGCCAAGGCCGCGGATATTGCGCTGGGTCTGCTTTTTAGGGCGTCTTCAGCGACGTGGCATCTGTCTGCCACCGAGCCTTGCGAGCCTGACCGGCGGCGCCAGGGGCAGGCTAAGCGACGCGCCCGGGCCTCGCGGCAAGAATCCTACGGCAGGGGTGCGTCCACGAACGTCGACAAGGCGGGGTGAAGGTCGAGCGTCAGTAACGCGCTCCATCCCACTGCTAGATCTCGGCATATGTCAGTAACGCCGAGACCGCGTGCGGCTCTGGCGCATTTCCGCCGTGCCTTCAGCGCCTCGCCTCCACCCTGCGATAGCGCGCGAAGAACATCGCGATCGCCTCCTCGATGACGTGGTCGATCTCCGCATCGGAGAGGGCCGGGGCGGGCAGGACGCCGCCGAATTCGAAATCGCCGCAGACGAGATTCAGGAACTGGCGCGCGGCGAGATTGGGATCGGGGATCGCGAGACCCTCCGCCGCTCCGCGTTCGGTCAGATGTTGCGCCAGCGTCGCGATGGTCTGGCCCGGCCCCGCGCGGAAGATCACCTCCGCCAGCTCGGGAAAATGCGCGATCGCGCCGATGGCGGCCCGCTTCAGCTTGACCATCCGCTCGCTGACGAAGAAGGCGGCGAGGTGATGGGCGATCGCGCGCAGCGCCGAGGCGATGTCGGGCGCATCGGTCAACCGGATGAAGGTCAGCCGCCGCACCGCCTCGACCTCGCGCAGGATGACGCCGGTGAAGAGTTCCTGTTTGGTCCTGAAATGGACGTAGAGCGTCGCCTTGGAGACGCCGGCCGCCTGGGTCACCCGATCCATCGACACGCTGTCGAAGCCTTCGCCGAGGAACAGCTCGGTCGCGGCGTCGAGAATTTGCAGCGCCTTGCGGCTCGGTGGGGCGGCGCTGGTCTGGGCGTGGGGGAGGGCGACGGCAGGCTCGGACAACGGCATGGAACTCCTTTGGGCGGCGATTTGAACTGAACGGTACAGTTTGATCTTGACAGCCGAAGGCGACTGCGTCAACTGAACTGAACGGTTCAGTCGGAAATCTGCCCTGTGGTCATTCATGGTGTGCCTCCCGCCGCGAGACGGGCCTCGGTCCTCGCATTCGCCCTCATCGCCGCGGCGGCACCGCTTGCCGCGCAGGAGGGTGCGCTGGGCCCTCGTGCGGTGGAGACGGTCGAGGCGGCCCGCAGCGAGCAGGCACCGGTGGTCGCCCTGACAGGGGAGCTCGCGGCGCGCGTCCAGAGCGATCTTGGCTTCCGCATCCAGGGGCGGATCGCCGAGCGCAGCGTCGAGGTCGGCGACCGTGTCGTGGCCGGTCAGGTCCTCGCCAGGCTGGAGAATTCACAGCAACTCGCCGAGGTTGCCTCGCAGCAGGCGGGACTGGCCGCCGCGGAGGCGACGCTCAAGAACGCCAGCGCAACCTTCGACCGCCAGAAGGCGCTGCTGGCGCAGGGCTTCACCACGCAGAGCAGCTTCGACGGTGCCAGGCAGGCCTATGAGAGCGCGCGATCCTCCCTGTCGGGGGCGAAGGCTGCGCTGCAGACGGCCGAGGACGCGCTCTCCTTCACCGATCTCAAGGCCGATGCCGACGGTATCGTCACCGCCCGGGGTGCCGAGGTCGGGCAGGTCGTGGCGGTCGCGCAATCGGTCTTCACCGTCGCGCAGGACGGGCCCCGCGACGCCATCTTCGACGTGCCCGAGAGCGTGATCGCGCAGAGCCCCCAGGACAAGGGGGCGGGCGACATCGAGATCGTTCTGGTGTCGGACCGCAGCGTCACGGCCCGGGGTCGCGTTCGCGAAATCTCGCCCGCGATCGATCTCGCCAAGGGCACGGTCAGGGTCAAGGTCTCGCTCGAGGCGACGCCGCCCGCGATGCGGCTGGGCGCGCCCGTCATCGGCCGTGCCCGGATGATGCCGCGGCCGGTCGTGGTGCTGCCCTGGCAGGCCTTCTTTTCGCGCGGGACGACGCCCGCCGTCTGGGTCGTCGACCGCGCCACCCGCGCCGTCTCGCTCCGCCCCATCCAGGTCGACAGCTACCGCACCGGCGAGATCGTGGTCGGGGGCGGCATCGAGCCGGGCGAACTCGTCGTCTCCGCGGGTGCGCAGTTCCTGAGGCAGGGCGAGGTCGTCGCCCCCGTGGCGGGGAGGGGCTCCCGATGAACCGCAGCACGATGATCGGGCTGGCCACGCTCGGGCTGGCGCTCGCCGCCTGCAAGGAGACGGCCGAGGCGCCCAAGCCGCCCCGTCCGGTCGAGACGACCGTGGCGCGCCGGATGGTACAGGCCGACAACGACTTCGCCGGGGTGATTGCCGCGCGCTACACGGTCGACCGCGCCTTCCTGGTGCTCGGCCGTATCACCGCCCGCGACGTCAATGTCGGCGACGTGGTCCGCACCGGGCAGCGCCTGGCACAGAGCGATCCGACGGCGCTGGCGCTGGCGGTGGTCTCGGCCGAGGCGACTCTGGCCTCGGCGCAGGCGCAGCAGGAGCGTGCCGTGGCGGCGCGCGGCCGCATCGAGACGCTCTTCAACAACAGGATCTCGTCCCAGTCCGAGCTGGACCAGGCCGACCAGAGCCAGAAGGCCGCCGTCGCCTCGGTCGAGCAGGCCCAGGCTGCGCTCGCCAAGGCGCGCGACCAGCTCGGCTACGCGACGCTGCGGGCCGATGCCGACGGCGTCGTCACCGCCGTCAGCGCCGAGGTCGGCCAGATGACGGTGCCCGGCAACACGGTCGTCACGCTGGCGCGCACGGACATCCGCGAGGCGGTGATCGACCTGCCCGATCCGGTGGTGGCGCTGATCACGGTCGGCGCCCGCTTCCGCGTGCTGCTCCAGGCCGATCCGCGCGTTGCGGCCGACGGCACGGTGCGCGAGATCGCACCCGCCGCGGATGCCGTGACCCGGCTTCGCCGCGTCAAGGTCGCGCTCGAGGCCCCGCCCGAGGCGATGCGGCTGGGCTCCACCATCCGTGCGCGGCCGGCGGAAGCCCGCAGCGCCGGCCTGATCGAGCTGCCGGCCGCCGCGGTGTTCCGCCGTGGCGAAGAGGAGCGCGTCTGGATCGTCGGCGGGCAGGGGCCCGCGGTCCGGTCGGTTCGGGTCAAGGTCGCCGAGCGCGACGAGAAGTCGGTGCGTGTCGCAGAGGGTGTGGCGGAGGGCGACAGGGTCGTCATCGCCGGCGCCAACCGGCTCGCTGAAGGACAGATTGTAAAGGGCGGGGAGACCAGCCGATGAGCACGTCTGGGCATGAGGCGCCGCATCAGCGCGCCCGCTTCAATCTCTCCGGCTGGGCGCTCGGACACCGCTCGCTGGTCTGGTATTTCATGATCGTCTGCGCGGTGGCGGGGCTGGCCTCCTATTTCAATTTGGGCCGCGCCGAGGATCCGGACTTCACGATCAAGACGATGATCATCCAGGCGAACTGGCCGGGCGCCACGCTGGAGGACACGCTCAACCAGGTCACGGATCGCATCGAGAAGAAGCTCGAGGAACTGCCTGCCTTCGATTATGCGCGCAGTCTCAACAAGCCCGGCCAGACCACCATCTTCGTCAACCTGAAGGACACGACGCAGGGTCCGCAGGTCAGGGCGACCTGGACACGGGTCCGCCAGATCATGGCCGATCTCCAGCCGCAGCTGCCGCAGGGCGTTCAGGGCCCGTTCTTCAACGATGATTTCGGCGACGTCTTCGGCAATATCTACGCCTTCACGGCCGATGGTTTCACGCCCCGCCAGGTGCGCGATCACGTCGAGCGGGCCCGCGCCCGGCTGCTCACCCTTCCTGACGCCGGCAAGGTCGAGCTCGTCGGCGCCCAGGACGAGGTGATCTATCTGGAGTTCTCGACGCGCGAGATCGCGGCGCTCGGGCTCACCCAGACCATGGTCGTCGACGCGCTGCGCGGCCAGAACGCGATCACGCCCTCCGGCGTGCTGGAAGCCGCCGGCGAACGCGTCAGCGTCCGCGTCAGCGGCCAGCTCGCCTCGGAGCAGGCGCTGCGTGACATCAACCTGCGCATCAACGACCGCTTCTTCCGCCTCTCGGACGTGGCCACGATCACGCGCGGCTACGAGGACCCGCCGACGGCGCTGTTCCGCTACAAGGGCGAGCCGGCGATCGGCCTGGCCGTCGGCATGAAGCCCGGTTCCAATTTGAACGCCTTCGGCGAGGAGCTCGAGACGATGCTGGCCGCGATCGAGCGCGACCTGCCGATCGGCATCGATGTCCATCTCGTCGCCGACCAGCCGAAGATCGTCGAGGAAGCGGTCGGTGGCTTCGTCAAGGCGCTGATCGAGGCCGTCGTCATCGTGCTCGCCGTCAGCTTCATCAGCCTCGGCTTCCGCGCCGGGCTGGTCGTGGCGGTGACGATCCCGCTCGTGCTGGCCATCACCTTCCTCGCCATGGAGCTCTATGGCGTCTCGCTCCAGCGCATCTCGCTGGGGGCGCTGATCATCGCGCTCGGCCTGCTGGTCGACGACGCCATGATCGCGGTCGAGATGATGGTGGCCAGGCTCGAGGCGGGTGATCCGCTGCCGACGGCGGCGAGCTATGTCTACACCCACACCGCCTTCCCGATGCTGACCGGCACGCTGGTGACGGTGGCGAGCTTCTTCCCCGTCGCGTTCAACAACGGCTCGGCCGGCGAGTTCACCTTCACGCTGTTCGTCGTCATCGCCGTGTCGCTGATCGTCTCCTGGGTCGTGGCGGTGCTGTTCGTGCCGCTGCTCGGCGTCACCATGCTGCCGGAGCGCCTGCCGAAGCACGACACGCAGGGCGGCCGGTTCGGACGGCTCTTCGACCGGCTGCTGCTCGGCTGCATGCGCCGTCGCTGGACGACCATCGCCGCCACCGTGGCGATCTTCGCCCTGTCGGTCTTTGGCATGCGGTTCGTGCAGCAGCAGTTCTTCCCGCTCTCGGACCGCGTCGAGGTCGTCGTCGACTGGACGGCGCGCCAGAACGCCTCGATTACGACCACCAAGGCGGAGATGGACCATTTCGAGAAGACGGTTCTCGCGGGCGATCCCGACATCGAGCGCTGGAGCTCCTATGTCGGCCAGGGCGCGGTGCGCTTCATGCTGTCCTTCGACGTGCAGCCGGCCAGTCCAAATTTCGGCCAGATCGTCATCATTACCAAGGATCTGAAGGCGCGAGACCGCGTGCTGGCCCGGCTGAACAAGGTGGTCGAGAAGGACTATCTCGGCTCCGACGTCTTCGTGCATCTGCTCGAGATCGGCCCGCCGGTGGGCCGCGCCATCCAGTACCGCATCAGCGGGCCGGACCTGCAGGGCGTGCGCGACCAGGCGCAGCGCGTGGCGCAAGTCATGGCCGGCAATCCCCAGGTCGGCCGGATCATCAGCGACTGGAACGAGCCTGCTCGGGTGGTGAAGGTCGATGTCCTCCAGGACAAGGCGGCCCAGCTCGGCGTCACCTCGGAATCGATCGCGACCGTGCTCAACACCGTCGTCGGCGGCGTCACGGCCACCCAGATCCGCGACTCGATCTATCTGATCGACGTCATCGGCCGGGCCCGCGACATCGACCGCAACTCGGTCGAGTCCCTGCAGAACCTCCAGATCCAGACCAAGGACGGCAAGACCGTGCCGCTCGCCGCGGTGGCCGCGCTCTCCTACACGCTGGAACAGCCTGCGGTCTGGCGTCGTGCCCGGGCGGCGACGATTACGCTCAAGGCCGCCCCGCTCGGGGCCGTCCAGCCAGCGACGGTCGTCGAGCAGCTCACGCCGAAGATCGCGGAGGTCGTGAACGGCCTGCCGGCGGGCTACCGCATCGATGTCGGCGGCGCGGTCGAGGAGAGCGGCAAGGGCCAGGCTCCGATCATCAAGGTCGTGCCCTTCATGCTCCTGACGATGCTGACGATCCTGATGATCCAGCTGCAAAGCTTCCAGCGCCTCGTCATGGTCGTGGTGGTGGCGCCGCTGGGGCTGATCGGCGTCGTCGCGGCGCTGCTGCCGAGCGGGGCGCCGCTGGGCTTCGTCGCCATCCTCGGCGTGCTCGCGCTGATCGGCATCCTGATCCGCAACTCCGTGATCCTCGTCCACGAGATCGAGGAGCTGCAGGAGGGGGGAATGGACGGCTGGACCGCCGTGCTGGAGGCCAGCCGCCACCGCATGCGGCCGATCATGCTGACGGCGGCGGCGGCGAGCCTCGCTCTGATCCCGATTGCCTTCGAGGTCTTCTGGGGCCCCATGGCCTTCGCGATGATGGGCGGCATCATCGTCGGCACGGTGCTGACGCTGCTCTTCCTGCCGGCGCTCTACGTCGCCTGGTTCCGGCTGAAGGAGCCTCCGCCGTCCGAGGCCGCGCCAGAGGGCGAAGCCCGGCCGCTCGCGCCGGCGATCGCCTGACGCGGCAGCATCGGATGGGCCCGCAGGGACGACACATCATGCCCTTCGATCCTCGCTCCGGGTTGCTGGCGCTCGTGCTGCTGGCCCTCCCGCTGGCCGGCTGCGCCTCCCGGCAGGATGTGATGATGCCGGTCGCGCTCGCGGCCGGCACGGCGGGGGCACAGACCGTCGACATGATGGTCGCGACCACGCGGGCGCCCGCCTCGGACCCGGCGCTGATGTTCACCGGCGAGCGGGGCGACGACCTCTCACTCTCGAACGTGGTCGTCTCGATCCCGCCCGACGACGCGCGCCAGAAAGGCACGATCCAGTGGCCGTCGCCCGGCCGCGCCGATCCGCGCACCAGCTTCCTGACGCTGAAGGCACAGCCGATGGCCGAGAGCGCCATCATGCCCTGGTTCCGGCGCAACGCCGGCGACACCCGCCGCGTGCTGTTCTTCGTCCACGGCTTCAACAACGGCTATGCGGACGCGATCTACCGCTTCGCCCAGGTCGCCCATGACCTGAAGTTCAAGGCGGCGCCGATTCTCTTCACCTGGCCCTCGCGCGCCAGCGCCCTCGACTATCCCTATGACCGCGAGAGCGCGACCTATTCGCGCTTCGGCCTGCTGCTCGGGCTGGAAAAGGCGATCGAGAGCCCCGATGTGGCGGAGATCACCATCGTCGCCCATTCGATGGGGGCCTGGCTGACGGCAGAGGCGTTGCGCGATCTCGGCCTGAAGCACGGCGCCGTCTCGCCCAAGATCCGCACCGTCGTGCTGGCCTCGCCCGATATCGACGTCGATGTCTTCAAGCGCCAGGTCATTGAGATGGGCAAGACGCGGCCGCGTTTCATCGTCGTGACCTCGCGCAACGACCTGGCCCTGCGTCTGTCGCGTTGGATCGCGGGCGATGTCGACCGGTTGGGCGGGGCCGATCTGCGCCGTCACATCCCCTTCCTTCAGTCGCTGGGGATCGAGGTGATCGACGCCACCGACACGAAGACGGACGATCCCTCCGGCCACAACACCTACGCCGCCTCCGACGAGGTGCTCCGGAGGCTCGCGGAGGATATGGGCAAACGCGCGCCGCTGCGCCTCCTGCCGCCGATCCGGCGCATCGCGTCGCGCTGAGGGGGCGCCGCGGACGAAGTCGCGGCGGTGGTCAGACGTCGCGCACGGCCTGGATGCCGATGCGCAGCGCGGCGAGCCCAGCCGTCGCGGAGGCCAGCAGCGCCGCCCGCGCATTCAGGATCTGGGTGCGGTTGAGCACCGTCACCAGCCGGTTCATGTCGGCCGCGTCCAGTTCCTCCAGCCGGCTGATACGGCGCAGGCGCTGGCGGCTCGCGAGCCACCAGACATAGGACGAGGCGAGGGCGCAGAGCCCGATCAGTCCGTCGAGCAGAACGATCAAGGAAAGTCGGCTCCGAACCTCAGGCCCTCGCCAGCGCGGCGAAGGCCCCGGCCGCGACCGGGTCGACGCCGAGCTGGCGACAGATCTTCACCAGCGCCGACTGCTCCTCGACGATGTAGTGGCCGTCGGCCTCACCGATCAGCCGGCAGGTCTCGATCAGCGCCTGGGCGAAGCGCGCCTTGCCCTGGAGCCGTGCGATCGTCGAGAGCGCGGCGCGCTCGCCGGCCGCCGGGTCGATTTCGAACCGGGCGGTGGCATGCTCGAACTCGGCCAGCAGCTCGGTGCGCGAGTGCTCGTCGAGCAGGCCGAAGCGGGAGAGGGAAGTCGCCATGCTGTCATGCTCGGCCGGGCGCACGATCCCGTCGGCATAGGCGATCAGCGCGCAGGCGGCAGCGATGGTCTCGATCTGAAGGCTGGCTTCCTCGTCATGCCAGAGGTCGAGGTCGCGCTTCAGATCCCGTTGGCTGCGTTGGGTCCGGGTCGGCATGGCTCAGGCCCTCCAGTTGCGGGGGTGGGACAGGGACGGGCGGCGCCGGCCCAGGAAACGGTTGGCAAGGCCGACAAGGCCCAGGATGAGCACCGCGCCCAGCGCCCAGACGATCACCACGATGATCTCGCTCGCATTGCCGAGGCTGCGGAAAGCCCAGGACACCGTCTCGACGATCTCGGGCACGCCGGAGACCTGGTCGGCATTCGCCGCGGCCCAGTTGCTGGTCCAGTCGAGCAGGGCGTGGCCGCCCCAGGCGACGAGGCTCCAGAGCCCCAGGACGACGAGGCCGCCCAGCCAGATGAGATTGCGCATCGCTCAGACCCTCCCGCCGAAGCCGGAAGGCGGCGCCCCGTCGATGGCGCGCAGATGGCGGCGCAACTCGTCGATATTCTTGAGATTGGCGCGGTAGAAGGCGTCGCCGAACCAGCCGACCACGGGGATGGCGCTGATCGCGAGGTCGATTCCGACGCGCCCCGCCATCCGGCAGACCGTCAGTGTCGGCAGCCCATGGCGCCTCGCCTCGTAGACGAGATAGGCCGAGACGCCCTTGGCGATGACGGTGCCGACACCGGGGATGACGTTCAGCAGCGCGTCAGCGCCGACACGGAAATTGGTGCCGGGCACGCGGATGGCCGAATCGAGCAGCCTCGCGATGGCGTCCAGACGTTCGAGGGTTTCGGCCCGCGAGCGGGCGGGTGACAGGTCATAGGCAATCGACATGGCGTCGGTGCTCCCAAGATCGGAGCGCAGCAGCGCTCGTCAGGTGGAAGAGTCCGACATCGCAGCGTCGCTGCCAGAGGGGCCCGGACCCGGGTTCCCGCTGGAGATTGGGAGTGATGCCTCATGCGTCAAGGGCGGGGCCGATCCAATATTTTTGCATGACGGTTCTTGACGGCCGCCGGATCCGCTCCCACCTCGGGCGCACCCGTTGATCCGGGCCCCTCTGGCGAGCGCTGCCGGCGCGTTCGCGATGTCGGATCGTTTCCCGATGTCGCGCCCGGCTAACGGTCGATCATGGATTTCGCTTTCTTCGCCGCCGACTGGCTCGGCAAGCCCGCTTGGATGTGGCTGGCCTTCATCGGCATCGTCGCGGCCCTGCTCGCCTTCGATCTCGGCGTGCTCCACAAGGAGCACCGGCCGATCGAGGTGAAAGAGAGCCTTGTCCTCTCGGGCACCTATATCGGCCTGGGCCTCGCCTTCGGCGCCTGGGTCTGGTGGTATCTCGGCGCCGAGCCGGGCATGAACTACCTGACCGGCTTCGTCGTCGAGAAGACGCTGGCGCTCGACAACGTCTTCGTCATCGCACTGATCTTCGCCTTCTTCGCGGTGCCCGCGCATTATCAGCATCGCGTGCTGTTCTGGGGCATCCTCGGTGTCATCGTGCTGCGCGCGATCATGATCGGGCTCGGCGCGACGCTCGTCTCCCAGTTCGGCTGGGTACTCTACATCTTCGCGGTCTTCCTGATCGTCACCGGCGTGAAGATGCTGGTGATGGGCGACAAGCCGCCCGCGCTCGAGAACAATGCCCTGATCCGGTTGATGCGGCGGCGCTTCAACGTCACCGACGAGCACCATGGCGAGCGCTTCTTCGTGAAGCAGCCCGATCCGGCGACCGGCAAGCCGGCCTGGTTCGTCACGCCGCTCTTCATGGCGCTGATTGCGATCGAGATCGCCGACCTGATCTTCGCGGTCGACTCGGTGCCGGCGATCTTCGCGATCACGACCGACCCGTTCATCGTCTACACCTCGAACATCTTTGCGATCCTCGGCCTGCGCGCGCTCTATTTCGCGCTGGCCGCCGTGATCGAGCGCTTCCGCTATCTCAAGCCCGCGCTGGCGATCGTACTGGTGTTTATCGGCTCGAAGATCTTCATCGCCGACCTGCTCGGGCTGGAGAAGTTCCCGCCGGCCGTCTCGCTGAGCGTCACGCTCGCCATCATCGCCGCCGGCATTGTCTGGAGCCTGTTCAAGACGCGCGGCGGCGCCGCTCGCACAGGCGAGGCCTGAGCCGCCGGACGGGCGCGGCGCCTAAGCGCCGATCGCCCGCTTCAGCCCACGGATCGCGGCTTCCGGCGTCGTCACGACGCGAAGCCCGGTCGCCGCCTCGATGGCGGGGCGGGCGCGGGCCAGCGAGAACTGCCCCAGGATCAGCGTATCGATGCCTGAGAGCTTGGCGGCCGCCTCGGCCGCCAGCCGGTCATGGGTTGGGCCGTCGCCGGCCTTCAATGCCGCAAGCGCCCCCTCGACCATGACGCCGGTGACCTCGACGGGGCCGCCTGCCATCTCGCGGATCTCCTGGGTCAGCGAGGGCAGGGAGGGGGCGAAGGTCACCATCAGCCCGATCCGCCCGCCCAGCGCCAAGGCTTCGGCGAAGGCGGATTCATTGGGCCGCAGGACCGGGATCGGCAGCGCCCGCTTCACCGCGTCGATGGCCGGGCCGAAGGCGGAGCAGGTGAAGAGGATAGCCCTGGCCGGTCCGGTGGTGGCTTCCGTCGCCGCAGCATAGCGTCCCAGCGTCAGGAAGCGCTCGGTCATCGCCGCGTCGAGGCGCCCGCGCGCGGCGAGGTCGGTGGCGAGCGAGGTGTCGAGCAGGTCGAAGGCCTTCGCCTCCGGCCAATGCCCGGCGAAGGCGGTCCGCGCCGGCAGCACGGATTCCTCCAGCGCGTGGATGAGCGCGATGCGCGGGGCGGCGTTGGGGATCGGGGTCATCGGGTCGTCTGCCTCGTCACTCGCTGACCAGCGTGCGGGCCTTCAGCACGGCCAGCAGACCTTCGTCGCGGCGCGCTTCCAGTTCGGCGATGCTGCGCCCCTGCGCCTCCTCGGCGACGCCGGCGACGATCTTCGCCTGCGTCTCGGCATCGAGCGACGGATCGCCGAGCGACTGCCAGCGCCGCACCTGGCTCGGGCCTAGATGGGCGAGATAGCCCGCGATGCCGCCCTCGCCGCCGCCGAGATGATAGGTCATATGCGGCCCCATCAGCGACCAGCGCAGCCCCGGCCCGTTGCACAGCGCCGCGTCGATGTCGGCGACGCTGGCGACGCCCTGCTCGACCAGGTAGACCGCCTCGCGATAGAGCGCCGAGGCCAGCCGGTTGGCGATATGGCCGGGCATTTCGCGGTTGAGCACCACGGGCCTGCGCCCGAGCGCGCGATAGAAGGCGGCGGCCCGTTCGACGACGCCTTCATCCGCGCCGACGATCTCGACCAGCGGCACGAGATGCGGCGGATTAAACGGATGGGCCACGACGACCCGCTCCGGCCTCGCGCAATCGGCGACGATGGTGCTGCGCACCAGCGCCGAGGTCGAACTGGCGATGATCGCGTCCGGCGGCAGAGCCGCGTCGATCTGCGCGAGGAGCGCGCGCTTGACCGCCTCGTTCTCGGGCCCGTTCTCTTGGACGAAGCCCGCGCCGGCCAGCGCTGCCGCGAGATCGGTCGAGAACGAGACCGAGCCGGTCCCCGTCAGGCCGAGTTCGGTCAGTTGGGCGCGGGCCCGCGCGACATGGCCGAGGAAGCGCTCGCGCGCCGCCTCATGCGGATCATATGCGCTGACGGTCAGGCCATGGGCGCTGGCGAGGGCCGCCCAGCTGGCGCCGATCATGCCGGCGCCGACGATGGCGAGATGCTGGACGGGCTGGCTCATGACGGACGGACCTGGCGGCTCACTCGGCCTTGATGCCGCTGGTCTTGATCAGATCGCCCCATTTGGCAATCTCGCTGTCGATGCGCGCGGCGGCTTCCGCCGGCGTGCTCGGCTTGGGCACCACGCCCTGCAGCGCGAAGGCCTCCTTCAGCTTCGGGCTCTGCAGCGCCTTGTTGAGTTCGGCATTGAGCCGGTCGAGGATCGGCTGCGGCGTGCCGGCCGGCGCGAGCAGGCCAAACCAGGACGAGACCTCGAAGCCGGCCAGCCCCTGCGAGATCGCCGTAGGCGTCTCCGGCATGAAGGGCGAGATTTCGGTGCCCGTGGTGGCGATCGCCCGCAGCGTCCCGCCCTTCACATGCTGGAGCACGGCGGGAATGGTGTCGAACATGATCTTGACCTGGCCGGCGACCATGTCGGTCATGGCCGGGCCGGAGCCACGATAGGGCACGACCGGCATCTTGGTGCCGGCCTTGAGGTTAAACAGCTCACCCGAGAGATGCTGCGGCGAGCCCTGACCGGAGGAGGCGTAGGAATAAGCCTCCGGATTGGCCTTGATCAGGGCGATCAGCTCGGGGACCGTCTTGGCGGTCACGGAGGGGTGGACGACGAGGGCGAGGCCGACATTGCCGGCAAGCCCGATCGGCACGAGGTCCTTCTTGAGGTCGAAGCCCGACTTGGCCTGCAGCCCGACATTGATCGAATGGCTGGTGAGCGCGCCCATGAGCAGGGTGTAGCCATCGGGCTGGGACCGGGCCGCCGCCGCGGCGCCGACGCTGCCGCCCGCGCCGGCGCGGTTCTCGACGACGACGCGCTGGCCGAGCCCGTTCGACATCTCCTCGGCGACGACGCGGCCGATGATGTCGGTGGCGCCGCCCGGCGCATAGGGCACGACCGGCGTGATCGGCTTCTGCGGATAGGCCTGGGCGAAGGCGCCGCCGGGGAGGGTGAGCGACAGGCCGGCGATGAGGCCGACGAGATGGCGGCGGTCGAGCATGGGAGTATCCTCCGAAGGGGTCGCAAAGGGCCGGTTGGTCCGGTCTCGTTCGAGAAGCTTGGGCCGGGCTGGCCGGTCAGCAGAAATCGAAGTCGCAGCCTTCGTCCGCCTGCAGGACGGTGGTGAGGTAGAGATGGCGGTAGCCGCGGCTCTCCTGCGTGAGATGGGCCGGCGGCTGCCATTCGCTTTTGCGCCGCTCCAACTCCGCATCGTCGACCAGAAGCGCAATCTCGCGCGCCTCGACGTCGAGCCGGATCATGTCGCCGTCGCGAACGAGTCCGAGCGGGCCGCCGACGGCCGATTCCGGCGTGATGTGCAGCACGATGGTGCCAAACGCCGTGCCGCTCATCCGGGCGTCGGAGATGCGGACCATATCCTTGACGCCGGCCTGGGCCAGCTTCTTGGGGATCGGGATGTAGCCGGCCTCGGGCATGCCGGGCGCGCCCTTCGGCCCCGCATTGGTCAGGACCAGTACGTCGTCGGCCGTCACGTCGAGGTCGGGGTCGTCCATGCGGCGGACCATGTCCTCGACGGACGAGAACACCACGGCGCGACCGGTATGCGTCAGCAGGGCCGGCGAGGCGGCCGAATGCTTGATCACCGCGCCGCCGGGCGCGAGGTTGCCGCGCAGCACGGCCATGCCGCCGGTCGGCTTCACCGGGCTCGCGGCGGTGCGGATGATCGTCTGGTTCGGGATGTCCTCGGCCGCGTCGGCGATCTCGCCGATGGTGCGCCCGTCGATCGTCGGCGCCGAGCGGTCGAGATGGTCTCCGAGCTCCTTCATCAGCTTGGGCACGCCGCCGGCCCAATGGAAATGCTCCATGTAGTGGTCGCCGGACGGCTTCAGGTCGATCAGCACCGGCACCTTCCGACCGATGGCGTCGAACTCCTCGAGATCGATCGAGAGACCGGCCCGCCGCGCGATGGCGGCGAGATGCACCAGCCCGTTGGTCGAGCCGCCGATCGCCTGCAGCACGGTCAGCGCGTTGCGGAAGGCGGTTTTCGTCAGCAGTTCGCTGGGCTTCGGCCCGCCCTGGGCCAAGCGCACAGCCTCGCGACCGCTCGCCTCCGCGGCGCGGATGCGGTCGGCATGGGTGGCGGGGATGGTGCCCGAGCCGGGCAGCGCGATGCCGAGCGCCTCGACCAGGCAGCCCATCGTGCTCGCCGTGCCCATCACCATGCAGGTGCCTTGCGTCGGCGCGAGCCGCCCGCTCAGCACCTCGATCTCGGCCTCGTCGATCTGGCCGGCGCGGTGCTGGCCCCAGAGGCGGCGGCAGTCGGTGCAGGCGCCGAGGATCTCGCCCTTGTGGTGGCCGACGAGCATCGGTCCCGTGATCAGCTGGATCGCCGGGACGTCGGCGCTGACGGCGCCCATGAGCTGGGCCGGAACGGTCTTGTCGCAGCCGCCGATCAGCACCACGGAATCGCAGGGCTGGGCGCGGATCATCTCCTCGGTGTCGATCGCCATCAGGTTGCGAAGGAACATCGAGGTCGGGTTGGCGAAGGATTCGTGGATGGAGATCGTCGGGAACTCCATCGGCAGGCCGCCCGCCAGCATCACGCCGCGCTTCACCGCCTCGATCAGCCGCGGCACGTTGCCATGGCAGGGATTGAAGTCGCTGAAGGTGTTGGTGATGCCGATGATCGGCCGGTCGAGCGCATCGTCGGAGAAGCCGGCGGCCTTGATGAAGGCCTTGCGCAGGAACAGCGAGAAGCCCGGGTCGCCATAGGTCGCCAGATTGCGGCGCAGACCGCGTGCCGCCGGAGCCGCGGATGGGGTATCGTCGTCGGAAGCGCTCATAGAGGCAGCATTAGAGCTGTCGCCATGATTGTCAACAATCCTGGCGAAGGTTACGATCGCGCATGCCAGAGACCACTTTGAAGGCCCAGACCGCCGATCGAGTCCGCTCCGTCGCTGCCATGCTGGAGGAGGAGATCGTCCTCGGCTGGCTCCTGCCGCGCGAGCGCCTC
Source organism: Bosea sp. OAE506 (assembly GCF_040546595.1). Lineage (NCBI taxonomy): Bacteria > Pseudomonadati > Pseudomonadota > Alphaproteobacteria > Hyphomicrobiales > Alloboseaceae > Allobosea > Allobosea sp. OAE506. The sequence goes on along the minus strand of NZ_JBEPOB010000001.1, from coordinate 3,827,223 downwards.
GTCGAGGAGGAGCTCGCGGAACGGCTCGGGGTGAAGCGTCATGTCGTGCGCGAGGCGCTGGCCGAGCTCGAGCGGGTCGGCCTGGTCGAGCGCATCCCCAACCGCAGCGCCGTGGTCCGGCTGCTCGACCCCGCCGAGGTGCGTCAGATCTATTCCGTACGCGAGGTGTTGGAGACGCTCGCCGCCGAGCAGATTCCGCTGCCCATTGCACCGGACGTCCTGGGCCCGCTGCGCGCGTTGCAGCAGCTCCATGCCGAGGCGGTCGCGGCGGGCGATGCGCGCGGCGCCTTCCGGGCCAACATCCGCTTCCACGAGACGCTGTTTCGCGCCTGCGGCAACCCTCATCTGGTCGAGCTGATCCAGGGGCTCGCCCAGAAGGTCCATGGCGCCCGCTCGATCACCGCCGCCAGCCCCGAGCATCTGGCGCTGGCGCGCGACGAGCATGCCGCGATGGTCGAGGCTCTGGCCGGCGGCGACCGCGGCCGCCTCGTCGCGCTCTGTCGCCAGCATCTCGGCCCCTCGCGCGACGCGTATATTGCCGCCGTAGAGGCGCGTTTCGCGCGGCGGCCTTGATCCGCCGCAAGGCGGCGATCGTCCTGCAGGCCTAGCTCTCCCGTGGGCAGCAGCGACCGGCAGGAGCCGACCGCCGCACAGCTGCCGAGCGGGAGAACGCCCATGACGATGGTCGACGAGAAGGCCGCCGTCCTGGAGCGTAAAGCGACGGGTGCGCGGCTCCATGCCCGCGACGACGTTCACCAGCACGCGCCCTTCGAGGCCCTGGCGGTCGTCCGCATCGCCGTCGCGGCCCTAGGCGCTGCGGCCGTCTGGTTGCAACTCTACGAGCCCGTGGCCCAGATCAGCGTCATCGGCCTTCTGGCGCTGGGCTTCAGCGTCTGGCCGGTGTTGCGGGAGGCCCTGGCCAATCTGCTCGCGCGACGCATGACCATGGAACTCTCCATGCTCATCGCGATCGCCGCCGCCGCCGCGATCGCGGAAATCTTCACGGCGCTGGTCGTCACCCTCTTCGTCCTCGTCGCGGAGGAACTCGAGCATCTCACGATTGCCCGCGGCCGCCGCGCCATCGGCGATCTCGTCGCCTTCATCCCGCGCGAGGCCCGCATCCGGCGTGGCGACGGGACGGTGACGGTGCCCGTCGATGCGGTCGCGATCGGCGACGTCGTGCTGGTCAATCCGGGTGAGAAACTCCCCGTCGACGGCGTGGTCCTGGCCGGTCATTCGCTGGTCGACCAGTCCCGCATCACCGGCGAGTCCATGCCCGTCGAAAGAGCGGTGGGCGACGCCGCCTATGCCGGCTCCATCAACCATATGGGCGCGCTGGAGATCGCGGTCGAACGCGTCGGGCGCGACACCAGCTATGGCCAGATCATCGAGGCGGTGGAGGCTGCCGAGCAAAGCCGGGCCCCCGTGCAGAAGCTGGCCGACCGGATGGCGGGCTATCTCGTCTATGCCGCCGCCTTCGCCGCGGTCCTGACCTGGCTGATCACACGCGACCTGCGCGACACGATTTCGGTCATCATCGTCGCCGGTGCCTGCGGCATCGCGGCGGGCACGCCGATCGCCATCCTCGGCGGCATTGGTCGCGCGGCGCGCCTGGGCGCGATCATCAAGGGCGGCGTCCATCTCGAGACGCTGGGGCGGGTGGATACGCTGGTCCTCGACAAGACCGGCACGCTGACGCTGGGCCAGCCGGGCGTCGAGCAGATCCTGCCGGCGGGGGGCGTCGATCCGCTCGAATTGCTGCGGCTGACGGCAGCGGCGGAAATGCGCTCCGAACATCCGCTGGCCCGCGCCGTCGTCGAGGAAGCGAGCGCGCGGCGTCTGTCGGTGCCGGAGCCGACATCGGCCGAGTTCAAGGTGGCGCGCGGCATCACCGCCATGGTCGAGGGGCGCATCGTGCTGGTCGGCAATCGCGCGCTGCTGGAGGAAGCCGGTATCGCGGTGCCCACCCGTGACCATCCGGTGGTCGGCTCGGATATCGTCGTCGCGGCGGATGGGCGCTTTCTCGGCGAGATCATCGTCGCGGACGCGCTTCGTCCGGAGGCTGCCGCAGCGATGGCGGCGCTGGCCGATATCGGCGTCAGGACGCTGCTGTTCTCGGGAGATACGGCTGCGGTGGCGACGAGCGTCGCCCGTCAGATCGGCATTGCCGAGGCCGTCGGCGACATGCAGCCCCAGGACAAGCTGGCGCGGGTGCGCAGGCTGGTCGGGGAAGGGCGCGTCGTCGGGATGGTCGGCGACGGCGTCAACGATGCGCCGGCGCTCACGGCCGCCAGTCTCGGCATCGCCATGGGCGCGGGCACCGACATTGCCAAGGACAGCGCCGACATCATCCTGATCGGCAACGACCTGCTCAAGCTCGTCGAGACGCTGCGGATCGCGCGACAGACGCGCCGCGTGATCTGGCAGAACTTCGCGGGAACGCTGATCGTCGATGCGGTCGGCATCGCGCTGGCGGCGACCGGCCATCTCGACCCCGTCATCGCCGCCTTCATCCATGTCGGCTCGGAACTGCTCTTCCTCGCCAATGCGGCGCGGATGCTGCCGAGGGGAGAGGAGCAGCCGGCGCCGGCTGCGGCGTCGGCCGTGCCCGCGACCTGAGGCCGGGCGATCGCGCTCAGGCGGCGCTGACCATCGCGGCCTGCAGCCGCGACACGTTGATCCGGGCCGTCAGCGGCAGATGGTCGGAGGCCTTCCGCGACAGCGCCGTGTCATGGATCGCAAGTTCGGAGATCAGCCCGTCCGGCCACGCCAGGATGCGGTCGAGCGGCAGCATCGGCCGGCGCGAGGGAAAGCTCGGCGGGTGCTTTATGTCGGCGAAATGCGGGACGAGCACGTCGAGCGCCGAGCGCCGCCCGCGCCGCCACTCGTTGAAGTCGCCGAGCAGGATGGTCGGCATCGGCGTGAGTTCGAGGAAGGCGTGCAGCAGCGTCGTCGCCTGGTCGATGCGCGAGCGCCGCAGCAGGCCGAGATGCGCCGCGATCACGCGGAAGCGCCCCTCGCCGAGGTCGAGCTCCGCCACCACCGCGCCCCTGGGCTCGACGCCGGGAAGTTTCAGCCGGAAGCGCCGGTAGGAGAGGGGCTCGCCGCGCACCAGCAGCGCATTGCCATGCCAGCCATGCCCGTCGACGACATCGGATTGGACCAGCAGGTGCAGGCCCGTCTCCCGCAGGATCGCAGCAGGGTCGAGCAGGCCCGTGCGCTGCCCGAAACGTCGATCGACCTCCTGCAGCGCTACCAGATCGGCCCCGATCTCGGCCAGAACGGAGACGATGCGATCGGGGCGGACGCGACGGTCGGTGCCGCGGCATTTGTGGATGTTGTAGGATGCGACCTTCACGCGACCTCGCTCACAGATAGGGCATCAGCAGCCGCGCCGCGGCGTCGCGGATTTTTACGATCGGCCAGCGCGCATCGATCTGCTCCAGCGTCACGGCCTCGCCGCGCTTGCCGTCGATCAGCGCCGCGATGCGAACCGCCAGCTCCGGGGCATACAACTCCACTGTGATTTCGAAGTTCAGTCGCAGGCTGCGCGCATCCCAGTTGGCGCTGCCGATCAGGCTCCAGCCGTCGTCGATCGTCGCCAGCTTGGAATGGTCGAACGGATCGGGCGAATGCCAGATCCGGCAGCCGGCCTTGAGCAGGGGACGGATATGGGCCTGCATCGCCCATCCCATCAACCGGTGGTTGTTGCGCCGGGGGATGACGATGTGAACCTCGACGCCGCGCAGCGCCGCAAGCTGCAGCGCCGTGATGATCTGCTCGTCCGGCAGGAAATAGGGCGTGGCGATCCGCAGGCTGGAAGAGGCCGTGTTGATCGCGGCGAGCAGCACCAGCATGAGCTGGTCGACGCTCTGGTCGGGACCCGACGAGATGACGCGGGCCGGCGCTCCGCCCTCGGCCGGCATTGAGGGGAACCAGGCCTCGCCCTCCAGCGATTCGCCCGTCGAGAAGGTCCAGTCGTCCTGGAAGCTCTCCGTGATCTGCCGCACCACTGGCCCCTCGACCAGGAAATGCACGTCGCGCACCGGCTCGGGCGGCCGGTCCGCCACGCAATTCTCGCCGCCGATGTTCAGCCCGCCGACGAAGGCCATGCGGCCGTCGATCAGCAGGATCTTCTTGTGCAGGCGCAGGTCCAGCAGCGGCATCTTCCATGGCAGCAGCGAATGCAGATAGCGTGCCGCCGGAACGCCCTCCCGCCGCAGGGCGTGATAGGCGCGCGAGAACAGGAATCCGCCGCCGAAGCCGTCGATCAGCACGCGAACGGCGACGCCGCGGCGATGCGCCCGCACCAGGGCCGCGACGAACTTCAGGCCGAGTTCGTCCGTGCGGAAGATGAAGGTCGAGAGCGCCACGCTGGTGGTGGCGGCGTCGATCGCGGCCAGCATCCGTGGATAGGCCTGGTCGCCGCATTCTAGCACGGCGGAAACCGTGCCGGCCTCGGGCCGGGCCCGCGTGATGCGGCCGACCGCGCGTTGGAGGCTGCCCGTCGGCCCCGCCGCCACGGTGCCGCGCTGGCTGCGGGCATGCTCCTCGGCACCACGCAGGCGCCGCGCCCGGCGCTTTACCCGGTTGATGCCGAAGCCGAAATAGAGCAGCGGCCCGAAGAAGGGCGACAGCCACGCCAGCCCGATCCAGCCGATTGCGGCCGGCACGTCGCGTTTGCGCATGAGGGCGTGGATGGTCACCATCCCTGCCGTCGCGACATGGATCGCCGTCAGCAGCAGCGGGCCTTGGCTGGCGAGGCTCGTAATCAGGGCGGCGGCGTCCATGGCGCTCTGCCCATACTATGAAGCGCCGCGCTTGGACATCGCCCAAGGCGCCGCGCGTCCTCAGCGGGCCACCGTCTCGCTGCCCCAGCGCCAGTCGCGGATCTCCGGCATGTCCTCGCCATGCTCGCGGATATGAGCCGCATGAGCGATCAGCCGGTCCTCGAAGCGCCGGCGGGCGCGCTCTGCCTCCGGGCCCGGCTTCGTCAGCCGTTCGATGGCTGCGATGGCGAGGTGGAACCGGTCGAGCCCGTTCATCACCAGCATGTCGAAGGGCGTCGTCGTCGTGCCTTCCTCGCGATAGCCGTGGACATGCAGGCCGGCATGGTTGGGCCGGTCATAGGTCAGCCGGTGGATCAGCTGCGGATAGCCATGGAAGGCGAAGATCACCGGCTTGTCGGCCGTGAACAGTGCCTCGAAATCCGCGTCGCTCAGACCGTGCGGATGCTGCCTGCGGCTCTGCAGCGTCATCAGATCGACCACGTTGACGACACGCAGGGCGAGTTCCGGCAGCGCCTCGCGTAGCAGGGCTGCCGCGGCCAGCGTCTCGATCGTCGGCACGTCGCCGGCACAGGCGAGGACGATGTCGGGCTCGCGGCCCGCGCGCTCGCTCCCGGCCCAGGACCAGATGCCGATCCCGGCTTCGGCATGGTCAGCCATTGCGGCGCCGGGGCCTTGCCGGCGACGATGACGTTGATGCGGTCATAGGTCCGCAGGCAGTGGTCGGTGACCCAAAGCAGGGTGTTGGCGTCCGGCGGCAGATAGATCCGCGCCGTATCGGCCTTCTTGTTGGCGATCAGGTCGAGGAAGCCCGGATCCTGATGGCTGAAGCCGTTATGGTCCTGCTGCCAGACATGCGAGGTCAGGAGGTAGTTCAGCGAGGCGATCGGTGCCCGCCAGGGGATCTCGCGCGAGACCTTCAGCCATTTCGCATGCTGGTTCACCATCGAAACGACGATGTGGATGAAAGCCTCGTAGCAGGAGAACAGGCCGTGCCGGCCGGTGAGCAGATAGCCCTCGAGCCAGCCCTGGCAGAGATGCTCGCTCAGCACCTCCATGACGCGGCCCTCCGGCGCGAGATGCACGTCCTCTGGCAGGATCGTCTCACGCCAGACACGCTCGGTCACGTCGAACACCGCATCGAGCCGGTTCGAGGCCGTCTCGTCGGGGCCCATGATCCGGAAATTGCGGGCCTCCGCATTGAGGGAGACGACCTCCTTCAGGAAGCGGCCCATCGTGCGCGTCGCCTCGGCGACCGCGCCGCCGGGGCCGGGCAGGGCGATGGCGAAGCGGCGATAATCGGGCAGCTTCAGCTCGCGCTTCATATGCCCGCCATTGGCGTGGGGGTTGGCGCCCATCCGACGTGTCCCCGACGGCGCCAGCGCCTGCAACTCCGGCTTCAAGCGGCCGTCCTCGTCGAACAGCGTCTCGGGCGCGTAACCGCGCATCCAGTCTTCGAGCAGCTTGAGATGGCCGGCATCGCCGCGCGCATTGGCGATCGGCACCTGATGCGAGCGCCAGAAGCCCTCGACCTTCTTGCCGTCGACGGTCTTCGGCCCGGTCCAGCCCTTGGGGCTGCGCAGCACGATCATCGGCCAGCGCGGCCGCCCCGTGACCTCGCCGCCATTGCGGGCCTGCTGCTGGATCGCGCGGATGCGGTCGCAGACGAGGTCGAGCGTCCCGGCCATTTGCTGGTGCATCAGGTCCGGCTCGCTGCCCTCGACGAAGAAGGGTTCGTAGCCGTAGCCGACGAGCAGGCTGCGCAATTCGTCGGCCGGCATGCGGGCCAGGATCGTCGGGTTGGCGATCTTGTAGCCGTTGAGATGCAGGATCGGCAGGACGGCGCCGTCATGTACCGGATCGAGGAACCTGCTCGAATGCCAGGCCGCCGCGAGCGGCCCGGTCTCGGCCTCGCCATCGCCGACGACGCAGGCGACGATCAAAGCGGGATTGTCGAAGGCGGCGCCGAAGGCATGGACCAGCGCATAGCCGAGTTCGCCGCCCTCATGGATCGAGCCCGGCGTCTCGGGCGCGGCATGGCTGGGGATGCCGCCGGGAAAGGAGAACTGCCGGAACAGCTTGCGCAGGCCCTCCGCATCCCGCGTGATCTCGGGATAGGTCTCGCTGTAGGAGCCTTCCAGATAGGTGTTGGCGACCATGCCCGGCCCGCCATGCCCCGGGCCGCAGACATAGAGCATATCGAGGTCGCGCGCCGCGATCACCCGGTTGAGATGCGCGTAGATGAAGTTCAGCCCCGGCGTCGTGCCCCAATGGCCAAGCAGGCGCGGCTTGACGTGCTCGGGTCTCAGTGGCTCGCGCAACAGGGGATTGGCGAGCAGGTAGATCTGGCCGACCGAGAGATAATTCGCCGCGGTCCAGTAGCGGTGGAGGAGCGAGAGTTCGGCCGGGCTCAGAGGGCTCGGCGTTGCGTGGCTCATCGAGACGTCCTTCGCGGTTGCCGGCGGAAGGGACCACGCCGTCTGGCCGCGCGCCCTGATCGAGCGCAAGAGGTCCGAAAAGAAGCGGGACAGGTGGCGCCGCAGGCGGGACCGTGCTGGGCGCAGCGGTGCCGGTCCACAGAACGGCGCATCCGTCCTATAGCTGACGAACTTCAGCGAATCGCGAGAGTTCCATGGCCAAGCTCTGCCAGTTCACCTCGCCGGCCGACGGCAAGCCGGTTTACGTCAATCCCGACCGGGTCAGCGTCGTCTACAGCTTCAAGGGCGAGCCGCCGGACACGATCATCGCCTTCGGCAAGGACTTCATGCTCGGCGTCGCCGAAAGCCTGGAGGAGACGGTCGCCCGGCTCGATGCCGCCAGAGCGACACCTTCCTCCACAGGCTGAACCCGGCCGGCCTCAGCCCGAAATCGGACGGGCGTGCGGGGGGACGTCGCTGCGGTCGAACACGTCCGGGAAGCGCTCCGCCAGTCGGGGCAGGGCGCTCAGAATTTCGCGCAGATGGGTCCGCATCGCCGCCTCGGCCCGCTCAGGATCGCGCGCCTTGATGGCGTCGAGAATGGCCTCGTGCTGGGCGATCAGCAGCGCCAGCGGCGAGGCGTCCGGCAGGCTGAGATAGCGCACCCGGTCGGTCTGGGCGCGCGCGCTTTCGACGACGCGCAGCGCCGGTTCGCACTCGACGCAGTCGGCGATGGCGCGATGGAAGGCTTCGTCGAGGGCATAGAAGCGCGCTGAATCGCCGGCCTCCGCTGCCAACTTCTGTTCATCGACCAGATGCTCGATCCGCGCGACGCCGGCAGCATCGATCAACTCCGCGGCGCTGCGCACCAGCGCGCATTCGATCGCCTCGCGCACGAAGCGGGCGTTGAGCACCTCGCGCACCGAGATCTTGACGACATAGGTGCCCCGGCTCGGCAGCACCTGGAGCAGGCCCGCTTCCGCCAGCTTGATGAAAGCCTCGCGCACGGGCTGGCGACTTACGCCATAGCGCAGCGCGACCTCTTTCTCCGAAAGCGCTTCGCCGGGCTTCAGGTGCATCTCGATGATCGCCTGCCGCAGGATCTGGATGATCTGCGGGACGATGGGGTCCGCCAGCTTGAGCGAAACGGGGCTGTGCATACGGCTTGCCTTCTCCCAAGGTAGGGCTATCATACCGGTATGGTGCCATACATCAATGCGTCCCAAGACGCGTCGAGCACCGCAAGGGAGGGTATCAGATGTTTACCGTGAACAGGCGCACGCTGTGCGCGCTCGCATTGGGGGCTGTCGCCCTCGCACTGCCCGCCGCCGCCCAGGCGCAGGCCCAGCTCAACGTCAACACTGCGCTGACCCGTGACGACCCGCTCTACAAGGGGCTGGAGCGAATGCGCGATCGGATCGCCGAGCGCTCCAAGAATCAGCTCACTGTCCGCATCTTCCCGGGCTCGCAGCTCGGCAAGGACGAGGACGTGCTGGAACAGGCCCGCGCCGGTGCTAATGTCGCCGTCGTCGTCGATGGCGGCCGTCTCGCCGTATTCGTGAAGGAGTTCGGCGTGCTCAGCGCGCCCTACCTCGCAGACGGCTTCCAGGGCGTGCGCAAGGTCGTGACCTCGCCGCTGTTCGAGACCTGGGTCGCCAAACTCAGGACGACGTCGGGCCACCAGGTCCTGTCGTTCAACTGGTGGCAGGGCGACCGGCATCTGATCACCAACAAGCCGGTCAAGGTCCCTGCCGACCTCGCCGGTGTCCGCATGCGCACGCCGGGCGCGCCGGTCTGGATGGAGACGATCCGGGCCATGGGCGCGACCCCGACGCCGATGGGCTGGGGCGAGGTGTACCCCGCCATGCAGCAGAAGGTGATCGACGCGGTCGAGGCGCAGCACCCCGCTACCGTCGGCTCGAAGCTCTATGAGGTCGCCAAGCACGTCACCAAGACGAGCCATTTCAACCTGATCACCGGCATCGTCACCAGCGCCGCCTGGTTCGACAAGCTGACGCCCGAGCTGCAGACCATCCTGCGCGAGGAATCGCTGGCGGCCGGCGACTACGCCTCCAAGCTGACCGAGGAGTCGCTCGCCGGCTTCGAGGAGACGATGAAGAAGAACGGCATGACCATTGCCGAGGTCGACAAGAAGCCCTTCGTCGACGCGACCCAGGGAGTCTACGAGAAGCTCGGCTACACCGAACTGCGCGCCGAGGTCGTGAAGCTCCTGAAGTAACCGGGCCCGTTTGCCCCATGCCATCCGGTGGCGCGCGCCCAGCGCGCCGCCGCCCTTCCGCGCGAACCGAGTAGGCCACGCCGCCATGTCGCACTTCCTGATCTCGGCCGAATTCCTGGTAGCCAAGGTGCTGCTGGCGGCGATCGTGGTCCTCGTCTTTCTGGCCGCGCTTGGCCGCAGTTTCGGCTACCCGCTGATCTGGTCGATCGACGTGGCGCAGTTGCTGTTCATCTGGGTCTGCTTCCTCGGCGCAAACCGGGCCATGCGGCTGAAGGCGCATATCGGCGTCGATCTCTTCGTCCGAAAGCTGCCGCGCACGCCGCGCTGGTTCATCGAAATCGGGCTCGCCTTGCTGGCGCTCGCCTTCCTCGGCGCGCTCGCGGTCTCCGGCTATCGTCTCACGTTGCTGAACTGGCAGCGCGTCTATGGCGACAGCGGCATCTCCTATGCCTGGGTCACCGCGGCCGTTCCGGTCGGGGCCGCTTTGCTGGCGCTCACCATCACAATCAACCTGGTCCATGCGCTGCGGACACGCTCGCTGGTCTTCTATGCCGATCGGGGCCTCGACCGCTCCGACAGCCAGCTCGGGTAAGGCGCAACCGATGTTGATGCTCTGGGGTCTCTTCTTCCTCCTGATGTTCCTCGGCCTGCCTGTGGCGCTGGCCATCGGCATGTCCGGCTTCTCCTTCTTCGTCCTCTCCGGCTCGATTCCGCTCGGCATCGGCGTGCAGCAGATCGCCACGGCGTCGCAGAGCTTCCCGCTGCTGGCCGTGCCGTTCTTCGTGCTGGCAGGGCACATGATGAACAAGACCGGCATCACCACGCGGCTGGTCGCTTGCTCGAACGTGCTGGTGTCCTGGATGGCCGGCGGCATGGCCCAGGTCTGCATCCTCCTCTCGACGCTGATGGGCGGCGTCTCCGGCTCGGCCGTCGCCGACGCCGCGATGGAGGCGCGCATTCTTGGCCCGGACATGATCCGGCGTGGCTATTCGAAGGGCTTTACTTGCGCGGCGATCGCCGTCGGCTCGCTGATCACGGCGACGATTCCGCCGAGCCTGGGCCTGATCCTCTACGGCTTCGTCGGCAACGTCTCGATCGGTCGGCTCTTCCTTGCCGGCGTCATTCCCGGCCTGCTGATGATGGTGGCGCTGATGACGGTCGTCTGGCTGGTCGCCCGCAAGCGCGGCTACCATTCCGCGACCAAGGAACTGCCCACCCGGCAGGCGGTCTGGCGCGCTGTCGTCGATGCCAAATGGGCGCTGCTCTTCCCCGTCGCGCTGCTGCTCGGCATCCGCGCCGGCATCTTCACGCCCTCCGAGATCGGCGCTTTTGCCGTCGTCTATGCCGTGGTCGTGGGCATCTTCCTGCACAAGGAGCTGACCTTCGAGAGCTTCATGGAGGCGCTGGGCGAGGGCGTCCTCGATGTCGGCGTGATCATGCTGATCATCCTGCTCTCGGGCATGGTCGGCTATGCGCTGATCTTCGAGCAGGCGCCGCAGGAGGTCGCCGAATGGATGCTGGGCCTGTCCCAGAACCCGCTGGCGATCGTGATCCTGATCCTGATTTCGCTGCTGATCGCCGGCTGCTTCGTCGAGAGCACGGTGCTGGTCCTGCTGCTGACGCCGATCTTCGTTCCGATCGTCACCAAGCTCGGCGTCGATCCCGTGCATTTCGGCATCCTGATGATGTCGATCGTAACGCTCGGCTCGATGACGCCGCCGGTCGGCGTGGCGATGTACACGGTCTGCTCGATCCTGGACTGCTCGATCGAGGAGTACTTCATCGAATCGCTGCCCTTCATCGCGGCGATCCTCGCCGTGGTGCTTTTTCTGGCCCTGTTCCCAAGCGTCGTGCTCTTCCTCCCCAACCTGCTGATGTGAGCCGAGGCCGATCCGATGAAACAGACCTGGCGCTGGTTCGGCCCTGACGACGCCGTCACGCTCGCCGCCGCACGGCAGGCCGGTGCGAGCGGCATCGTCACCGCGCTGCACCACATCCCCTATGGCGAAGTCTGGAGCGTCGCCGAGATCGAGAAACGCAAGGCCGAGATCGCGGCGCCGGGCTTCGGGCTCGACTGGTCGGTGGTGGAGAGCCTGCCGATCCATGAGCGCGTGAAGCTGGGGGAGGGTGATCTCGAGCCGATCTTCGCCAACTACCGGCAGTCGCTGGCGAACCTCGCCGCCTGCGGCCTGAAGACGATCTGCTACAACTTCATGCCGGTGCTGGACTGGACACGCACCGAGCTCGACCACCCGCTCCCGGCCGGCGCGCGCGCGCTGCGCTTCAACGCCCATCAATATCTCGCCTTCGACTGGCTTATCCTCGAGCGTCCCGGCGCCGAGGAGGGGCATCCGCCCGAGCTGCTCGACAGGGCGCGGGCCTGGTTCGAGGCCTCGACGCAGGCCGACCGTGACCGCCTGCTCGCCAACATCATGGCCGGCCTGCCGGGCGCCTATGACCGCTACGACGTGCCGAGCCTGCGGGGCATGCTGGCGCGCTATGCCGGTATCGACGCCGATGCGCTCCGGGCGAACTTCGCCCGCTTCCTGCGCGCTGTGATCCCCGCCGCGCAGGACCTCGGCATGCGCCTGTGCGTGCATCCGGACGACCCGCCACGCCCGCTCTTCGGCCTGCCGCGCATCGTCTCGACGGAGGCGAACATCGCGACCGTTCTTGACATGGTCGATCTGCCGGCGAACGGGCTGACGTTGTGCTCTGGCTCGCTCGGCGCCCATCCCGACAACGACGTGCCGGCCATCGCGCGTCGCTTCGCCGACCGGATCTGGTTTGCGCATCTGCGCAATGTCGCCAAGGACCCGGATGGCTCCTTCATGGAAGCTGAGCATCTCGGTGGCGACACCGACATGGTCGCGCTGATCGCGGCGCTGCTCGACGAGGAGGCCCGGCGCCGTGCCGAAGGGCGCGCCGATTGGGAGATCCCGATGCGGCCCGACCATGGCCACGAGATTCTCGACGATATTGGCCGCGGCAGCTTCCCCGGCTATCCGGCGATCGGCCGCCTGCGTGGGCTGGCGGAACTGCGGGGCGTCATGACGGCGCTCGCGCATCCCGCGCGCCGGCAGGGCTGATCCGGCTCCGCTTGCGGGCCCGCCTCGGGGCTGCAAGCGACGCTGCGACTAGAGAACCTCGCGCACCCGCAGCAGTGTCGAGTCCATGTGCTGGCCGATGATGCGGCTGAGTTCGGTCGCGTCGCGCTTGAGCAGGGCCGCCATCATCTCCTCGTGCTCGGCGACCGCACCGGCCCATTTCATCGGCCCCTCATTGCCGACGAAGCGCAGCCGCTTGATCCGCGACTGCAGCGTGCCGTGCATCTCCACCAGCACGGCATTGCCGGAGGCCGCGACGATGGCGCTGTGGATCGCCTGGTTGAGCTTGAAATACTCCAGCCGGTTGCGCGTCTCGTAGAGCGCCAGCATCTGCCGGTGCAGGCTGTGAATCTCTTCGATCGTTGCGTCGGAGGCTGTCTCGCAGGCGATGCGCCCGGCCAGCTGTTCGAGTGTCTTCAGCACCTCGAGCACATCGGCGAGGTCGCGCGCCGAGAAGCGCCTGACGATCGCGCCCTTGGCCGGCAGGATCTCGACCAGCCCCTCGCTGGCGAGTGTCTTGATCGCCTCGCGCAGGGGTGTCCGCGAGACGCCGAGCTGCGCGCCCACCAGCCCTTCATTGATGCGCTGGCCGGGCTCGAGCCGCCCCTCGATGATCATGTCCCGGACCCGTTCCAGAACCTCGTCATGAAGGGTCCGCCGCGTGATCCTTGGGTAGTCGATTGCAGGCTCGCTCATCGCCGTTTCACCGATCCTGTCATTGTGCCGGTTACGGCATGGGAACCCGATGCTGTCAAACGCCGGCGCCGGTCTCGCTTGCGAAGAGTGCATCCTGCCGCCGGCGCATCGCCAGCAGGCCGGAGCCGCCGTCGATCTCGACATCGCCGAGGCGGATGGCTTCGCCCGCCCGCACCGGGCGCATGAGGCGCCGATCGGCGACGAGGTAGAACGGGGCGGGGCGCTCATCGGCGAGCGGCGCTGCGGGGCGGACCTCGGCGCCGACATTCTGGATGCTGTGATGATGGCCGCCCATGGTCAGAACCGTCCCGGCCGCGAGATCGGCCTGCGCCACCGCCACCAGATCATGCCGCGGACGGTAATCCTCGCCATAGCCGGAGCGGCCGAGCCCGGCAGCGTCGAGCACCGAGGTCGCGACCTCGACGCCGAGCAGATGCCGCGGCAGATACAGCATCGCGGTTGCGCCCGAGCGCGAGACGACATGGCCCTTGCCGGCCAGCATCTCCCAGGTCTCGGCATTGTCGCAGGTGACGACGATGAAGACGCCGCCCGCGAAGCTCGCCTCTTCGGCCAGCCGCAGATGGTGGAAAACGTCGATGCGCCGCGTGCCGGTCATCAGCCCGCCCTGGCTCTGCAGGGCAAACAGATCTGCCAGCTCCGGAATCCGCGCTGGCGGCGCATGGAAATCCGGCCGGTCGGCCTGGAAACCGAGCGAATTGGCGACCAGCGTCATCTCGCAGAGATCAGGGACGGCGCGCAGCGGAAACGCTTCGCCCAGGATGCGCGCCCGCGCGGCGGCGGCCTCGACCGGCGATCCACCGCCCAGCCAGTGATCGCGCAACGCCGGGAGCGAGCGTGTCACGCCGTTGCAGGTCACCGCACCCGTGCCGGGATCGAAGACGAAATCATATTCGCTCGACTTGCCGACGGCGATGATCTCGAGCCCGAGCACCTCGGCCCAGCTCGCCAGGCCGATCAGCAGGCTCGGCTGGTCGCCATCGACCGGCGTCACCACCACGCCGGCATCGCGTGCCAGCCGGGCGAGGCCTGGCCCGACGACGCTGTCGGCCTCCTTCGAGACCAGCGCGACATGGCGCCTGGCCTCGATCGCCAGCAGGCTGTGCCGGGTCGCGGCCTCCGGGCTGCCGGTCGCCTCGGCGAGCAGCTGGAAGGGCAGGGCGATGACCGTCTCCAGGCGCCCGGCGGCGACGCAGCGGCCGGCATCCCAGGCGGCCCGGGCCTCGGCCGGCGTCTCGCAGAGCGCGATCTCGCGCTTGTCGTAGCCCGCCGCCTCGAACGCACGGCCAGCGGCCTCCGCCGTCACGTCGACCGCGACGCGCGCATTGACGAGCGGGATCCTGCGGGCCTGGGCGAGGTAGCTGCGGCCAAAGCCGCCGCTGCCGACAAGGCAGGTCTCGATCGGCTGCATGATGCCGGCATAATGGGCGTGAAAATTCATTGGCTCCTCCCGGGCGGCTCGTTGCGCGAGAAGGCCGCCTCTTGATCCTGTCTACCGCAAAGGAGATATGCTGCATACAGCATACTTGTGACCGCGGGGTGGCTGTGTTAGCCAGAGGACCACGCCAGACGAGAGCAGGACAGGGGAGCCGTAAGATGGATGAGCGCAGGACGGCCGAACTGCCGGTAATCGCAGTCGCGATGGGCGACCCCTCGGGCATCAGCCCGGAACTCGCAGCACGCATCCTGGCCGAGCCCGATCTGCGCGCCGCGGCCCGCTATGTCGTCTTCGGCGACGCGCGCCTGCTCGCCCTCGGCATCGCCGATTCCGGTGTCGATCCGCAGGTCCGCATCGTCCGTGACGGCGAGGCTCTGCCGCTCGGTGAGCGCCCGGTCTTCATCGATCTCGCCAACCACGATCCCGCCGATCTGGAGCGGGGCAAGGCCACGCTCGCCGGCGGCAAGGCCGCAACCGAGAACTTCCGCCGCGCGCTCCAGTTCGCAGCCGCTGGCCAGGCCGACGCGGTCTTCTTCACGCCGTTCAACAAGGCGGCGATGCGCTTCGCCTATCCAGGCTATGACGACGAGATCCGCTTCGTGCGCGACGCGATCGGCTTCGAAGGCCCTGCCAGCGAATTCAACATCCTCGGCAAGCTTTGGAATGCCCGCGTCACCTCGCACATCCCGCTCTCCGAAGTCGCCGCCAACATCACCCAGGACCGCATCCTGCGGGCGCTGACGCTGGCCGACGCCAATCTGCGCCTGGCCGGCTTTGACCCGCCGCGCATCGCGGTTGCGGGCATCAATCCCCATGCCGGCGATGGCGGCAATTTCGGCCGCGACGAGATCGATACGATCGAGCCCGCTGTGCAGGCCGCCAAGGCGAAGGGCTTCACCGTCGAGGGGCCGTTCCCCTCCGATACGGTCTTCCTGCGCGCCCGCAACGGCGATTTCGACGCCGTCCTCACCATGTATCACGACCAGGGCCAGATCGCGATGAAGCTGATCGGCTTCGACAGCGGCGTCACCCTGATCGGCGGCTTCCCCTTCCCGATCTGCACCCCCGCCCATGGCACGGCCTATGAGATCGCCGGCAAGGGCATCGCCAATCTCGGCGCCACGCGCGCCGCGCTCGCGCTCGCCGTCAAAATGGCACAGGACGGCAAGGCGAGGGCCAAGGCCGCCGCCTGACACCCCACTTCGTTCCAAGGCCGCCGCTCAAGAGTGGCCATGAAACCGATCATTCAGGGAGACAACGCATGAAGAGCTTCAGCATCACAGCCGCACTTGTCGGCGCCATCGCCATCGGCGCGGCGGGCAACGCCCAGGCCTGGCAGCCGACCAAGCCGGTCGAGTTCGTCGTCACCTCGGGTGCCGGCGGCGGCACCGACAACTTCGCCCGCATGATCCAGTCGATCATCAGCAAGCACAAGCTGTTCGACCAGCCGATCGTGGTGGTGAACAAGGGCGGTGGCTCGGGCGCCGAGGGCTATATCCACGGCAAGGCCGGCAAGGGCGACGCGCATCGCGTCGTCTTCGGCACCAACAACGCCTATCTGCTGCCCTATGTCGCCAAGCTCGGCTACAAGGTCTCCGACCTGACGCCGGTCGCGGCGCTGGCGCTCGACGAATTCCTGCTCTGGGTCAAGGGCGATGCGCCCTATGCCGACGCCAAGAGCTACATCGAGGCGATCAAGGCCAAGCCGATGGGCTTCAAGATGGGCGGCAGCCAGTCCAAGGACACCGACCAGACGCTGACGATGATGATCCAGGACGCCACCGGCGCCAAGATGATCTACGTCCCGTTCCAGGGCGGCAGCGCCGCGGCCGTGCAGCTCGCCGGCGGCCACATCGACTCCAACGTCAACAATCCCAATGAGAACATCGGCCAGTGGAAGGCCGGCCAGGTGAAGCCGCTCTGCGTTTTCTCGCCGGTGCGCCTCGCCAAGGGCGAGCCGGTCTTCGAGGGCAAGGGCTGGGGCGACATCGCGACCTGCAAGGAAGCCGGCCTGCCGATCGAGACCTTCCAGATGCCCCGCACCGTCTGGCTCCCGGCCGAGGTGCCTGCCGACGCGGTCGCCTTCTACGAAGGCGTGCTGGAGAAGGTCTCGAAGACGCCGGAATGGCAGGAGTTCGTCACCCGCACGGCCCAGACCGCCCGGTTCATGAAGGGCAAGGAACTGGCCGATTTCGTCGCCAGGGACGACGCCGCCAACAAGAAGGTCTTCCAGGCCGAGGGCTGGGTCGTCAACTGACGCAGCCTGGCTGATGCCTCTCCGGACGGCCTCCCGGCCGTCCGGCTTGTCTTCGAACGCTCCCTGCCAGTTTCGAGCGGCCGTCCCGGCCGGGAGGAAACGCTCCATGATCACGCGCTTCTGGGCGGAAACCGCGACCGCGCTCGTCACGCTCGCCTTCGGGCTGATCGTCGTCCGGGGCGCTCTCGAATTCGGGATCGGCTGGGATACGTCGGGTCCGCAGCCCGGCGCCTTTCCCTTCTACACCGGCGCTTTGGTGGCCCTCGCCAGTGTCGGGACGCTGGTGGTCACCTTCGCCCAGCGTCTGCGCGGCGCGGCCATCGTCGAGGAGATCTTCCTCGATCGCGAGCGGGCGGGCCGCGTCATCTCCTTCTTCGCCCCGCTCGTCGCCTTCGTGCTGATCACGGCCTTCGCGGGCATGTATGTCGCCACCATCGCCTACCTCTTCTACGCGATGCGCTTCCAGGGCGGCTACGGTTGGCTCGTCTCGGCCGCCAGTGCGCTGGCTGCCGCAGTCGTCTTCTACGCCGTGTTCGAGCGCTTCTTCCAGATCGGCCTGCTCAAGGGCCCGGTCGAGCGCCTGATCGGGCTTTAAGGCCTGCCGGACGCCAACGAGGACGCTGCCATGGATAACGTCGCCTCGCTGATGCACGGCTTTTCGGTCGCGCTCACCACCCACCATGTCCTGCTGATGATGGCGGGCGTGCTGCTGGGCATCCTCGTCGGCGTGCTGCCCGGCCTCGGCGCGCCCAACGGCGTCTCGCTGATGCTGCCGCTGACCTTCACCATGGAGCCGGTCTCGGCGATCATCCTTCTGACCTCGCTCTACTGGGGCGCGCTGTTCGGCGGCTCGACCACCTCGATCCTGTTCAACATCCCCGGCGAACCTTCCTCGGTGGCGACGACCTTCGACGGCCACCCCATGGCCAAGCAGGGCAGGGCGACCGAAGCGCTCTCCTTCGCCTTCCTCTCGGCGGGGTTCGGGGCGCTGGCCGGCGTCATCCTGATCACGCTGCTGTCCGGCTGGGTCGCGAAATTCGCGCTGCGCTTCTCCTCGCCCGAATATTTCGCTGTCTATTTCATGACCTTCGCCAGCTTCATCGGCCTGGGCGGCGCTTCTCCCTTCAAGGCGGTCGTCTCGATGGGCGTCGGTTTCGCGCTGGCCTCGGTCGGCATGGACTCGGTTTCGGGCAATATCCGCCTGACCTATGAATTCGATATCCTGCTCGGTGGCATCTCCTTCCTGATCGCGGTGATCGGCCTGTTCGGCATCGGCGAACTGCTGCTGACGATGGAGGAGGGGCTGCGCTTCGAGGGCGTCGCCGCCAAGGTCCGCGTCCGCGACGTGCTGCTGACCGCCGCCAAGCTGCCGCGCTACTGGGTCGCTCTGTTGCGCTCGAGCGCCATCGGCATCTGGATGGGCATCACGCCCGGCGGGCCGACAGCGGCCTCCTTCATGAGCTACGCCATGGCCAAGCGCTCCTCGCGCAACCCGGAGAAGTTCGGCAAGGGCGAGCCCGAGGGCGTGATCGCGCCCGAGACGGCCGACCATGCCGCCGGCTCCGCCGCGATGCTGCCGATGCTGGCGCTTGGCATCCCCGGCTCTGCGACCGCCGCCGTGATGATGGGCGGACTGATGATCTGGGGCCTCAACCCCGGCCCGATGCTCTTCATCGAGCGGCCGGACTTCGTCTGGGGGCTGATTGCCTCGATGTATCTCGGCAACGTCGTCGCGGTGGTCGTCGTGCTTGCGACGGTCCCGCTCTTCGCCTCGATCCTGCGCATTCCCTTCTCGATCGTTGCGCCGCTGATCGTGATGATCTGCTTCATCGGCGCCTACACGGTTGCCAGCAAGGAGTTCGACATCTGGGTCGCGCTCGCCTTCGGCATCGTCGGCTATGTCTTCAAGAAGCTCGACTATCCGATCGCGCCGCTGATCCTGGCCATGGTCATCGGCGACAAGGCCGAGGATGCCTTCCGCCAGTCGATGATCTTCAGCCAGGGCTCGCTCTCGATCTTCTGGTCGAACGCGCTGGTCTCGACGCTGATGGGCATCGGGCTGGCCCTGCTGCTGCTGCCGCTGATCGGCTCGGCCGTCCGCACCCTGCGCGGCCGGTCCGTGACGGTCGCGGCCAAGGGCTAAGCCGGCCATGCTGCCGCCGATTGCGGGTCCTGGCGTAACGCGTTACGCTCTTTGCTCGAAACGGGAGGCCGTCTCATGTCCGCGGTCGCAGAACGGATGCGCGAAATGCGCCGGCGACGGCGCGAGCAGGGATTGCGCGAAGTGCGGTTGCTGCTGCCCGACATGCGGTCCGCTGAAGTGCGGGAGCGGATCGCTCGCCAGTCCGCCGCGCTCGATCCTGCCGACGAGGCCGACGCCCTCGCCTGGATCGAAGCAGTCTCCGAGTTCGACAACCCCGACCCGTCGGAAAAGTGGTGAAACGCGGCGACATCGTCATCGTCGCGGCCTCCGGGGACTACAGCAAGCCGAGGCCGGCCGTCGTCGTTCAGTCCGACGGCATGCCTGCCAACCATCCCTCCATCGTGGTCTGTCAAATGACCTCGCTGCTGAGCGAGGCCTCGGACTTTCGCATCACGCTCGAGCCGACCATCGCAAATGGTCTGCGGTTGCGGTGCCAGATCATGGTGGACAAGCCGACCACGGTGAAGACCGAGCGCATTTCCCGTTCGATCGGTCGCCTGACCACCGACGAACTGTCGCGCTTGGACAAATCCCTGGGCGCTGTCCTGGGCTTCGCTGACTGATCACACCGCCTCCACGAAGGACCACCAACATGACCGAACCCTACAAGGGCATCCTGCCGATCGCGCCGACCATCTTCCACGACAATGGCGACGTCGATCTCGACGGCAACCGCCGCGTCATGGACCTGATGGTCGATCAGGGCGTCGACGGCATCTGCATCCTCGCGAACTTCTCCGAGCAGTTCCTGCTCACCGACGCCGAGCGCGAGCAGGTGATGCATCTCTCGCTGGAGCAGGTCGCCGGGCGCGTGCCGGTCATCGTCACCACCTCGCATTTCTCGACCCGCATCGCCGCCCAGCGCGCCAAGGCCGCGGCCGATGCCGGCGCGAAGATGCTGATGATGATGCCGCCCTATCACGGTGCCCTCCTCAAGGCCGACGAGCAGGGCATGGTCGAGCATTTCAAGCAGGTGGCCGACGCTTGCGGCATCCCGATCATCCTGCAGGATGCGCCGCTCTCGGGCGTGACGCTGACCGTGCCCTTCATGATCCGGTTGGCGGAAAGAGGTGCCGCTCGTCCGCTACTTCAAGATCGAGGTGCCCGGCACGGCCAACAAGCTGCGTGCGCTGATCGAGGCTGGCGGCGATGCAGTGGTGGGCCCCTTCGACGGCGAGGAGGCGATCACGCTGATGGCCGATCTTGACGCCGGCGCGACCGGCACGATGACCAGCGCCATGATCCCCGATCTGATCAAGCCGATCCTGGCCGCCCATGCCGCGGGCGACCGCAAGCAGGCCGCCGCGCTCTATGCGAAGGTGCTGCCGATCATCAACTACGAGAACCGCCAGTGCGGCCTGCGCTCGGCCAAGGCGGTGATGAAGGAGGGCGGCGTCATCAAGTCGGAAGCCGTGCGCCATCCGCTGACGCCGCTGCATCCCAAGACCCGCGAGGGGCTGATCGAACTGGCGCGGGAACTCGATCCGCTCGCGCTGCGCTGGGGCAAGTGATCAGCGCTGGGCGCGGCGCTCTCCCGCAGCAGCGCATCAGCGCGATACCGACACGCTTGAAGCGCCGCTCCGGCGGCGCTGTCTGAGCTGGGCCGAGGACAAGGCCGTGACGCCGCCTCAACCCGCTTCATGTTTGTGGCGCCATGTCTGGATCTGACATGGCGCCCGTTTTGGAGATGGCCGATCAGGCGTCGATGAAGGGGCTGACGGCAGCCAGGACCTGCTGCTTGGTCATCGGCTTGTCGGTGGCGCCCTTCCACGGCCTCACCCCACGAACCAGCCGAACCTCGGCGGCATGGCGCGCCTCGACCGAGTGGATGCGCAGCGCCGTCGTCAAGGCTGCGTCCGCGCCCATCAGTGCCGGAGCCTGGCCCGCATAGGCGGCGACGCCGGTGTCCTCCAGGGTCTGCGCCACGCTGGCGAACGTCTTGAAATCGCGGAAGACATTGGCGTACCTGCCGCCCGCCGTGAAATCGAACCGCGGCTTGGCCACGGCGCCCGCGCCGAGCGTCGAGCTCAGCAGGGTGACGTGAGCGGCCTCATGCGAGCTGATCTGCCGAAAGACCACCCCGAAGCGATCCGGCACGACGCCAGCGCGCAGCCCTTCGCTGTAGAATTCGTCTTCGAGGTATTCGAGTGTCAGCGCGAAGTTCAGGACCGCGGCGACCTGCGCGGGCATGCCCTGGCCGAAGGCCTGGCTGGAGACCGCCGCCAGCACGACGGGTGCCGAGGCGACCGCGCCGAGCCGTTTGGCGGTCGAGACGAAGAGGTCCCGTCGCGACGCCAGGGCGCCCGCGAGATCGGGGTCGAGCGTGGAGAGTAGTGTTTGATGGGTCATATCGATGCCTTTCGGATGAGAATGCGGATCGAGATCGCGCTCAGGGGAGCTGCGACGCGGTGACCGGCGTGGCGATGAACGGACCTGCGGCGCGCAGGACGGCCGAGGGCGGGTTGGAGACGTCGACACCGCCGCGCGAGATCACGTCGTCCCCGGCGAAGTATTCGGTGAAGGGCCGCAGCATGTCGCGAACCGTGGCGGCATGGCGGGCCTCGACCGAGACGATCGAGCCCGCAGCCGCGAGATAGGCGGGCGTCCTGATCGCCGCGCCGCCGCCATTGTAGGCCGACACGCCAAGGTCCTCGAAGGTCATCGCCGTCTTCAGGACGCTCATCCGATCGCCGAAGTTCACCGCCGAGAAGTTCACGGCGAGGTCCGGAATCCGGTTCGCGCCGAGCGCCTTCTTGAAGAACGCGCGATGCGAGATCTCATGATTGCGGATGTCGGTCAGCAGCGCGCGCTCGTAGGCGGTCATGCCTGCATAGGGGCTGGCGATGACCTGCGTGTAGAAGGCCGCCTCCAGTTGCTCCAGCGCATAGGCGTAGTTGAGGACACCCAGATCGCCGCCACCGAGATCCACGGCGCGGGACTGGGCGAAGGCCTCGCCGAGCTTGAGGCTGGGCACGTCCACCCCGAATGAGACGGCGGCCGCGGCAGCGACGCCCGACCAGCGAAGGAACGCGCGGCGCCCCTGGACTGGCCTATCCTTCGCAAGGGAAGTGATCTGTTGAACAGTCATCGTCTATCTCCATGGTTGGGATATCGATGAGCTCAACAATTGATCGAATAAAACGTTCCAATATTTAATAACAAAGAACGAATATTGTCGCGATCTAATCTTGTTATCTCAAGATAAAATCCGCCGCACGAAAAGTGCTGCGCAAATTCCAAAAGCTCTCAATGCGGTTACGCGGGGCCTCGCATTCTGGATGCACACAGAATACCGATCGGCAGCCGGACGCCTCGCTCCGGTCCGTTCTCAAATGCTGACGATGACCGGACAGGCCACAGGCCCGAGTCAGGGCCACCCTCCGACGACGGGCTCGAAAGAGCCCGTCGTGCGGCATCCCGGGCCGCCGCGGTGGTTCCGTGACAACCCGGTCGGCGCTAGAAATTGACCTTGTCGGCCCCCTTGAGCTGCAGCATCTCCCGCGCATCGGCCGGGGTCGCCACATCGAGCCCGAGTCCCTCGATGATCATGCGGGCCGCCCGGACCTGGTCGGCGTTCGACTTGGCGAACTGCCCCGGCCCGAGCCAGAGCGAATCCTCCAGGCCAACGCGCAGATTGGCGCCCATGGCGACCGACATGGCGGCGATCGGCAGCTGGTGACGGCCCGCGCCGAGCACGGACCAGTGATACTGGTCGCCGAACAGCCGGTCGGCCGTGCGCTTCATATGGACGACATCCTCGGGATGGGGCCCGATGCCGCCGAGAATGCCGAAGACCGACTGCACGAAGAAGGGCGGCTTCACCAGCCCGCGATCGACGAAATGGGCCAGCGTGTAGAGATGGCCGATGTCGTAGCACTCGATCTCGAAACGGGTGTTGTTCTCCGCGCAGGTGGTCAGGATGTTCTCGATGTCCTGGAAGGTATTCTTGAAGATCCGGTCCTTCGAGCCTTCGAGATAGGGCCTCTCCCAATCGTGCTTGAAGTCCTTGAACCGGGCCAGCATCGGGTAGAGCCCGAAATTCATCGAGCCCATGTTGAGCGAGGCGACCTCGGGCTTGAAATGCGCGCAGGGGCCGAGCCGCTCCTCGACGCCCATCGTCGGGGCGCCGCCGGTGGTGATGTTGATCACGCAGTCCGAGCGCTGCTTGATCACCTTCAGGAAGGGCTCAAAGGCCTCGGGCGACTGGTCGGGCTGGCCGGTGACCGGGTTCCGGGCATGGACATGCACCAGCGCCGCACCCGCCTCCGCCGCCCCGACGGCGGCCTCGATGATCTCGTCCGGCGTCACCGGCAGATGCGGCGACATCGAAGGCGTATGGATCGCGCCGGTGACCGCGCAGGTGATGATGACTTTGCGGTTCTTGGCCATGGCGGAGGTGTCCTTTCAGGCTTGATGGCGGTTCGAAGGGCCGGCGTCAGTCCGGCTTGGCACCCGAAGCGCGCTTATGCGCCTGCAGCGCGGCCAGCCGCGTGTCGCGCCAGTCGCTCAGGCGCTTGACGCGATCGGGCGACTGGGCGCCGCGCCATTCGCTCATTACGGTCTCGACCGTCGCAGCGTCGAACGGATTGCCGAGCCCCTCAGAGGACTTCACCATGCGGTCGAGCGAGGCGGAATAGCGCGCGCAGTAATCGGGGATGCCGCCAGGCGCGTTGAGTTCGATCGTCTCGAACGGCCCCATGAAGGACCAGCGCAGACCCAGGCCGTCGCGGATCGTCTTGTCGACATCCTCGGCGCTGGCGACACCCTCGCCGACGATGCGGAAGGCCTCGGCCAGCAGCACGGCCTGCAGGCGGTTCAGCACGAAGCCGGGCTTTTCCTTGCGCAGCACGATCGGCACCTGGCCGGCCTGCTCGTAGATCGCTTTGGCCCGCTCGACCATAGCCGGATCGGTCCAGGGCGCCGGCGCCAGCTCGACGATCGGCACGAGATGGGGCGGGTTGACCGGATGCGCGACGAGGCAGCGCGCCCGGCCCGCCAGGGTCTCGCTGAACACCGAGGCCATGATGAAGGAGGTCGAGGACGCCAGGATCGTCGAGGGCGGACAGAGCGCGTCCATCTCGGCGAAGAGCTGCTGCTTGGCCGCGACGGTTTCCGGCCCGTTCTCCTGCACGAGGTCGGCGCCGGTCA
Organism: Bosea sp. OAE506; assembly: GCF_040546595.1. Classification (NCBI taxonomy): domain Bacteria; kingdom Pseudomonadati; phylum Pseudomonadota; class Alphaproteobacteria; order Hyphomicrobiales; family Alloboseaceae; genus Allobosea; species Allobosea sp. OAE506. The sequence goes on along the minus strand of NZ_JBEPOB010000001.1, from coordinate 3,802,913 downwards.
GGACATCGGCGAGGTCGCTGGCGACGCGGATGCGGGCCAGCGATCCCTTGGGGTCGGCGACCAGCCCATGGCCCGCGAGCTCCTCGAGATTGGTGCCGATATGGGCGCGCGCCGCCTCCGCCGCGCCGGGCGCGACGTCATGCAGCGCGACAGCACAGCCATGGCTGGCGAAGACGGTGGCCCAGGCGCGGCCGATCAGGCCCGAGCCGACGATGGCGATGTGGGTCATGGGAAATGATTCCGAAGGGGGGCGTCGCGAAGCGAAGAAGGTTCGTCATTCTCGGGCGGAGCGAAGCGCAGACCCGAGAATCTCGTGAAGCAAGAGGCTCTTCTGGACGAGATGCTCGGGTCGAGCCCGTGCATGACGGAAGGGTTCGGCAGGCGGACAACCATCACAGCCACAACACCTGCCGCCGGAGCGCGAGATCTTGGCTCAGCGCCCGTGAGGGGCCGGTATGGACGACGCTGCCGCGCTCCAGCACGACGGTGCGGTCCGAGAGCGCCAGCGCGAGGTCGAGATGGTGGTCGACGATGACGATGCCGATCTCCTGGCGGAGCTTGTCGAAGGCCTCGAACAGCTCCTCGACGACGGCCGGCGCCAGCCCCTCGAAGGGCTCATCGAGCAGCAGCACGCGGGTGTCGCCCGAGAGCGCGCGCGCCACCGCCACCATCTGCTGCTCGCCACCCGACAGATAGTCGGCCGGCGAATGCCAGCGCTGCTTGATGCGCGGGAAGAAGGCGAAGATCTTGTCATCGTCCCAATGCGTGCCGTTGCCGGTGACCCGCTTGAGCCGGCCGAGCTCCATATTGTCCTTGACGCTCATGCCGGCGAAAAGCCCGCGGCCCTGCGGCACATAGGCGATGCCGGCGCGCGCGATCGCGGCGGGCGGCTGCCCGGCGATGTCCTGGCCCGCCAGCGTGATCGTGCCGCTCGCGGGCGGGGCGATGCCGGTGATGGTCTTCAGCAAGGTCGACTTGCCGGCGCCGTTGCGGCCGAGCAGCGCGACGATCTCGTTCTCATGCACGTCGAGCGAGACCTGCCGCAGGATGTGGCTCTTGCCGTAGAAGGTGTCGACCTTGTCGAGGCCGAGCAGGACGCCCGATCGCGCTGCGCTCTGGCGCGGCTTCTCGGCCAGCGCATGCGCGCCTGAGCCGATATAGATCTCCTGCACGCGCGGCGAGGAGCGCGCATCCTCGACCGTGCCGTCGACCAGCACCGAGCCCTCGTTCATCACGGTGACATGGTCGGCGATGGCGAAGACGCGATCGATGTCGTGCTCGACCAAGAGCACCGGCAGGTCGGTCGAGATCGACTTGATCAGATTGCCGACGCGCTCGCGCTCAGCCGCCGCCAGGCCCGCCAGCGGCTCGTCGAGCAGCAGCACGCGCGGCTTCGTGGCGAGCGCCAGACTCATGTCGAGCAGGCGCTGGCCGCCATAGCTCAGCGATCCGGCCTCCGCCGTCTCGATGCCGCGCAGGCCCATCGTGTCGATCACGGTGGTCGTCTGGGCGTTGACCTCGTCGAGCGCGCCGGCCGGCCGCCAGAAGCCGAAGCGAGCGCTGGCGCGGGCCTGAACGGCGAGCCGCACATTCTCCTCGACCGACAGCGTCGGGAACAGGTTGGTGATCTGGAAGGCGCGCCCGATGCCGGCCTGCGTGATCGCCTCGGGCGACATCCCGCCGATCGAGCGCTCGCGCAGCTTCACCTCGCCGCGATCGGGCGGAAACAAGCCGGAGATCAGGTTGAAGGCCGTGGTCTTGCCGGCGCCGTTGGGGCCGATCAGCGCATGCAGCCGCCGGTCGGCCATGGTGATGTCGACGCCTTCGACCGCCTTGATGCCGCCGAAGCTCTTGGCGAGCCCCCGCGCGGTCAGGATCGGCCCGTCGATCGGATCGCTGGGTTTCATGAAGGCCGGCAGCGTCACCGAGCCGGCCTTGCGCTCCGACATCGCCGCATCGCCCACGACCGACTTGCGGAAGGGCCGCAGGAGGCGCTCGCCAAAGCCGACGATGCCGGTCGGCGAGAACACGATGAAGCCGACAAAGAGCAGGCCGAACCAGAACAGCCAATTCGGCGTGATGCTGGAGAGGTAGTCGCGGAAGATCACGAAGAACAGCGCGCCGAGCGCCGGCCCCAGGAAGGAGCGCATGCCGCCGATCACGACCATCGCCAGCAATTCGCCGGAGAAAGCGACCGAGATCGGCTCGGCCGAGGTCATGCGGTTGTTGAACAGCAGGAGCGAGCCGGCCAGCCCGGTCAGCGCCGCCGACAGCGTGAACGCGATCAGCTTGTAGCGGTCGGTGGCATAGCCGAGGAAACGAGCCCGCTGCTCGTTCTCGCGGATCGCCACCAGCACGGTGCCGACGGGCGAGCGATGGAAGCGCCAGAGCCCATAGACCACCGCCATGCCGATCAGCGCGACGAGGATGTAAAAGCGCGAGGCATCCTCGAAGTCGATGCCGAGGAAGAGCGGCCGCTTGATGCCGCCGAGCCCGTCCTCGCCGCCGGTCACCGCCGTCCAGCGGAAGGCGACCGAATAGGTCATCGCCGCCAGCGCCAGCGTCAGCAGGGAGAAATAGACGCCCTTGCGCCGCAGAATCAGCGCCCCGAAGGCAAAGGCGATCAGCCCGACGAAGACGACGGACAGAAGAATGGGCAGGGCAAACTGCCCCGGCAGCCAGTTGCGCTGGATCAGTCCGGCGGCATAGGCGGCGAGCCCGAACCAGGCGCCATGGCCGAAGGAGACCAGGCCTGTGGTGCCGACGAGGATGTTCAGTGCCATGCAGGCGATGGCGAAGACGACGATCTCGGTCGCCGACGTCGTGCCGAGCCCAATGACCTGCATCAGGAAGGGCAAAGCGAGGAGGCCGGCGGCGGCGATGAAGAGCGGCGCGTGATCGCGCTGGAGGGGAGTCATCGCGGCCTCACTCGAAACGCTGGATGCGTTCGCCGAACAGGCCGCGGGGCCGGAACAGCAGGACGAGCAGCATCATCAGGTAGATCACGGCGGTGGACCATTGCGTGTAGCCCAGCCCGATCGTGATGCCCTTCACCAGCCCGACCATCAGCGCGGCCACCACCACGCCCCAGAACGAGCCCAGGCCGCCGATGACGACGACGACGAAGGCCGGCGTGATGATCTCCTGCCCCATGGCGGGATGGATCGAATAGATCGGCGCCAGCAGCACGCCGGCCAGCCCAGCCAGCCCGATGCCGATCCCGGCGACCGCGACCATGTAGGGCTGCAGCGAGATGCCAAGCGCGCCGACCATGTCGGGATTCTGCACGCCGGCACGCACGACGCGGCCAAACGCGGTGCGCTGCAGCAGGAACCAGAGGCCCAGCACGCAGCCGGCCGCGATCAGGAGGAGCATCGCCCGGTAGCGCGAGTAGATGAAGTCGCCGATGAAGATCTGACCGCGCAGCGCCGGCGGGATCGAGAAGGACAGCGGGGGCGCGCCGAAGATCATGCGCAGCGACTGCTCGGCCACCATGGCGAGCCCGAAGGTCAGCAGCAGCGAGAGGATCGGGTCGGATCGATAGAAGCGCTGGAACAGCCCGCGCTCGACGACGATGCCGATCAGCGCCACCAGCACGGGCGAGGCGACCATGGCGCCGCCGAAGCCGATATGCGGCGCGAGCACGATCGTGAGATAGGCGCCGATCGCATAGAAGGCGCCATGCGCCAGATTGACGATGCCGCCCAGCGAAAAGATCAGCGACAAGCCGAGCGCGATCAGGAGGTAATAGACCCCGTCGAGCAGCCCGTTCAGCACCTGCTGGATGAAGAGGGTGAGCAAGGATTGGCCTTTATCGGAAAGCGCGCTGCAGGGAAGGGCCTTCAGCGTGGCGCGTCATGGTCGGGCCTGACCCGACCATCTGGGAAACCAGAAGTCTCCCGTCATGAGATTCCCGGGTCGGCGCTGCGCGCCGCCCGAGAATGACGAACGAGCCCTCAGCTCATCTTGCAGACGGCCTCGTCGCCGCTGGTGGCGATGACCTCCATGTCCTCGTTGGGGCCGGGCACGGCCGGGGACGAGGTGAAGAGATCCCACGGGTTCTTGACCTGCGCGGCCGGCAGCGCCGTGATCGTGTACATCTCGCTGATGAGCTGATGGTCAGAGGCGCGGAAGTAGCCCGGCCGGCCCTTGAGCACGTCGAACTTCGCGCCCTTCTCCCAATGCTCCAGGATCTTGGCCGTCTCGGTCGATTTCAGCTCGTTCATCGACTGCGCCATGATCTTCACGGCCATGTAGTCGCCCCAGGCCTGGTTCTCCGGCGGCTTGCCGTACTTCTTGGTGAAGGCGGCGACAAAGGCCTTGGTGCCGGGGGTGTCGATCAGGTGGTGCCAGACGCAGGGCCAGATGCCGGCGAAATTGTCCTTGCCGGCGGCCCAGGCCAGAGCCGTATCGAAGCCGAAGCCGGCGACCGGGAAGGTCAGGCCGAACTCCGAATACTGCTTCAGGAAGTTGGTGATCTGGTTGCCGGCGAGGTTCGAGATCACGAGGTCGGGCTTGGCGGCGCGGATTTCGAGCAGCAGCGCGGAGAAGTCGGTCGCGTCGGTCGGCACCAGCTTGTCGGCGGCGAACTGGCCGCCATTGGCCTCCATGAAGCGCTTGGCGACCTTGAGCAGGTCATGGCCGAAGGCGTAGTCGGCGGTGAGCGAGAACCACTTCTTACCCTTCACCAGCCCCTGCGCCATCAGCGAGCGGCCGCAGCTTTTCACATACATCGAGTTCTGGTGCTCGACATGGAACATGTAGCGGTTGCAGCTCTCGCCGCGCAGCGCGTCGGAGTTGCCGCCGGTGTTGACGAAGAGCGTCTTGTTGCGCGCCGCGACCTGCGAGATCGTCAGGCAGGAGGCCGAGGAGATCTCGCCGAGAATGCAGGTGACCTTGTCGCGCTCGATCATGCGCTCGGCCTTGGTCGAAGCCGTCTGCGGATTGACCGAATCCTCCTTCAGCGCCTCGAGCTTGCGGCCGTTGACGCCGCCCGCCGCGTTGATCTCCTCGACCGCGAGATCGACCGCCATCACGCCGTATTCGCCGAGCGGGCCGAGAAAGCCCGTGCGCGGCGTCAGATGGCCGAAGCGGATCGCGTCGGGCGTCTGCGCCAGAATGATCGAGGGGCTGGCGATCAGGCCGACGGCGGTGCCGGCACCGAGCCCGGCCAGCGCCTGCCGGCGCGAGAGTCGGGTCGTCTTCAACAGGTCTGACATGGACGTTCCTCCCAGAACGGACGCCGCACCGTTGTGGCGTCGGCGGATGTTGATCAGCGGTCTGACGCCGCTTGTCGTGATCTGTGATCACAGTTAGGTTGGCAGACATGACCGCTGCTGTCCAGCCCTCGCGAACCGCCTCCGAGCGGCCGGCTCCCCCGGGGGAGGCCGACGCCTCGGCGCTCGACGCCATCGGCGCCCTGCCGCGCGAGACGCTGGGCGAGCGCGTCACGGGCGAGCTGCGCGCGCTGCTGGTCGCGGGCCGTCTGGCGCCCGGCGAGAAGCTGTCGCTGCGCCGCGTCGCCGAAGCGCTCGGCGTTTCGATGATGCCGGTGCGCGAGGCGGTCAGCAGGCTTGCGGCCGATGGCGCGCTCGAGGTACTGCCCGGCCGGGCGGTGCGCGTGCCCGTGCTCTCGCTGGCGCAGTTTCGCGAGCTCACCCGGCTGCGGCTCGTGGTCGAGGGCTTCGCGGCGGAGGAGGCGGCGCGGCAGGCGGCGCCGGCCGACATCGACCGGATCATGGCCTTCGACGCCGCTTTCCGCCAGGCGGCGAGCGCCGATCCGCCCGACAGTGCCGCGGCCGTCGCGGCCAATCGAGACCTGCATTTCGCGCTCTACGAGGCGGCCGCTATGCCGAGCCTGATCGAGATGATCGAGCGGCTCTGGCTCAAGGCGGGGCCGATCCTCAATCTCGACATGCGCCACGAGCCGCGCCGGCTTGAAGGCGGCAGCGCCATGCAGGCCCATGCCCGCCTGCTGGAGGCCGTGCGCCGACGGGACGCGCCGGCCGCCCGCGCGGCGCTGGAAGACGACATCGCGGCCGCGGCCGCCCATATCGAAGAAACGGGCCAGCTTCGGGCCTGACGGGGAGAGACGGAATGGACCTGCAGATCAAGGGGCTGCGCGTGCTGGTGACGGCCGGCGCCAATGGCATCGGCCGCGCCACGGCGCGCGCCTTCGCGGCCGAGGGCGCGAAGGTCCATATCTGCGATGTGGATCGCGGCGCGCTTGCCGACATGGCCAAGAGCGACCCGGCGATGACGCAGTCGGTCTGCGACGTCTCGGACCGGGCGGCCGTCGCGCGGCTGATGGAGGAGGCACTGGCAGCGCTGGGCGGGCTCGACTGCCTGGTCAACAATGCCGGCATCGCGGGCCCGACCGGACGCGTCGACGAGATCGCGCCCGAGGACTGGGATTCCTGCGTCGCCATCGACCTGACCGGGCAGTTCAACTGCACGCGGCTGGCGGTCCCGCATCTCAAGCAGTCGACGAACGCCTCGATCGTCAATCTCTCCAGCCAGGCCGGCAAGCACGGCTTCCCGCTGCGCTCGCCCTATGCCGCGGCGAAATGGGGCGTCATCGGCTTCACCAAGGCGCTCTCCGCCGAGCTCGGCGAATTCGGCATCCGCGCCAATGCGATCTGCCCCGGCCTGGTCGAGGGGCCGCGGATCCAGAGCGTCATCGCCAACAAGGCGCGCAGCTTCAACGTCTCGCATGACGAGATGACGCAGCGCCTCTTTGCCGGCGTCTCGATCAAGCAGTTCGTCGACCCCGCCGACATCGCCAAACAGATCGTCTTCCTCGCCTCGCCCTTCGCGAAGACGATCTCGGGGCAGGAGATCTCGGTCTGCGGCGATACGCGCATGCTCGCCTGAGCGCGCACAGCGCTTATGCGCCGCGAGAGCAAACGCCCCCAAGTGATTCGCGCAGCAGTCTATTCCGCGACGACCGCCTCGCGGCGCGCATGCGCCGGACCATCGACGCGCGGCACGGCTGACAGCAGCCTGATCGTGTAGGGGTGGCTCGGCGCGTTCATGATCGCGTCCGCCGGACCGACCTCGACGATCTTGCCGTGATGCATCACCGCCACCCGGTCGGCGAGATGGGCGACGACCGAGATGTCATGCGAGATGAAGAGATAGGCGACGCCGAGCCGGTCCTTGAGATCCGCCAGCAGGTTGACGATCGCCGCCTGCACGGAGACGTCCAGCGCCGAGACCGGCTCGTCGCAGACGATGAAGCGCGGCTGCGTCGCCAGCGCCCGCGCAATGCCGACGCGCTGCTTCTCGCCGCCGCTCATCTGGTGCGGGTAGCGGTCGGCGTAATGGACAGGCAGGCGCACCAGATCGAGCAGTTCGTCAACGCGCCTGGGGATATCGGCCGCCGGCGCAAGGCCGAAGCGGGCGATCGGCCGGCCCAGCAGCTCGCGGATCGTCTTGCGCGGGTTGAGCGAGGAATCCGGGTTCTGGAAGACGATCTGCGCGGTGCGCCGCATCGCCTCGAGCGCGCTCTGCGGCTTGCCGGAGACGGTCTCGCCGCCAATCCGGATGACGCCGGAATCCGCCTCGACCAGCCGCAGGATCGTGCGCCCCAGCGTCGTCTTGCCGGAACCGGATTCGCCGACGAGGCCGACGACCTCGCCGGGCGCGATCGTCAGCGAGATGTCGTCGACCGGCCGGATGCGGATGGCGTCGCGAACCGGGCGCCAGCCCTCGAAGCGCAGCTTGCCGCGGCCGAGAACGAAGCTCTTGGTGAGATGCTCGACGGCGACGACCGGCTCGGCCGTGACCGCCTGGGTGGCGGGTGAGGGGGATCCGACGGCGTCGGCCTCCGCCTGGACCGGCCAGGGCGTTTCGCGCAGCGTCTCAGCGGAACTGCAGCGCGCGAGCCGGCCGCCGATGTCGCGCAGGCTCTGCGGAGCCTGGCTGTCGGGCGTTGCGAAGGGGCAGCGCGGCGCGAAGCGGCAGCCCGTCGGCGGCTGGCGCAGATCGGGCAGGCGGCCGGGAATGGCGGCGAGCCGCGCCGTCTTGCGGCCGATGCGCGGGATCGCGGCGAGCAGCCCCTTGCTGTAGGGATGGGCCGGTCGCTGCAGCACATCCTCGGTCGCGCCCTGCTCGACGATCTGCCCGGCATAGAGCACGGCGACCTCGTCGGCGATCCGGCGGACGACGCCGAGATTGTGGCTGATGAAGAGCATCGTCAGGCCGCGCCGGGCCCGCAGATCTTCGAGCAGGTCGAGGATCTGCGCCTCGATGGTGACGTCCAGCGCCGTGGTCGGCTCGTCCAGGATCAGCAGCTCGGGCTCCGAGGCGAGCGCCCCCGCGATCAGCGCGCGTTGCCGCATGCCGCCCGAGAGCTCGTGCGGATAGGCCTTCGCGACGGCGTCCGGCTTGACGATACCGACCTCGTCGAGCAGCGCGATGGCCCGTTCGAAGGCGGCCTCCGGCGTGAAGCCGCGGTGATGCACGAGGCCTTCGCCGACCTGGTCGCCGATCCGCAAGCTGGGATTCAGCACCGAGAACGGGTCCTGGAAGACGAGGCCGATGCGCGAGCCGCGCAATTGCCGGCGCGCCTCGTCCCCCATGGTCAGGATGTCGGCGCCGTCGAAGAGGATGCGGCCCGAGGGTACGGAGGCCTCCGCCGGCAAAAGCCCCATGGCGGCCAGCGCGATCGTGCTCTTGCCGGAGCCGGATTCGCCGACGAGTGCCAGCGTCGAGCCCCTGCGGGCCTGGAGGCTGACCGAGGACAGCGCCTCGATCTCGCCGCCGGCGGTGCGGTAGCGGACGGTCAGGTCGTCGATGATCAGCATCAGGCCTTCCCCAGCCGCGCCTTGAGGCGCGGATCGAGGCGCTCGCGGGCGCCGTCGCCGAGCAGGTTGATGCCGATCACCAGCAGGCACATGGCCAGCCCCGGAGCCAGCGCGATCCAGGGCGCACGGTCGAGGAAGGAGCGCGCCTCCGAAATCATCAGCCCCCAGTCGGAACTGGGCGGCTGGGCGCCGAGCCCGAGGAAGGACAGCGCCGAGCCGAGCAGGATCGCATAGGTCACGCGCAGGCTAGCCTCGACGATTAGTGGCGGCCAGGCATTGGGCAGGATCTCGCGGAACAGGATGTAGGACGTGCTCTCGGCCCGCGCCTTGGCGGCCTGCACGAACTCCTCATTGGCCAGCGTCAGCGTCACGCTGCGCGCCAGCCGCGCGATCGGCGGGATGTAGACGAAGCCGACGGCGAGCGCGGTCTTCCACAGGGCGGGCGGCGTCACCGCCAGCACGAGCAGGCCGAGCATGATCGGCGGGATCGCCATCAGCACATCGGCCAGCCGCATCAGCGCCTCATCGACCCAGCCGCGGAAATAGCCGGCCGCCAACCCCATCGGCACGCCGATGGCGAGGCTGAACAGGGTCGCCGCGACACCCATGCCGATCGAGAGCCTGGCCCCCATCAGGAGGCGGCTCAGCACGTCGCGGCCATATTCGTCGGTGCCGAGCCAATAGGTCGCGTTCGGCGCCAGGAAGCGCGTGCGCATCGAGATCGTGTCCCAGGGGTGGGGCGCGATCCAGGGCGCGAGCAGCCCGAGCAGCAGGATGGTGCCGGTGATGGCAAGCCCGGCCTTGAGCTGCAGCGGCATCGGCTTGCGCGGCGGCTTTGCCGGCGTGGCGAGGGCTGGCTCAGGCGACATGGCGGCCGAACCGGATTTTTGGGTTGAGGCGGGCATAGAGCAGGTCGGCCAGGAGGTTGGCGAGCGCGTAGATCGCGGCGACCACCAGGATCGCGGCCTGCAGCGTCGGCAGATCGCGGTTCTGGATCGAGAAGACGACGAGCCGGCCGAGGCCGGGATAGGCGAAGACGGTCTCGATCACGACGATGCCGCCCATCAGCCGGCCGAAATCCAGCGCCAGCACCGTGATCGTCGGCAAAAGAGCGTTGCGCAGCGCATGGTGCAGCACGATCACCCGCTCGGGCAGGCCCTTGGCGCGGGCGGCGGTGATATAGGGGCTCTGCATCACCTCGATCATGCTGGAGCGCGTCAGCCGCGAGACATGGGCGAGATGCCCGAAGACGAGCGTGATGGTGGGCGCGATCAGGTGCTTGGCCCATTCCCAGACGCCGGCCGAGATCGGCTCGTAGCCCGAGGCCGGCAGCCAGCCGAGCCAGGCGGCGAAGACGATGATGACCACGATCGCCCAGAAGAACTCGGGCACAGCGATGCCGAGATAGGTCGCGACCGAGACGCCGTGGTCGAGCGGGCGGCCATGGCGCAGCGCGGCGGCGACGCCGAGGCCCACACCGATGACGGCGATCAGCACGAAGGAGAGGCCCGTCAGCATGAGCGAGTGCTGCAGCGCTTCCAGCAGCATCGGCCCGACCGGCCGGTTCATCAGTGTCGAAACGCCGAGATCGCCCATGACGAAGCCGCCGGCCCAGCGCAGATATTGCTGCCAGACCGGGTCGGTGAGGCCAAGCTTGAGCTCGAGCGCGCGGACCTGCTCGGGCGTCGCGAAGGCGCCGAGGATCAGATAGGCGACATTGGCCGGCAGCAGCGTGGTGACGCCGAAGACGAGCATCGACACCGCCACGAGGACGAGGACCACGAAGGCCAGGCGTCGGGTGATGTAGGCTGCCATTGGAGACGGGTTCCAGTGAGCCGGGGCTGCGCCCGCCCGCGCCGCATCGCGGGGAGGGCGGGCGCAGAGGCTTGGATCAGGGCTTGATCGAGACGCTCTTGAGCTCGAGCCACTGCATCGGGGTCGATTTGAAGCCGTCGACCTTCTTGCTGACGCCGTTCACATGCGCCGCCGAGTAGGCGATGATGCCGGGCACGGTCTCCTCGACGAGCTCCTGGAACTTGCCGAAGATCACCTTGCGGGCTGCCTCGTCATTGGTCTTGCGGGCGTCGTCCAGAAGCTGATCGACGCGCACGTCCTTGTAGAGCCAGAGCTGCTTGTTCCAGCTTCCGGACGAATGGTAGAACGGATAGATCGCCGTATCGATCGTCGGCCGGGCGAAGTACCCGTCGACATACATCTGCGCCTTGCCAGCAACATTGGCGGTGTAGGAGGCGAAGGGCACCCGCTCGACATTGATGCGGATACCGGCGGCCTTGGCCATGTCGCGCACGGCGACGCCGACGCGCACGCGCTGCTCGCGCTCCTGCGGCACCTGCATCGGCACGTCGAAGCCGTTGGGGAAGCCGGCCTCTGCCAGCAGCTTCTTGGCCTGCGCGATGTCCGGCGGGGCGAACTTCATCGCCTTGTTGAAATAGGGGTGGCTGGGCGGGATCGGACTGAAGGTCGGGTTACCCTGACCGAACAGGGCGAGTTCGACGATCGCCTCCTTGTCGATGGTTAGCGCCAGAGCCTTGCGGACGCGCACATCGTTGAAGGGCGGGCGGTCGTTGTTCAGGATCACGCCATCCCAGGTCGGCGTCGAAACGCTGTCGGCCCGTGCAGTCGCACTGGTCTTCAGCTTGTCGACCGCCTCATAGGGCATGCTCCAGACGATATCGATCGCCCCCGATTCCAGCGCCGCCATGCGCGCCGCGGACTCCGGAATGATGCGCAGCGTCGCGCCGTCGACCTTCGGCAGGCCGGCTTCAAAGTAGCTGGGGTTCTTGACCAGCTCGAGCCGGTCGCCGGGCGACCAGGACTTGAACATGAACGGCCCCGTGCCGATCGGCTGCGTCGAGAGCTCGGCGAGCTTGTCCTTGGGGACGATGCGCAGGTTGCGGTCGGCGAAGATGTCGGCGAAGCCGGCATAGGGGATGTTGAGCTTGAACTCGACCGTCATCGGGTCGGTGGCGGAGATGCCATCGACCATCGACAGGCCGGTGCGGGCGCGCGAGCCCGTCGCCGGGTCGAGGATGCGATTCATCGTCGCGACCACGTCCTCGGCGTCCATCACCCGGCCATGGTGGAACTTGACGCCTTGGCGCAGCTTGAAGGTCCAGGTCTTGAGATCGTCGGACGCCGTCCAGCTCTCGGCGAGATCGGGCTTCACCGTCATGTCGGGATCGATGCGCGACAGCCCGTTGAACAGCAGGTGGACGTAGACATACTCGTCGCCGATCGTTGTCTTGGCCGGGTCGAGCTGGCTCAGCGTCGTCCCGAGCGCGACGCGCACGGTGCCCTGGGCGGCGGCGGGCAGCGCCGTCAGCGCCGTCGAAAGGCCGATCGTGACGGCCAATGTCGATAGAAGTCGTCGCATGGTGATCCCCTCGTTGTCGTTGGTCAGCTCTTCGGCCGGTTCGCGATGGCGGTGTCCGGATCGACCGCCCGCGTCACGTAGAGATCGGCGACCGGCTCGTATTCGCGCCAGAGGCGCTCGAGCGTCGCGATCGGGTCTGCATCGCCGTCGACGCGCAGGTCGACATAGGGAAAGGCCTGCTCATGCGCGACGATCAGCGCCGTCGAGACCAGCGGCTTGAACTCGCCACCGGCCTCGTCGCCGGCTTTCAGCGCCGCGATTAGCCGGGCGGCGAGCGGCAACGCCGGATCGGCCTCGAAGGCGCGCACCATGGCGGCTGGCACCTCCTTCGAGCGCACGATGTTACCGAGCGCCACGCAGTCGCGCCCATGCACTTCGGCCAGTTCGGGCTGGACGTTTCCGCCGCTGAAGCTCGCGGTGCGCCCCGTGACGTCGATGACGGCGAGCTGGCGCCAGTCGCTGCGCGGCGTGGCGGCGGCCGCGGCATCGACCGCCTGCTGCGCGGAGTAGCCGCGCTTGAGCAGATCCAGCATCAGCGGGCCGAGCCGCGGATCGGTCATGTGCTGCGTCAGCGCCGCGCCCACGCCGGCAGAGGCATGCTGGCAGCGCGAGCCCACCGCGATGGAGGAGGTGGTGACCACCGCCCCGAGCATGCCCGTGCGGGCACAGCGACCGGCGAGCGAATAGGTCATCGTGCGCCCTTCCGGATGGCGACGATATCGACCTCCATCAGCAGCTCGGGGCTGGCGAGCCCCTTGACGATGACGCTGGTGAAGGCGCTGGCATTGTCCCCCAGGCGCTCCCGGACGACCGCGTTGACCTCGGCGAGGAAGGCCCGGTCGGTGACGTAGACGGTCGCCTTGGCGACGTCGTCGAGGCCGGCTCCCGCCTCCGACAGCAGCGTCGCGACATTGTCCATCGCGACCTGCGCTTGCACCTTCGCGGCGCCGGCGCCGTAGAGCACCTCGTCGAGCCCCATCCCGGTCTGGCCGCGCAGCGTGACGCGGTCGCCCGACACCACCGCCATGCAGAACTCGCAGTTGAGCGGCTGCTGCTCGGTGCCGTAACGCGCTGCGCTGGAGTGGTAGGTGCGTAGCCGCTCATGCGGCTTTCCGCCCTGCTTGCGGACGACCGTCACGTCGATCTCGAACAGGATGTCGGGCCGGGCGAAGCCGGTGGTAACGATGCCGGTCGAGACCGGTCGCACCCCGGCGAGATGCTTGCCGATCATCGGGTAGACGCCGGCGCGATAGGCGCGGTCCGAGATGTAGACGGTGATCTTGCAGATGTCCTCGACCGAGGCGCCGGCCTCGTCGAGCAGCATCTTGAGGTTCGCCATGGCGAGGTCCGCCTGGGCGGCGGAATCCGCGATGCCGCGGCCCTTGGCCTTGACGCCGCTATGGTCGAGCCCCGCGCCGGTCTGGCCGCGCAGGAAGAACTCCTCGTCGGTGGCGAGCACCATCGAACCCTGCCAGGGGAAGCCCTGGCCGTGCCAGCTTTCGAAGGTGTAGGGCCGGGTGTGGCGCGGCGGCGAGGACGGGATCGCGGCTTCCGCGTCGATCTGGACGATCAGCTCCGGCAGCGCCAGCCCGGCGACCACCAGCCCTGTGCTGACGGCGCGGACCTCGGGAAGACGCTCCGCGATCACCGCATAGACCTCGGCGCGATAGCCGCGGTCGACGATGCAGGTGGTGAGCTTGGTCAGGCTGGAGAGTGAGCCGCCGGCCTCCTTCAGCGCCGCCTCGAGCCGGTCGAGCGCGGCATGGGTCTGGGCTGTCGGGTCGCCGATGCCGGCGATGCTGCCATCGGGGTTGAGCGCACTCGCACCGCTAAGGAAAACACGCTCGCCGGCGCGCACGGCCCCGGCGACGGGAAGATGGGCGATGCCGGGAAGGGCGGCGGGCGCGATGGCGTGGCGTTGCATGGGGTCTCCGCGGCGCGCACCGGGCCTCGCGGCGGCGGCGCGTCTCAGGCCGTGCCGGCGATGCAAGAACGGAGCCCGCGGCGGCGGACCCTGCACTTGCATCCCGGCACGCCGCAGAGGCTAGGCCGGAACCGCCGCCGGGATCGAATTAAAAACCGGCCCACATTATTCGCCGCGATTATAGGCCCCTTGCGTCGTCGTCAGCCTGGTCAGGCGGCGTTGTCGGCGACCCATTGCGCGAGCACGGTGGCGGCCGCCATGAAGTCGTCGATCTCCATCGCCTCGCGCGGGTTGTGGCTGCCATGCTCGTTGCGCACGAACAGCATCGCCACGGGCACACCCGCGGCGGCAAAGGCGGCGGAATCATGCGAGGCCGGGCTGCCGAGCGGCATGGCGGGCATGCCGAGCCGCTCCGCCGCAGCCGTCAGCGCCGCCCGGATGCCGGGATCGACCGGCCCGACGGCGGCCGAGGCGCGCGTTCCCAGTTCGAAGACGACACTGCGTTCGGCCTCGATCCGCGCGATTGCCTGATGCATCCGCGCCTCGACACCGGCGAGCACCGCCTCGTCATAGGCGCGCACATCCAGGCTGAAACGGAACTCGCCCGGCACAGTGGTCATGCCATGCTTTTCGGCATCGGTGTGGAAGCGCCCGAAGGTCACGGCCATGCCATCGCCCAGCGCCTCATGCTCCGCCCAGATCGCGTCCAGTTCGGCGGCCAGCGCCATGCCCGCCATGGCGGCGTCGCGGCGGAAGCGTCGTGGCGTTCCGACATGGTCGTAGCGACCGAGAATGCGCGCTGCCGGATAGCGGAAATTGCCGGGAATGCCGGTGCAGACGGCGATCGGGAAACCGGCTTCCACCAGGCTCGGCGCCTGCTCGATATGAACCTCGAGGAAGGCGCGGATACGCTTGGGGTCCAGGCTCCGTTCGCGCCGCCGCAGCGCCTCGGCGTCGCCGCCGCAGTCGCGGATATGGTCGGCGAGCGACCGGCCCGTGTCGATGCGCTTGGCCTCCAGCGCGCCCTCGGGCAGCGTCCCCAGCGCGCCGCGGCTGCCGATATAGGAGACCTGGAACCAGACGCTCTCCTCGGCCCTGACACCCATCACGGTCAGGTCGCAGCGCGGCGCGACCCCGAGGTCGCGCAAAGCGGCGAGGGTGACGAGGCCCGCGATCACGCCGGCCGCGCCATCGAAATTGCCGCCATGGGGGACGCTGTCGAGATGCGAGCCCATCAGGATCGCCGGCGCAGCCGGATCGCTGCCGTGCCAGGTCGCATAGGTGTTGAGCGAGGCGTCGGTGGTGACCGTAAGGCCGGCCGCCGCGGCGGCCTCCGCGAAGACGCGATGGCCGAAATCCTCACCCGCGCCATAGGTGTCGCGCATGATGCCGGGATGGCCCTGGCTGCCCTCGGCCAGGGTTCCGAACAGCCGCTCGGCCAGGCCGCGCTTGGCCGCGACCGCCGCCGCCAACCGCTCCGGGGCGATCACGAGGCGGCCTTGTCGAAATAGCCCGCGCGGACGGCGGCGCCGATCATGTTGACGACGAAGCGCCCGGCCGTAATGCAGGTGATCTGGTTGACGTCGCTGCGCGGGGTGATCTCGACAACGTCCATGCCGACGACGCGGCCCTTGCCGACGAGGCCGTGGATCAGCGTCCGCACCTGCGGGAAGGTCAGCCCGCCCGGACAGGGGCCGGCGACGCCCGGCGCGATCGCGGGATCGATGCCGTCGAGATCGATCGTCAGGTAGTAGCGTCCGCCCGCGGGAATCCGGTCGAGCACCGCCTGCATGCCGCGCTCATGGACGTCGTAGGAGGTCACCAGATGGGCGCCATAGGCCCGCGCCGCCTCGACCTCCTCGGTCCGGGCGCTGCCGGTGCCGTGCAGGCCGATCTGGAAGATCTCGCCGACATGGGCCATCTCGGAAGCGCGCCGGATCGGGCTGGAATAGCCGGTCGTGACGCCGTTCACCTCTTGGCGCCAGTCGAGATGCTGGTCGATCTGGATCAGCGTGATCGGCCCGTCGCCGTCGAGCGCGCGCAGCACGGGGATCGGCACACCATGGTCGCCGCCGAGCACGATCGGCATGGCGCCCGCCGCCCGGATTTTGCGGATTGCGGCTTCCGCCTTGATGGAATGGGCGGAGAGGTCGCGGAAATCGCCGACGATGTCGCCGCAATCGACGGTGCGGATCGGCCTTCCGTCATAGAGCGGGCCGCCGAGATCGAAATCATAGCGCTCGATCGAGCGGACGATCCGGTCCGTGGCGCGGCGCATCGCGGCGGGCATGTTGGTCTGGTCGTTGACGATCTCGGCGAAGCTGTAGGCATCGCCATAGGGGATGCCGAGAAAGGCGATGTCGGCCTGAAGATGGTCGAGATCGGTCGCCAGCTCCGAATACAGAAAGGTCGCGTGGCCCGTCTTCGGGGCGGTCGTCAACGACATGGGGCTGTCCTCGCCGGCTGTTCGCCGGTTCTCCGCCCTCGCCGAGAGAGGGGTCGCCGACTTTCGCCCGACACTGCTGGAGGGGGGCAGCACAGGCAATGGAGGCGCTTATCAGGAATCCGCGGGTGGCATTCGTCCGGCGAATACTCAGGCCGTCAGGAGAGGCGCGGCGCCGTCTCGCCCGCCACGACGCGCACCTCCCGCAGGAAGGCTTGCGCGGCCCGCGACAGCGGCCGCTTGCGCGAATACACGACGGAGGCCGACACCGGCGAGGCTGGCTCGAAGCGCCGCACCGCGAGGTTGCGGGAGGAGAGCGGCGAGAGCGGATCGACCACCGCAACGCCGATGCCGGTCTCGGCGAGGATGCAGGCGGTGTTGCAGTAGCGGACCTCGACGGAGGAGCGGAACGGCACGCCGACCTCCGCGAAAGCTTGGCGCACGATCGTCCCCATCCGCGTGCCGCGTTCCAGCGCGATGAAGGCGGTGGCGCGCAGATCGTCGGGCGTGATCGTCTCTTTCGCGGCGAGCGGATGATCGGGCCGCATCACGCAGACCATGCGCTCGGAGAAGAAGCACTCACTCTCGACGCCGCGATAATCGTTCAGCCCCAGCACGAAGCCGAGTTCCGCCAGCCCGTTATCAACGCTCTCGACCACGTTCTCGAAGCGGCGGATGTCGAAGGAAACGCGGGTATTGGGGCGCTTTTCCAGGAGGTTGCGCAGCGCGATCGGGATCACGCTGTAGCCCAGAGGTGGCGTCGCCAGGATGCGGATATGCCCGGTGCGGTTCTCCTTCAGATCCTGCACCTTCGCCTCGAAAGCGGCGTGCATGCTGAAGATCGGATCGGAATCGAGGCACAGTTCACGCGCCTCCGCCGTCGGGAACAGCCGGTTGTTGACGCGCTCGAACAGCGGAAAGCCGATCTGGCTCTCCAGATGCTTGATCGCGTTGCTGACGGCGGGCTGCGACAGGCCGAGTTCATGCGCCGCGCGCACCGTGGTCTCGCAGCGGACAACCGCTCGAAGCAGTTCGATCTGGCGCAGGTTCATATCACGCCTCCGAATAGGGTGGGCTGCTCCCTATTTCGTCAGCAAATCATGTGCCACTGCGTGGCTCGCCGCAAGCGGCGTCTCGTTCACGCGTCTAGGAAGGGCATCTCGCCCCGCGGCGGCGCGATGTCGGCATTTGCCTCGACCATCCGTCGCCAGACCGCTTCCGTCACCGCCTGCGCCTCCGCCAGCAGCGCCGGCTCGTCCACGGTCAGCACCTTGCGGTCGCGCATGACGAAGGCGCCATCGACCATCACCGAATGGACGACGCCGGGATGGGCGTAGTTCACGATGTTGGAGGTCAGCCGCAGGATGGGCCGCAGCGCCGGCTGGTCGAGGTCGAGCAGGGTGATGTCCGCCTTCTTGCCGACGTCGAGCGAGCCGATCCGGTCGAGCGCCCCCAGCGTGCGGGCGCCGTTGCGCGTGGCCATGTCGAGCACGGCTTGAGGCTGCGGATCGACGCCGCCCTCCTGCGCGCGGCCGAAGCCGGCGCGGTGGACGATCATGCCGATCTTCATCGCCTGGAACATGTCCTCGGTCATGTTGTCGGTGCCGAGCGCGATGTTGACCCCGGCGTCGTGGATCGGCCCGATCAGAACGCGATGTGGCCCCTTGCGGGAGGAGGGCGCCGGATTGTGCGCCATGTGGACGCCGCGCTGCGCCAGCAATTCGATGTCCTCGCGCGTGCAGAAGGTCCAGTGCGCGCAGGTCAGGTCCGGCCCGAGGAAACCCTCGCGCTCCAGATAGCCGGCCGGCGTTAGTCCGTGCGCCGCCTTCACCGCCGCGACCTCGCCGGGGCTCTGGGCGAGGTGGCAGGTGCGCGTCAGCCCGTGGCGGGCGGCGAGGTCCATGATCTCCGCCAGCATGGTGGGCGAGCAGTTGTCGGGGGCATGCGCAGCGACCTGGCAGCTCACCCGGCCGTCGCGCGCGCCGTGCCAGGTCTCGATCAGCTCCTGCGTGCGTTCCAGGAACTGCCGCCCGAAGGCCTCGTCGATCCCGTATTCGCCAAAGCGGATCTTGCGCGTGTCGATGTCGGCGCAGCTTTCCGAAAGCCAGAGCCGCAGGCCGGTATCGGCCATCGCGCCGGCATAGGAGGGGACATGGCGGAACGGGTCGACCAGCGTGGTCGTGCCGCTGCGGATCGCCTCAAGGCAGCCGAGCGCGGCCATCACCGCCCGCTCATGGTCGCTCATCGTGTAGGAGATCGGCGACATGTAGCGGTAGATGATCTCGCCGTCCCAGTCCTCGACCGTGCCGCGCAGCGCCGTCAGCACCGTGTGCGTATGCGCGTTGACGAAGCCGGGCAGAACGGCGAGGCCGCGCCCCGCCATCCGCTCATGCGCCGGAAACTCGCGCTCCAGCGTGGCGGTCTCGCCGATGGCGGCGATCCGGTCGCCGGTGATCGCGATCGCAGCGTCCTGCAGGATGCGCCGCTCCTCGTTGCAGGTGACGATCGTGGCGCCGGTGATGAGCAGTTTCATGGCTGCGTCCGCTGGTTGGAGAGGCCGGCCGTTGCCGCCTTTTCCTGCGCTACGAAATGCTCGGCGATCTCGCGCCCCGTCGCGATCCAGACATCGCCGAAGCCGCGTGCCCGCGCCAGGAAATCGCGCATGATGCCGAAGCGCATCGGCCTCCCCGAGACCTGCGGATGCATGACCATGCTGACCAGCCCGCCCCATTCGCGCGTCTGGTCGAGTTCGCCGTTCCAGATCGAGAGCACATGCTCGCTGGGAAACATCGGGCGCGGGCTGAAGCGCTGCGACAGCCCGTAGAGCCAGTCGTCGAAGGAGGCGTTGATCGGCAGTTCCACCACCCCGGCCGAGCCGTCGCGCTGCCGGTGCCGGTAGGGCCGGATATCGTCGCGAAACGAGGAGGAGTAGAGGATGCCGCGCTCGCGCAGATAGGCCAGGAGTTCGTCGTAGTTCTCGCCGCCGGCCGCCCGGTAGCCGACCGGGATCACGCCGAGCACACGCTTCAGCGCCTCCATGCCCTTCTCGAACTCCTCGACGTCCTCGTCGAAATCGGCCGGGTCGGGGCGCTTGTGGAGATAGCCGTGATGGCCGATCTCATGCCCGTCGCGGACGATCGCCTCGCACGTCGCCGGATGGACCTCGACGATCCAGCCTGGAATGAAGAACGTCGCCTTGATCTCGACCGATCGCAGATGGCCGAGGATCTTCGGCACGCCGACGCGCTCCTCGTAGCCGCCGAAGGAGAGCGTCACCAGCCGGTCGGTGTTGGCGGCGTCGTGCTGCAGCCAGGCGGTCTCGCCATCGACATCGAAGGCCGGAAACAGCGCGCAGCTCCTGCCGGCGGGCCAGGGATAATCCGGCGCCGGGTCGGCGGGATTGGCGATCCGCATCGGGAAGACGGGCGTCATCGGAACCTCTCGTGGCGCGAGGCGAACCGCGCCTCACGGAACGAGGATAGCAAGGCGCATGCGCCCGGCGATGCCGTCCGGCTCCTCGCCGCTATGATTTATGGCGCCGCTCTATTCGCCCCGGTGATAGCGCCGCGCCCCGTGGCCCCTCAGCCCGTCAGCTCAGCATGTCGCGCACCAGCGGCGCGACCTTCTCCCCGTACAGCCCGATGCAGCCCAGGGCCGCCTCATGCGGGAGCGAGCCGGCGCTGTATTTGAGCTGGAAGCGCGAGAGACCCAGCGTCGCCACGGTCGCGGCGATCTTGCGCGCCACGGTCTCGGGCGAGCCGACATAGAGCGAGCCCTGCGCGATCTCGCGCTCGAATTCGTCGCGTCCCATTGGCGGCCAGCCGCGCTCGCCGCCGATACGGTCGCGCATGCGCTTGTAGTGCGGGAAGAACAGGTCGCGCGCCGCCTCGTCCGTCTCGCCGACGAAGCCCGGCGAATGCACGCCGATCGGCAGCACGGGTTCGCCCAGCTGCGCGAAGGCGCGGCGGTAGAGATCGACATAGGGTTTGAAGCGGGCCGGATCGCCACCGATGATCGCCAGCATCAGCGGCAGCGA
Organism: Bosea sp. OAE506; assembly: GCF_040546595.1. Taxonomy (NCBI): domain Bacteria; kingdom Pseudomonadati; phylum Pseudomonadota; class Alphaproteobacteria; order Hyphomicrobiales; family Alloboseaceae; genus Allobosea; species Allobosea sp. OAE506. Next base: position 3,782,309 of record NZ_JBEPOB010000001.1, on the reverse strand, counting down.
ATAGCGCGAGGCGCGCACGACCGATTCCGGGCTGCCGCCGACGCCGATCCAGGTCTTGAGGCGCCCGCTCTCGATCGGCGGGAAGACGCGCTGGTTCGTCAGCGGCGGCCGGAACGTACCTTGCCAGGTTACGGCGCGCTGCCGGATCAGCGCGACGAAAAGGTCAAGCTTTTCGGAAAACAGCGTCTCGTATTGGCTGAGATCAAAGCCGAAGAGCGGGAAGGATTCGGTGAAGGAGCCGCGCCCGAGGATGACCTCGGCACGCCCGTTCGAAATCGCGTCCACCGTCGAGAAGCGCTGGAAGACACGGATCGGATCGTCCGAGCTCAGCACCGTCACCGCCGACCCCAGCCGGATGCGGCTCGTGCTGGCCGCGATCGCCGCCAGCACCGTCTCGGGCGAGGACACCGCGAAATCGTCGCGGTGATGCTCGCCGACACCGAAGAAATCGATGCCGACGCGGTCGGCCAGCACCGCTTCCGCGACGAGGTTGCGGATGACCTGGGCGTGGGGCAGGGCCGTCCCGTCCGGCGCCGCCGTCACGTCACCGAAGGTGTCGAGGCCGAATTCGAGATCATCGGACATGGCGTCCCTCCGGTGAGCGAGCAGGATGCGAGAGGGGGTAAACACCCGTGACTGCCGCATAAACGGGCAAATGACGCGCAAGCGGGCGATGGCGCCGCGCCTCGTCGCCTGCAAACGCGAAGCCCTGCGCCTTAACAGGCGCGGACGGGTCCGTCAGCCCGCCGTCGCCCTGCATGACGCGGGACACGGTTGGCACGGCAGTTGCTGGCCTTTGGCGCCCACCGGCCGAGGATTGACGTCATTCAGATGGCTGCGCCTGCCCCTCACGCTCCCATGGCGGCACAGCCGCTGACGCTCGACGGCATCACGCACAGCTATGGCGGCGGGCTGGCGGTCGACAACGTCACGCTCGAGGTGAAGGGCGGCGAACTCGTCGCGCTGCTCGGCCCCTCCGGTTGCGGCAAGACCACGCTTCTGCGGATCGTCGCCGGCTTCATCCAGCAGGGCAACGGCAAGGTCCTGATCGACGGCCGCCCGATCGACACCCTGCCGCCCAACCGCCGCGAGATCGGCATCGTCTTCCAGAACTACGCGCTGTTCCCGCACATGACGGTCGCGGAGAACATCGCCTATGGGCTGGCCGCCCGCGGCGAGAGCCGCAGCGTTCAGGCCCAGCGCGTCGAGGAGATGCTCGCCACCGTCCAGATGGCGGGCTTCGCCGACCGCAAGCCCAAGCAGCTCTCCGGCGGGCAGCAGCAGCGGGTCGCACTGGCGCGGGCGTTGGCCATGCGGCCGCGCATCCTCCTGCTCGACGAGCCCTTCGCGGCGCTCGACAAGAACCTTCGGCTCGACATGCAGATCGAGATCAAGCGGCTGCAGCGCCAGTTCGCCCTGACCGCGATCATGGTCACGCACGACCAGGACGAGGCGATGGCGATCGCCGACCGCATCGCCGTGATGAGCCATGGCAGGATCGAGCAGCTCGGCACGCCGGTGCAGGTCTATGACGAGCCCGCCACGCTCTTCGTCAACAGCTTCATCGGCTCCAGAAATCTCCTGAGCGGGCAGATCACGGCGCCTGTCGAGGGCGGCTACGCGGTCGCGCTGGGCAATGGCGCTGCCTGGACGGTGCCGTCCGCAGCCCGCTTCGCCCCGGGCCAGCCCGTCCTCGTCTCGGTCCGTCCTGAGCAGATGCGGCTCGCCGACGAAGCCGGCGAGGGCCGTTTCCCGGTCGAGCTCAAGCTCAGCCTGCCGATTGGTGGCGAACTGATCCACGACGTTACCGGTACCGATGGCAGCTCGCTGAAGATCGCGATGTCGCGCCGCCCCGGCATGGCCTCGGGCCGCTCGGGCACTGCCTTTTGCGGCCTCGCCGACCACGCCCGCCCCGTTCTCTTTCCCGCCTCTCAACCCTGACCCGGAGCCCATGCCGATGACACAGATCAACCGTCGAGATCTCCTGGCCGGCGCAGGCGCGCTCGGCCTGGCGTCGCTCCTGCCGATGCGCGCCAGCGCCGCCGGCAGCCTCACTGCCGCGATCTATCCCGGCACCTGGGAAGAGGCCTATCGCGGCGTCGTCGCGCCCGCGCTGAAGAAGAGCGCCGGCATCGACGTCGCCTTCGACTCGCTGTTTGCCGTTGACCAGGTCGCCAAGGTGCGTGCCGCGCGCGGCGTGCCGCCCTTCGACTGCTTCGTGCTCGATCCCGGCCCCGCTGCGGCCGCGATGGCCGCCGGCCTGTTCGAGCCGATCGACGCCTCCAAGCTCGCCAATGGCCCGAAGGTGCCGGCCGGGCTGATCACGTCGCATGGCGTAACCTGCAACGCACAGGTCGTCGGCATCGCCTACAACCCGAAGAAGTTCGCGACCCCGCCCAAGGGCTGGGCCGACCTGTTCAAGAGCCCCTATGTCGAGCGGCTGGGCCTTACCGGCTTCCAGACCACCTTCGGCACGGTCTCGATCATCGAGATGGCGAAGGTGTTCGGCGGCTCCGCCACCAATGTCGAGCCGGTCTTCGCCGAGCTGAAGAAGGCTGTGTCGAAGGCGGCTGCGGTCGCCGCGCCCGCCGCCATGCCCGGGCTGTTCCAGCAGGGGCAGATCGACATCATGTACACCAACACCAACACGGTCGCGACGCTGAAGGGTCGTGGCGTTGATATCGAGTTCATCAAGCCCGAGACCGGCGCGATCACCTTCCAGACCACGCTGCACATCGTTAAGGGCGCCGACAACGTCGCCAGCGCCTACAAGTATATCGATGCCGCGATCTCGTCCGAGGTCCAGGCCGAGCTGCAGAAGCAGCCCTACAACATGGTCCCGATCAACAAGGACGTGAAGCTGGTCGAGACGCTCGACATCAAGTCGCTCGACGAACTCGCGACGATGGTCACGCATGACTGGACGGTGATCAACCCGCAGCGCGCCGCCTGGATCGAGCGCTTCAACAAGGAAATCACCAAGTAGGTCTCAGCCGATGGCAGGCATGGCTGCAGCGGCCGCCGCGAGCGGTGGCGTTCCGGGGGCCAGGGTCGACTGGCGCCTCGCGGCGCCGCTCGGCCTGACCTATCTCGCCTTCTTCGCCGCTCCCTTCGCGATCCTGCTCGGCATCAGCTTCTATGCCGATGCCGAGCAGACGCGGCTGGGGCTCGATTCCTGGACCAAGTTCTACGGCGATGCCTTCTACCGGAAGGTGATTTTCGACACGCTCAAGCTCGGCGTCTTCGCCGTGCTGGCCACCACGCTGCTGGCCTATCCGCTCGCGCTGGTCTTCCGGGCGTCGGGCCCGCGCGTGCAGCGGCTGCTGATCTTCATCATCCTGATGCCGCTCCTGACCTCGGTCGTGATCCGCACCTTCGCCTGGATCGTCATCCTGGCGCGCGAGGGCGTGCTCAACCAGACGCTGATGGGGCTCGGCCTGACGGCGACGCCGCTCAACCTGCTGCAGACCGAACTCGGCCTCGTCATCGCGCTGACGCAGATCGAGATGCCGCTGATGCTGCTGCCGCTTCTGACCATCATGAACCAGATGGACCAGAACCTGGTCGATGCCTCGCGCGCGCTCGGCGCCTCGAAATGGCGGACCTTCTTCCGGGTCATCCTGCCGCTGACGCTGCCGGGCTGGATCGCCGGCGCGACGCTGGTCTTCGCCTCGGCGACGACCGCCTTCATCTCGCAATCCGTCATCGGCGGAGCGCGACTGGTCTATCTGCCCTCGCTGATCTGGCAGCAGTCGATGGTGGTCTACAACTGGCCCTTCGCGGCGGTCGCCTCGCTGACGCTGCTGTTCACGGTGCTCGCCGGCATCATGGCGCTCGGTTGGCTCGGCCGCTTCGCCCGGACGAGCTGAGGAACAGGCCATGCAGCGCTCCACCCCCGGCGACGTCGCCTACACCTGGATCATCGGCCTGCTCGCAGGGCTCGGCATTCTCATCCTGATCGGGCCGGTGCTGGTCGTGATCGCGACCTCCTTCACGACGTCGCAGACGCTGAAATTCCCGCCGCCCGGCCTGTCGCTGCGCTGGTATGGCGAATTGTTCAACCCGGCCCGCTCGGCCCAGATTCACACCGCCGCGCTGAACAGCCTCTGGGTCGCCGGCCTCGCCACCGCCATCGGCGGCGTGCTCGCCGTGCTCGCGGCGCTGGCGATCTCACGGGTCGCGCGGCCCTCGGCGCGCGTGCTGGAGGCGAGCTTCCTGTCGCCGCTGGTGCTGCCGACCCTGTCCTACGGCCTCGCGGCGCTGATGTTCTTCTCGGTGCTCGGCATCAGGCCCTCGCTCAACCTGCTGATCGCGGGCCATCTCGTGGTGATCGCGCCCTTCGTCTTCCGCACCACGTTGGCGAGCCTGTCGCAGCTCGATCCGGCGCTGCTCGAGGCCTCCGCCAATCTGGGTGCGAGCCGCCTCTACGGCTTCCGCCGGATCACCCTGCCGCTGATCGCGCCGGGCATCGCGGCAGGCTGCTTCCTCGCCTTCATCTCCTCGATGGACAATGTCCCGGTCTCGCTCTTCCTCTCGACCGCGCGCACGGCCATGCTGCCGATCCGGATGTGGGGGATGATGGAGACGACGCTGGACGTCCGCATCGCCGCCATCGCCGGCGTGCTGATCCTGGCGACGCTGATCCTGATGATCGTGATGGACCGCCTGACCGGCCTGACGCGGCGGATGAGCGGGTGAGGCTTGGCACGGCGGTATGGCGCGTCATGCTCGGGCTCGACCCAAGCATCTCTTGCCGGAGATTCTCGGGTCTGCGCTTCGCTCCGCCCGAGAATGACGTGTTCGGCAGAATGCCTGCGGGATGGAGACTGAAATGACCTACGACCGCGACCTGATCGGCTACGGCGCCAACCCGCCCAACCCGCAATGGCCGGGCGGCGCCCGCATCGCGATCAACTTCGTGATGAACTACGAGGAAGGCTCCGAGCCCTCCATCCAGGACGGCGAGGGCTACACCGAGCTCGGCCTGACCGAGGCGAACGGCCTGCCGACCGGGGTCAAGGGCCGCGATCTCGCCGGCGAGGGCATGTTCGCCTATGGCAGCCGGGTCGGCTTCTGGCGGCTGATGCGGCTGTTCCAGGAGCGGGGACTGCCGATGACGGTGTTCGGCTGCGCGCTCGCCATCGAGCGCAACCCCGACGCCGCGGCCGCGATCCGTGCTTCCGGTTTCGACGTCTGCTGCCATGGCTGGCGCTGGATCAAGCATTACGACCTGACGGAGGCCGAGGAGCGCGAGCATATCGCCAAGGCGATCAAGTCCCTCGAAGCCACGGTCGGCGAGCGTCCGCTGGGCTGGTACTGCCGCTATGGGCCGAGCGTGAACACGCGTCGGCTCGTCGTGGAGGAGGGCGGTTTCCTCTACGATTCCGACGCCTATGACGACGAATTGCCCTACTGGAAGGTGGTCGACGGCAAGCCGCACCTCGTCGTGCCCTACTCGCTCGTCAACAATGACGGCAAGTTCGGCTCGGGCTTCTTCGGAACCTCGAACGACTATTTCGACTGGCACAAGGACGCCTTCGACATGCTCTATGCCGAGGGCGCGACGCAGCCCAAGATGATGTCGGTCGGCCTGCATATGCGCCTGATCGGCCACCCTGCCCGCGCGGCGGGCCTCGCGCGCTTCCTCGACTATGTCCAGAAGCATGAGAATGTCTGGGTGACCGGCCGGCTCGACATTGCGAAGCACTGGGCGAAGACGCATCCTTTCCAGCCGGCCTGACGCGCGTCATGCTCGGGCTTGACCCGAGCATCTCCTGACGGAGATTCTCGGCTCTCCGCTGCGCTCCGGCCGAGAATGACGCCGGGCGCAGCCCTTTCACGATAGGATGCCCCCTTGCCCAAGCCCGATTTGATCGTCGCCCTCGGCGATGCCCGCTACCTGATCGAGCGGCCCTTCGGCTGCTGGCCGCAGAATGCCGGCTTCGTCACCGATGTGACGGTCGATGCCCGGGGGCATGTCTTCGTCATGTTGCGGCACGACCCGCTGACTCAACCTGACGATCCGCGCGTCATCGAGTTGTCGCCGGAGGGGGAGTATCTCGGCGGCTGGGGCGGCGACCTGATCGCCGATTCCCACATGCTCACCGTCGATGCGCAGGGGCGTCTCCTCTGCGTCGATCGCGACATGCACGAGATCGTCATCTGTTCGGTGACCGGCGAGCGCCTCGGCGGCCTCGGTCAGCGCGGCGAACCGCTCTCGCCCTTCAATCACCCGACCGACGTGCATGTCTCGGCCTGGGGCGACATCTATGTCGCCGATGGCTATGCCGCGAGCCGCATCCACCGCTTCTCGGCCTACGGCGTCCATCTCCAGAGCTGGGGCGAGCACGGCTCGGGCGAGGGCCAGTTCGGCTGGCCGCACGCGCTCTGGACCCATGCCGATGGCCGCGTCGTCGTCGTCGACCGCACACATAACCGCGTCCAGGTCTTCGACCGCAACGGCCAGCACCTCGCGACCTGGAGCCATTTCCGCGATCCCGTCGCGATCTGGGGTGACGAGGACGGCAACACCTATGTCACCGACACGCAGCCGACCCTGCAGAAGATCGGCCCCCATGGCGAGCGGCTCGGCCGCTGCCGGCCGTTCCTCAATGGCGCGCACGGTATCTACGGCATGCCGGGCGGCGACATCCTCCTGGCCGAAAGCAATCCCAGCCGCCTGACGCGACTGCGGCTGCTGGATTGATGACCAACCTCAGCCCTCATCCTGAGGAGCCCGCGCAAGCGGGCGTCTCGAAGGATGGTCCAGAGCGCGCTGGAGCATCCTTCGAGACGCGGGCTACGCCCGCTCCTCAGGATGAGGCTGAGCGTGGCGTCTACCAATTGCGATAACCGCCCAGGGAACGCCATGACCACGCGGATCATCTGGGGCGGGACGCTCCTGACCGGCTTCGACGCGGCGGGTGAGCCGGTCCTGCTGCAGGACGCTGGTGTCGCCTGCAAGGCGGGGACGATCCTTGCGACCGGGCCGCTCGCCGATCTCAAGGCGGCCTATCCCGACGCCCCCATCACGGGCGGGCGCGACTTCGCGATCACACCCGGCTTCGTCAACGCGCATCACCATGTCGGCCTGACGCCGCTGCAGCTCGGTTCGCCCGACCACCCGCTGGAGCTCTGGTTCGCCAGCCGCATCGCGCTGCGCGATGTCGATCTCTATGCCGACACGCTGTTCTCCGCCTTCGAGATGATCGAGAGCGGCGTCACCACCGTGCAGCACCTCCACAGCCGCGCGCCGGGAACGCCGGCCGATATTCTCGCCGCCGCCGAGAAGGTCATCAGTGCCTATCGCGACATCGGCATGCGCGCGTCATATTCGATGGCGCTGCGCGACCAGAACCGGCTCGTCTACGAGGCCGACCAGGATTTCGTCGCAGGCCTGCCCGAAGAACTGCGCCCGGCCGCGAGCGCCTTCTTCCAGCGCTTCACCGTTCCGCTTTCCGACCAGGTCGCGGTCTTCGAGGAATTGCTGGCGCGCCATGGCAACGGTGACCGCATCCGCATCCAGATCGCGCCCGCCAACCTGCACTGGCTCTCGGAGGAGGCGCTCGACGTCACCGGAGAGTTGCAGCGCCGCACCGGGCTGCCGGTCCATATGCATGTGCTGGAGACGCCCTATCAGAAGGCCTATGCCCGCAAGCGCACGGGCGGCTCGGCGCTCGCCCATCTCGACCGGCTCGGCCTGCTTGGCCCGCATTTCACCATCGGCCACGGCGTCTGGATGAGCGAGGCCGATATCGAGCTCGCCGCCGATCGCGGGGTCTGCATCTGCCACAATTGCAGTTCGAATTTCCGGCTGAAGAGCGGCGTCGCGCCGGTGAACCGCTTCCTCGCCCGCGGCATTCCCGTCGCCATCGGCATCGATGAGGCCGGCATCAATGACGACCGCGACATGCTGCAGGAGATGCGGCTCGTTCTGCGCGCCCATCGTGAGCCGGGCATCGACGCTCCCCACCCGTCGGCGGCGCAGGTGCTGCGCATGGCGACCGAAGGCGGCGCGCGCACGACTCCTCTCGCCGGCCGCATCGGGCGTCTGGAGCCCGGCATGGCGGCGGACCTCGTGATGTTCGACTGGCCGGCGGTGACCTATCCCTATCAGGACGACGGCCTCGGCTTCGTCGAGGTGCTGGTCCAGCGCGCCAAGACGAAGGCCGTCCACAGCGTCATGATCGCCGGCGAATTCGTCTATCGCGAGCGCCGCTTCACGAGGCTCGACCGCGACGCCGTTCTGGCCGGCCTGGCCGAGGCGCTGGCGAAGCCGAAGACGCCGGCCGAGCGGGACCGCATAGCCCTCTCGCAGGCGCTGCTGCCGCATGTCCGCCGCTTCTATGACGGCTATCTCGACGGGCAGGGCGACGAGCCCTTCTACCGCCCGAGCGGGCGGTTTTGACGGGCCACGGCTTGCTGCCTTCGATGGTTTGCCTCCGGCCCACCACCGTCATCCCGGGCTTGCCCCGGGATCCATCGGAAGGCTCCGGAGCTCTCCGGTGGATCCCGGAGTTCCGCTTCGCTCCTTCCGGGATGACGCGGAGGTTGGCGCGCCTTTCGAGGCTGGCCGCTCAATGCCCCCGCGAAACCCGCTTCTGCGCCAGCCGCACCGCCGCGGGGATCGGAGCGATCACCGGCACCGAAAACCGCAGATTGAGTGATTGCGCCGCCTGGCCGAGCGGGCCGCCGCCGATCAGCAACGCCTGCGCGCCCATGGTCTCGATCGCCTCCGCGCAGGCCTCGGCCAGTGCCTCCACCAGCGTGGCGTGATCGGCCATGATCGCGTGGACATCGCCCTTGGTCAGCGCGACGCCCCGGAAGGTCTTCTCATGGCCATAGGCCTGCGCCAGCCCGGTGATCGAGGCGACGAGATCGGGCGTCGTCGTCACCACCGCGAAGGGCCGCCGGCCCGTCCCGGCCTCGGCCATGCCGGCCTCGGCGATGCCGGTGACCGGGCAGGAGAGGCGAAGCCGCAGCGCCGCCAGGCCGGGATCGCCGAAAGCGGCAATGATGACACCGTCCGGCGGGGTGGTGGTGATCGTTCCCGTCAGCGCCTGCACCGCCTTGGCCGACTGGGCCAGCGCCTCCTCATTGGTGATGAGCGGCACGCCATAGGGCGCGCTCATCGCGTCGATCATGGTACCGGCCGGCGCCGCCGCCTGGGCAATGGCGCGCATCATGCTGGTGGTGCCGGCATTGGTGTTGGGGTTGATCAGCAGCAGGCGCATCAGGGGCTCTCCGGCACGGCGGCGATGAAGGCGCGCGCAATCTCGGCACGGCCCGCGATCCAGAGTCGGTCGCGCCGGGCCGCCAGCAGGCACATGATGTCGCGAAAGGCGGCGAACCGCGCCGGGCGCCCGACGATCCTCAGGTGGAAGCCGAGATTGAGCAGCCGCGGCAGGCCGCGCGCGGCCTCCGCCTCCAGCACGTCCAGCGCGTCGGTGACGTACTCGACCATCTCGCGGGATCGGACGAAGCCGTTCGGATGGAAGAACTTCATGTCGTTGCTGTCGAGCGCATAGGGCACGACGAGCAAGGGCGGGCGCCCAGGCGCGCGATCCCAATAGGGCAGGTCGTCGTCGAAGCCGTTGGAGGTGTAGAGAAAGCCGCGTTGCGCCAGAAGCTCCCGCGTCCAGGGGCTCTCTCCGCCGCGGCAGAAGAAGCCGACGGGCGTGACGCCGGTCGCGGCTGTGATGGTGGCGACGCAGGCGTCGATGTCGGCAGCCTCCGCCTCTGCCGTCTCGTAATCGGCATGGGGGCGCCAGCGCCAGCCATGCACCGCCGGCTCATGGCCGCGCGCCACCACCGCCTTCGCCAGCGCTGGCGAGCGTTCGACGGCGCGGCCGCAGAAGAAGATCGTCGAGCGGATGGCGCTGTCGTCGAGCGCGTCGAGCATGCGCCAGAGCCCGGCGCGCGTGCCGTAGCCGAAGATCTGCTCCTGACCCTGGTCGCGCTTGCCGGCGGGCACGATGCTCATCACCTCGCCCATGCTCTCCGAGCGCGCATCGCCATCGCCGACCTGAAGCTCCGCACCCTCCTCGAAATTGATCACGACGGAGATGGCGAGCCGCCGGCCATTGGGCCAGGTGAAGTCCGGCCAGGCGCCGGCATAGCCTTCGAGGTCGCGGTGGGTCATCACTCAAAGTCCCCGATGCCTGCATCACCTAGCAAGCCCTCATCCTGAGGAGCCGCGGCACGCGGCGTCTCGAAGGATGTGCCAGCTGTCTCCTGAACCTCCTGGAGCATCCTTCGAGACGCGCTCCCGCGGAGCGCTCCTCAGGATGAGAGCTCGTCCTCTGCCCGCCTATGACGGTGGCGGGCTCGAATATTCACCCTCTACCCCACTCCGCCAGCCAGTGCCGCGCGATCGCGTCGCGCCGCGCGAACCAGACGCCGGGCTTCGACGCCGCATGCGCCAGAAAGCGCTCGAGCCCGCCGATCCGTCCGGGCCGGCCGATGATGCGCAGATGCAGGCCCACCGACATCATGCGCGGCGCCGTGCCGCCCTCTTCGTAGAGCCGGTCGAAGGCGTCGATGCAGTAACGGGCGAAATCGTCACCGAAGACGAAGCCGCCGCCCCGTTGGAAGCGCATGTCGTTGGTGTCGAAGGCATAGGGCAGCACCAGATGCTCAGCGCCCTCGACATCGACCAGGAAGGGAAGGTCGTCATTGTAGGCGTTGGAATCATAGAGAAAGCCGCCATGCTCGCGCAGCAGCCGGCGGGTGTTGAGCGAGGTCGCCGAGCGCGTGTGCCAGCCGACCGGCGGCGTGCCGGCAGCGTCCGTGATCGCCGCCACGGCGCGCGCGATCGCCTCGCGCTCCTGCGCCTCGTCCATATGGGCGTGGCGCTCCCAGCGCCAGCCATGGGCGGCGACCTCGTGCCCGTCGGCCACCGCCTCCTGCACCAGCCAGGGTGAGAGCGCGACGGCGCGGCCATTGGCGTTCAGCGTCGCCGCCACGCCGTACTGCTTCAGCAGCGCGCGGATGCGCGGCCAGCCGGCGCGCGGGCCATATTCGAAATGCGACTCCATGCAGAGATCGCGCACGCCGGTGATCTCCTCGACCACCTCGTAGACGCTCTCGTTGCGCTCGTCGCCCTGGCCGATCGAGAGCTCCGCGCCCTCCTCGACATTGACCACGACGGAGACGGCGAGCCGCGCGTCGCTCGGCCAGCGGATCGTGGGCGGGGTGTCGCCATAGCCGCGGAAGTCGCGGTCGCTCACGGGAGAAGCCATTAGAGATCGGCCATCCGGCGCAGGCCCACCAGCCGGTCGCCGACGACGAGCACGGCGGCGGCGAGCAGGATCAAGAGCGCGGAGATCGCCGCGATCGTCGGATCAGGGCTTTCCTCGACATATTGCAGCATCTGGATGGGCAAGGTCTTGGTCCAGGCGTCGGTGAAGAAGATCGAGATCGGATAATTGTCCATCGACGCCAGGAAAGCGAACATTCCCGAAGTCAAGAAGGCCGGCGCCAGCGAGGGCACCAGCACCTTCAGCACGGCCTTCGGATAGGACAGCCCGAGCGTGCGGGCGGCGTCGATCAGCGTGAAGTCGAACAGCGACAGCGCCGCATAGACGGTGCGCACCACGTAAGGCAGCGTGATCACGACATGGGCCAGGATCAGGCTCAGCCAAACGTCGCGCAGGCCCGCCGCCCGGAAGCTCTCCAGCATCGCGATGCCGATAACGAGGCCCGGCAGCATCAGCGGCGAGACCAGGAAGGTGACGATGCCGTCGCGCCCGCGGAACTGGCCGCGCAGCAGGCCGATGGCGCAGAGCGTGCCGAGCCCGAGCGCGATCGCGGTGGACAGCGCCGCGAGTTGCACCGAGGTCGCGACCACCGGCCAGAGCTCGCGCGAACGGCCTAGCGCCTGGTACCAGCGCAGCGACCAGCTCGGCGCCGGCAGCGTGAAGACGGCGCTCGATCCGAACGACACCAGCACGGTGACGACGAGTGGCGTCAGCAGGAAGACCACCGTGAAGGCGGCCAGCGTCCAGACGACGGCCGAGGCGATGCGCTCGATGGCCGTCACGACGCGCCTCCCAGCCGTTTCGAGAGCGCGGCGCTGCCGACCACGACCGCGACCGTCAGCACGAGCAGGACAACCGCCGTTGTCGATCCCAGCTGCTCGTTGCGCATGAACAGGAAGGAGCGTCCCGTCAGCGTCGCCAGCGTCTGGAAACGGTCGCCGATCAGCAGGTTGGGAATGACATACATAGAGGCCGCCATCGAGAAGACGAAGGCGATCCCGGTGACGATGCCCGGCAGCGAGAGGGGCAGCGCGACCTTGAAGAAGCGGTAGAGCGGCGAAGCGCCGAGCGTCGCCGCTGCCTCGCCGAGCCGCGGATCGACCAGCTTCAGGACCGAATAGATCGGCAGGATCATGAAGGGCACGAAGACATTCGCCGCACCGATCACGAGGCCGGCTTCGGTGAAGAGCAGGCGCTGCGGCTCGCTCCACAGGCCCAGGCCCGTCATCAGTTGCGAGACCACGCCGTCGCGCCGCAGCACGATCTGCCAGGCGAAGGCCTTGACCACGACGCCGACCGAGAGCGGCAGGATGATCGCCACCAGAATCAGCGCCTGCGCCAGCCCGCTCGCCCGCGCCAGAGCGAGAGCCGTCGGGTAACCGATCAGCAGGCAGACCAGCGTGACGAGAACGGCGATGCGCAGCGTGTTGCCGATCACCGTCCAGCTGAAGGGATCGGACAGAAACCCGATGAACGGCGCCAGCGAGGGCACGCCGCCGACCAAAATGCTGCGGCCGAGCAGCATCATCAGCGGCACGCCATAGACGATGGCGAGATAGAGCACCGCCGGCAGGGCCAGCAGCAGCACGGGATCGAGGCGTCGCGACGCGTTCATGCCGCTTCTGCCGGCGCCGGGTAGACCAGCGTGTCGTCGATCGCCCAGGACATCTTCAGCGACGTCCCGGGGCCCGCCGCAGCCGGAAGGGCCGGCGTCTCGACCAGGATCTGCCCGTCGGGCGGGGCCTGGAAATGCAACTGGACCCGCGCGCCCTGGAAGGCGGCGTCCGCGAGTGGCGCCTCGATCCGGTTGGCGCCGCCATGGTCGAGCGCGATGCGCTCCGGCCTAACCCCGAGCAGGACCGGACTGCCAGGCAGGAAGTTGCCCGGGCCGCGCAGCGGGCCGGCCTGCGTCGCGATGGTGACGATGCCGTCGGTGGAGTCGGTCACCGTGCCGGGCAGCCGTGTCGACAGCCCGACGAAGCCCAGCGCGAACGGCGTCGCCGGCTTGGCATAGATCGCGGCCGGCGTATCGAGCTGCTCGATCCGGCCGCGATGCATCACCGCGATCCGGTCCGACATCGTCAGCGCCTCGTCCTGATCATGCGTGACGAAGATCGCGGTGGTGCCGACCTCGCGCAGCAGGCGCTTCAGGTCGATCTGCATGGTCTCGCGCAGCTTGCGGTCGAGCGCCGAGAAGGGCTCGTCGAGCAGCAAAAGCTTCGGCCCGACGACGAGCGCGCGCGCCACCGCCACGCGCTGCTGCTGGCCGCCCGACAACGCCTTGATCGAGCGGTCGGCATAGGCGCCCATCTGGACGAGGTCGAGAAACCGCGCCACCGCGGGCGCGATCTCGGCCGATGGCGCACCGCGCGCCTTCAGGCCGAAGGCGACGTTTTCCGCCACGCTCAGATGCGGAAACAGCGCATAGCTCTGGAACACGACGCTGACGTCGCGCCGGTGTGGCGGCAGCCGGGTGATGTCCTGCCCGTCGAGCGCGACGCGGCCCTGGTCGGGCCGCATCAGCCCGGCCACGATCCGCAGCAGCGTAGTCTTGCCGCAGCCCGAGGGGCCCAGCAGCGAGACAAACTCGCCGCGGGCCATCGACAGGTCGACTCCATCGAGCACGGTGGCGGCGCCGAAGGTCTTGGCCGCTCCCGCGACGGACAGGAAACCCTGGCTCATGCTCAGATCGCCATCTCGCGATCCCAGCGCTTGATCCAGTCGCCGCGCTGCGCCGCGACATTGGCCCAGTCGATCTGGTGGATCTTCACGTCGGCGCCGAGGCCTTCGGGCTTCGGCACGGCCTTGTTGGTGCCGATCGAGAAGGTCGGCCCGGCCAGCTTGTTCTGCAGTTCGGCGCCCAAGAGCTCGTTGACATAGGCGAAGGCGAGCTCCTGCTGCGGCGAGCCCTTCACGACCGCGATGCCAGACGGCATGGCGAAGACGCCTTCCTTGGGCGCGGAGAGATCGATCGGCGCCCCGGCCGCCTTGCGCTCCAGCGCATAGGAGGACATCGCCGGCCCGATCATCCAGGCCTCGCCCTGCTCGAGCAGATTGAAGGCCTGCGGCTGCTGCGTGTAGATCGTCAGCAGGTTGGGCTTCAGCGAAGCGAGCTTCTTGAAGCCGGCGTCGGTGTCCTTCTGGACGCTCTCCATCGTGCCGCCGGCGAGCAGGCCGGCGACGAAGAGCGAGGGCAGGCCTTCGGTGTTCTGCAGCGAGGGGATGACGATGCGGCCCTTGTATTTCGGCTCGAACATCTCGGCCCAGGAGGAGGGCGCGGTCTTCATCGCGGTCTTGCTGTAGGCGACGCCGAGCCAGGGCTGCAGATAATTGGCCCACATGCCGTCCATATGGGTCGAGCCCGGCAGGAGGTCGGCCATATTCGGCGCCTTGGCCGGGGTCAGCGGCTCCAGCAGGCCCTCCTTGACCGCCAGGATCATGACCGGATCGTCCATCTGGACGACGGACATGTAGGGCTTGTCCTTGTTCTTCTGCATCTTCTCGAGGTTCACCAGCGAGCGGGTGCCCTCGAAGATCACCTTGCAGTTGTACTTCTTCTCGAACATGGGCACGACGGTCTGCTCGACCCAGGGCTTGTGCCCGGCGGCGCCGCCGACCACGAGTTCCTTCGTCTGGGCCCGCAGCACGGACGGGGCGGCGATCAGCGCCGTGGCGCCGAGGCCCGCCCTGAGGAGTGCGCGGCGGTTCGGCTTGCCTGCGGACAGCATATCCATGGTCGGACCTCTCGAATGCGGCGCGCTCCCGACGGCGCGAACGAGAGGACAGGTCAGCAACCGTCGTGCCAAGTGCGGGATACAGTGGAGGGGCGCGAATAAAAGCAATGATATCAGTATTGTAGGCGCGGCAGCGGAATCGATCTCTGTGCCCCGGTTGAGCACGTTGCGAGCGGCATCGGCGTGATTTTTGTGCACAATCGCTATTCGAATGTGCATAAAAATCGGCCCGGTCGATGCTAGGATGGACCGATGGCGGGCGGTAGGTTCGCGGGCGGAGCAATGATGTCGAGACGGGCGGCATGAACGAGGCGGCGGTTCACGCGATCCTCTCGCGCCTGCTCCTGGCGGGTGGCCTGCCGGGCGGCACCAAGCTGGGCGAGCATCGTCTCGCCGAGCTCTTCGGCGTCAGCCGCGAGCGCATCCGCAAGGTGCTGCACCGGCTGGGTCACGAGCGGCTGCTGGAGATCGTCAGGAATCGCGGCGCCTTCACCATCGAGCCGGATCTGCGCGAGGGCCGGGTTGTCTACGAGGCCCGCCGCATCCTCGAGAGCGGCATGGTCGCCCATCTCGCCGACCATCTGACAGAGGCGCAGATCGAGCGGCTGCGCGAGCATGTCGATGCGGAGGCCGACGCCCTGCGCCGCGGCGACCAGGCAACATGGCAGAAGCTCTCGGCCGAATTCCATTTCCTGCTGGCGGAGATGATCCGCAACCCCATCGTCCAGCGCCAGGCCCATGAGCTGATCGGCCGGACGATCATGCTGGTGAAGCGCTACGAGACGACGCTGGGCTCGGCCTGCGGCTGCGAGGAGCACCGGCTGATCTTCAAGGCGCTGGCGGGCCGCGAGCGTGGCAGGGCGGTCAAGGCGATGAGCAGCCATCTCTCGCTGGTCGAGACGCGGCTGCGCCCGATCGCCTGTGACGATGCCGGCCCCTCGCTGGAGACGCTTCTGGAAGAGGCCATCGCCGTCTTCCGCTCCGAGCAGGGGCAGGGCGAGGGCGCGAGCCCCCGCTTTGAGGCGCCCGCGGCGCCGGCCCCGCGCTGAGCGCGCGGTCACGATGCGCTCCGTGCGACGCTCACGTGATTGCGCAGCCGGGCGGCGCGCCTATCTCCCATCCACCCGGCGCCCATGAGCGGCACCGGCTCAGCACCGGAGCCCGCCATGGCAGACCTCTCCGCCTTCCCGATCACGCAGCGCTGGCCGGCCCAGCACCCCGACCGCATCCAGCTCTATTCGCTGCCGACCCCCAACGGCGTGAAGGTCTCGATCGCGCTGGAGGAACTCGGCCTTCCCTATGAGCCGCACACCATCAATATCGGCCAGAACGAGACCTGGGGGCCGGAGTTCCTGTCGCTCAATCCCAACGGCAAGATCCCCGCGATCATCGATCCGGACGGTCCGGGCGGAAAGCCCTTCGCTCTGTGGGAATCGGGCGCGATCCTGATTTATCTCGCCGAGAAGACCGGCAAGCTGCTGCCCACCGATCCCGCCGCCCGCTACGAGACGATCCAGTGGGTGATGTTCCAGATGGCCGCCGTCGGCC